>JAODNN010000191.1 GCA_025465355.1 Blastococcus sp. | reverse complement strand
TCTGCACGAAGACCGTCTGCGGCGGCGCGTAGGTCGGCTGCTGCGAGGCCGGGGGAACGGCGCCGTAGGGCTCGGGCTGGGCGGGGGTGGTGCCGTACTGCTCGGTGGTCACGGGAACTCCTGTCGGTTCGGTCGGCGAACCCGACCTTTCACAGGAAACTTTGAGGTTCCGTTCATCCGCTGACAAGGAGGCGCGACCGGGTGAGACCCTTTCGAGGTGGACGTCGTCCCCACCCGCATCCGGCGGCTCGTGCACACCATCCGCCTCGGTCAACGCCCTGTGGGGCCCGTCCGGCACCTGTTCAGGGGGTGACGACGGCTCGGGCGTCCCGGCGCCGCACCTCGGCGAGGAAGCTGCCCATCCGCAGGCGCAGCCGGTACGCCTTGGGGGCGCCGGTGAGCTTCTTCGAGTACCGGGGCACCCAGATCTTCGCGACTCGTTGGCCGCCCTCGTCGGTCCACTGCATGACGATCTGTTGGCGGATGCCGGCGACCGGGCCCGACTGGGCCACCACCGGGTTGCCGCGCTCGACGATGCTCCAGCCGATTCCGCACACCCGCTGCTCGAAGATCCCGCCGAGCTCGACCGACGACAGCTGAGTGGTCACCTCGCGCTGCCGGAAGCCGGTGGTCGTGAACCTGCTGTAGCCGACGACCACGGCGATGAACGCCGCCAGGACGACGACGCCGAGCGCGGCCCCGCCGACCGAGAAGGAGCCGGCGAGAACGTCCTGGGCGCTGGTCATGGGTCACTTCGGCGGAAGCACCCGGCTGTCCGGGGTGAGCGGGTGGTGCGTGACGGCGCCAGGAGGGCCGGCGGGGTCACGGCCGGCGGTGCTGCCCACCGCCGCCCGCGGGCTCGGCATGGGGCCCGAGACCCTCAAGACGCACCTGCGTCGCATAAGGGCCCAGTACGCCGAGGTCGGCCGCCCGGCACCCACCCCGCCACGACTTCTACGTCCGCGCGGTCGAGGACGGGCGGGCACCCCCGCCGCCCGGCCGCCACTGACTAACTGGCAGGCCACTGGTAGCGTTTTACCAGTGGAGACCACCATCGACAGCCTGGGCCGCATTGTCGTCCCGAAAGCCCTGCGCGACGCCCTTGGCCTGGTGCCCGGCATGACCGTGGACGTGAGCCGGTACGGGGCTGGCCTCCAACTCGTCTCGGCCGGGCGGACCGCTCGGCTCGTCGAGGTCGAGGGTGCGCTGGTTGCCGAGTCCGAGACCCCGGTCACCGACGACGTCGTCTTCGGCCTCTTGGACTCCGGCCGACGGTGACACGTCTGGCCTTCGATACCAGCGCCGCGGTTCCACTGCTGCTCCGTTCACATGCCGCACACGAGGCGGTCCGGCGATCCGCGAGGGGAGTCACTCCGGTCCTCACCACCCAGTCGCTGGCCGAGACGTACTCCGTCCTGACGCGCCTCCCCGGGGATGCGCGCGTGACGCCGGCGGATGCCGCGCGGCTACTCGAGGCCAATTTCGAGGACGTCGTCCCAGTGCCTGCGGCAGAACTCGGGGCACTGCCGGGCGTTCTCGCCCCGCTGGGTATCGCCGGCGGCGCGGTCTACGACGCCCTCGTCGCTCTCGCGGCACGGGCCGCGGACATCCCCCTGGCCACCCGCGACGGGCGAGCCCTCGGCACCTACACCACCCTCGGCGTCGGGGTTCAGATCATCAGCGGGTGACGTTCGGTGCCGGCTGTCGCCACAATCTGCTGAACAGGGACTTCCCCGCTTTGGGGTGCGTTCGTTGCGAGTCCGTCACTTTCGACACTGGGTGATACCGGAAATCCTTACGCTCCGTCATGGTCCGGCGACGTCTTGTTCTCAAGACCTCACCTGGCCCCTGGAGCGCTAGCGTGCGCGGAACCCGGATCAGCTTGCTGGCCGTGTCGGCCCTCGTCGCCGGCGTGCTCGGCGCCCCGCCGGCGTCGGCTTCTGATCCGGCGGGCACGCGCGCCCTCTTCACCGCGAGCCCTAGCGGCGTGCCGCTAGGGCTCGACCCGATCACTCGCACCGCATCCGGCCTCGTCTGGAGGGTGGCCGGCGACCCGTACCTGTGGGTCTGGGGCTCGAGGCTTCGCAGGGGCGGCTTCGTAGACGCCCAGAGCGTGGGCGATCTGCTGTCGCACCACGACTCTTCGGCAGACACCTTCGTCTACCAGACGATCGCCGACGCGTCCCGGACGAGCCCCATCACGCCGGACACCGTCGCGATCCCGCGGATCTCACCTACCTGGCCTCCACGAGCACGGGCTACCTCGCTCAGCGCGGAGCCGGGCCGTACGAATTGGTGTCGGTGGACGTCCTGGACAACACCGGGCCGACCGTCTTCGGCACGACGACGATCTCGCAGTCCTCGCTGAAGACAAGCGCACTGGGTGCTCTGGCCCAGACCGACGTCGCGGGGCAGTACGTCTACTTCCCCTACGCGACACCGGGCTCCGGGCAGGTTCTCCAGACTCCCCCGGACAGCACGTGCACGCTCACCAGCACCCGTCTGTACTGCTCCTGGACCGACGGCACCACGAACCACCTGACCCGGCTTCCGCTGACGGGTGCGGCGGGCGACCAGATCGGCGTCACCGCGTTGTCGGTCGTAGAGATTCCGGACGGCGTCGCCTTCACGTGGGCGAACGGCACGAAGACCGAATCTCCACCTGGGCACTGCCCGACGTCGCACCCACCACGGTGCTCGATGGCACCTTCGGCATCACCGGCAGCCTCGCAGCCACGACGAAAGACCCCACGACCGTCCTCGTCTCCCATCCTGGCAAGGACGGCGTCAATGACGTCTATGCCATGCCTCTCGCCGGGGGCACTCCGACAATGGTGACTCCGGCCGGGCTGCCGTCCGAACCGCGCGGGGCCACGGACGTCGCCATCGGCCCCAACCAGGTGGCCTGGGCGGACAACGGCACCTACGGGGCGCTGTCTGGTCCAGTGACCTCTTCTCACGCAGTGGAGGACTCGTCGGCGACAACGCGAGCGGTTCGCCTCTCAGCATCGCCAACGGGCGGGTGACGTACACCTCTGGGTCCAGCAGGTTCGGACCCTCGATGCTCACCACCACCTTCACGACGCAGCCGCAGCCGCAGCTCGACGCCAGCGGCGTCGTTTCGCAGCTCTCCGGTGACCGCCTGCTGATGCAGAGCCGCGTCGTCGGCCCCGACTCGGTCACCGAGCCGTGGACGCTGAAGGATCTGCGCACCGGCCAGACCACCTCGTTGCCGGACGCGATCAGCTACCACCTCTGGGGCGAGCGGCTCGCCCGGCTCGACTCCGACGGCTCGGTCTGGGTGGTCGACCTGCGCACCGGCGCGGCCCCGGTGCAGGTGCGGGCCCCCAGCGCCGACATCACTGACGGCACCGTGCTGCTCGCCGGCGACACCGCGGCCTGGCAGATCACGTCGTCCAGCGGCTCGACGTCGACCACCGAACTGATGACGCGGAACCTGGCCACCATGGCTCCGGCTGCCCCACTGACCGGGCTGGATTCTCTGCGGGACCTCTCGACCGGGTACGCCGTGGGCTCCTCGTGCCCGGACGGAGGCGGTTGCACCATCGAGGCCGTCCCGCTGGCCGGAGGTGAGGCGACACCCATCGACGCCGGCACATCGGCCCGCGTCGACGGCAACAACCTGGCGTACATCGCGACGTCCGGGATCGCCTACGTCGTTCCGCTGCCGGCCTACGCCGACCAGCCGTGGCTGCTCGGCGCGCCGGCGGCCACGGCCACCTACTCGCCCACGGCGCCGTGGACGGCCCGCGTCGTCACGTCCCGTGCTGGACACCTGCCAGATCGAGATCCGCAACGCGGCCGACACGCTGGTGCGGGCCTTGAGCTGCCTCGACCGGCACGCAGCCACGACGGTGACATGGGACGGCAAGGACACTGCCGGCGCCCTGGTCCCCGACGGCTCATACACCTGGCGGATCGTCGGCGCGACAGACGGCATCTCCCTCGCCGACTACGACGGCTCGACGTCCGCCCTCTCCGGGGCCATCACCGTGCAGCCCTGGGTGACGGCGCAGTCCCCGGGTGCCGACAGCATCACGGTGTCGCAGACGGCCAACGTCACCGCCACCTTCAGCGCGCCGGTCGTGACCTACAACGCGACCAACCGGACGGTCACGCTCAATCCCATCCGCACCCTGTCGAGGTACTCCCATTACCGGGTGCCGGTGGGCGACGACGGCCCGCTATCGGGGACATGACCGGCAACTTCTTCGTCACCACGTGGTGGATCATCACCACCGGCACCCGGTAGCCAGCCCGAGAACCGGCAGGGTCAGGGCCGGCTCCGGCCACAGCCCCGACGTGAGCCGGCCGGCGGGCCGGCCCGGGGAGCCGGTGCAGGAGCCCACGCTGACTCCTGCACCGACCCCCGGAGTCAGCGTGCACCGGTTACCGAACGGAGCGGTTTCGCAAGACTGGCCACAAGGCAACCTGGTGTCAACCCCAACGTGGTGGCAGCGCTTCTCGGTGCGGTTAACAGCCTCTACGAGACCCACGGTTGGGCCGGCACCAGCCGAACGCTCCGGACGACGAAACCTTCAGCGGCGGGAACCCGCCCAGCAGTTCCGCGGCCGCCGTCGCCCCGACCGGCGCGCTGAACGGGGACACGTGTAGCGGCCCCTCCCGATGCCGGGGGCCAAGATGGAATTGTTCCCGCGCAATCACTAGCTGTACACGTACAGTTACATCACCGCTCAGTGGCACCCTGCGAGTCGCGATCAAGCGATCAATTTCCCATTGCCGTGCGCAGACGTCTATTTTTCCGCGCCCCCATGGTCAATGGTGCGGCGGGAAATGACAGGCGCCTCATCCGGCCTTCCACCGGCCAGGCACGGTTGATGCGACCAATTACGGGGAGCAGATGACGACGACGAGCGAACGTCCCGAGCCGCCCGACGAGGCCCTCGAGGCCGAGGTGCCCTCCCCGGCCCCTGCTCATCAGCAGCCGGTAGTGAACCCAGGCGGCACGAGCGCCGTCTCGGCGTGGCTGCGACGGCCCGGGATCCTCCGCACCGTCGTCGTCTCAGTCACCGTTGCGGCGCCCACACTGCTGCTCCGGTTGTGGGCCGTCGATGCGCTGGGACTGAACAGCGACGAGGCGGTCTACGCGGGGCAGGCCGCCTCGCTGGCGCGGGACCCCGCCTACCTGCCCTTCTTCCCCGTGTTCCGCGCTCATCCCCTGCTCTACCAGTCGCTGCTCTCGCTCGAGTACCGCGTCTTCGGGGTCACTGGCCTGGGGGGCCGCCTGCTGTCGGTCGCTTTCGGCCTGGCCACGGTCTGGGTCACCTACGCGATCGGCGCCCGGCTCTACGCGCGGCGGGTCGGCGTCCTGGCCGCCCTGCTGATCGGCGTCATGCCCTACGTCGTCGTCGTCAACCGGCAGATCCTGCTGGACGGGCCGATGACGTTCTTCACCGCACTCGCCTTGTACCTTCTCGTCCGCTTCGTCCAGACCGGCCGAGCGGGCTGGCTCTACGCGGGAGCGGCCGGCCTCGGGCTGGCGGTGCTCTCGAAAGAGACGGCGATCCTGCTGGTCGCCAGCGCCTATGCCTTCTTCGCCCTCACTCGGAACACCAGGCCGCGGCTGATCCAGGCGGTGCTCGCCACGCTGGTGCTCCTGCTGACGATCCTGCCGTACCCGCTGTCGCTCACGCTGGCCGGCAAGTCCTCGACCGGCGGTTCCTTCCTCGTGTGGCAACTGTCCCGTCGCCCCAACCACACCTGGTGGTTCTACCCGACGACGGTCCCGCTGGAGCTCGGCGTCGGCGTGGTCCTCGTGGTCGTCCTCGGCCTCATCCTGATGCGCCGGTCGTTGAGCTGGTCGGAGCACCTGCTGCTGAGCTGGGTGGCCTTCCCCTGCCTGTTCTTCGAGGTCTGGGCCGTGAAGGGTTACCAGTACCTCCTGCCCATCGCCGTGCCGTTGGCCGTGCTCGCGGCAATGGTGGTCGTCAGCGTTCCGGTGCGGGAGGTGAGGTGGCGCGCCGGCGCCCTCGCCGTCACCACCACCGGGCTGCGTGCCGTCGTGGCGGTGGCGCTGGTGGCGAGCCTGGCGCTGGCCTCCTGGAACCGGGTCCAGCCGGCAAACGCGGGCGCGAGCTACCTCGCCGGAACCGGCGGTGTGCCGGGCGGCCGCGAGGCCGGGGCGTGGGTGGCGAAGAACGTGCCGTCCGGCGCGAATCTGCTCGCGGTCGGGCCCTCCATGGCCAACATCATCGAGTTCTACGGGCAGCGGAAGGTCATGGCCCTCTCGGTCAGCCCGAACCCGCTGCACCGCAACCCCGTCTACGACGCCGTCAACAACCCGGACCTGCAGATCAGGCAGAACGCCGTCCACTACCTCGTCTGGGACTCGTTCTCAGCGTCGCGATCACGGTTCTTCTCGAGACGTCTGCTCACCTTCGTGCAGCGCTACCACGGCCAGATAGTGCACCAGGAATTCATCACCGTGGGCAAGGGCCGACGGCAGCTCCACAAGCCCGTGATCACCATCTACGAGGTCAGGCCATGAGACAACGCATTGCCGCAGCACTCGGCGCGTTGGCCCTTGCGGCCGCGCCTTTAGTGGTCGGCATGCCGGCCGCCGCCGCAGCCGCAGCGGAGTCCCCCCCGGCGGAGCAGCTGAGCACGACGACACCCATCAAACACTTCGTGGTGCTGATGCAGTCGAACCACTCCTTCGACAACTACTTCGGCACCTATCCCGGGGCGGACGGGGTCCCGGCGGCCACCTGTATGCCCGTCCCGGCCGCGACCACGTCTTCCCCAAAGGGGACGCCGCCGTGCGCGAAACCCTTCCCGCTCCGGGGCTCGGCGATCTCCAGCCTCGGACAGAACCGCGCCATCTATGACGCCGAGTACAACGGAGGAAAGATGGACGGGTTCGTCTCTGCATTCGGGAAGCACGCCGGCGTCGCCGACCAGGCCATGGGCTACTACGACCGCCAGGACATCCCCTACTACTGGAACGTCGCCGACAATTACGTGCTGTTCGACCGACTGTTCACGTCGGCATCCGGCGGCAGCGTGTGGAACCACATGTTCTGGGTCACCGGAACACCTGGGAACCCCAACGCGGACGCGCTCACGGCGACCGGATTCGACGCCGTCCCGACCATCTTCGACGCGCTTCAGAAGGCCGGGATCTCCTGGAAGTTCTACGCGCAGAACTTCCGGCCGAAGATCAACTTCCGTACCCGGAGCGGCGCGGACGCGGGGACGCAGCGCGTGCGGGTCCCGCTGCTGAACTACAACCGTTTCCTCGACGACCCCACGCTGAGCAGCCACATCGTCGACATGAGCCAGTACTACAAGGACCTCAACGACGGCCGGCTGCCGGCGGTGAGCTTCATGGTCCCGTCCGGCCCGAGCGAGCATCCGCCGAGCAGCATCAAGGCCGGCCAGAGCTTCGTCCGGACCCTCATCAACTCGTTGATGTCGAGCTCGGCGTGGAAGACCTCGGCCTTCATGTGGACCTACGACGGCTGGGGCGGCTGGTACGACCATGTGAAGCCACCGGCCGTGGACAAGTACGGCTACGGCTTCCGCAGCCCCGCGCTCCTGGTCAGCCCCTACGCGAAGAAGGGGTACATCGACCACACGACGCTCGACTTCACTTCGGAGCTGAAGTTCATCGAGAACAACTGGCGGGTGCCCCCGCTCGCCGCGCGTGACAAGGCGGCGAACGACATCACGTCGGCGTTCGACTTCTCGGCCGGCCCGCGAGAGGCGGCCCTGCTCGGAAATGGCCCATCGGCCACGCGGCCACCGGGCGGCCGGATCAGCGCAGTCTACCCGTCCTACTGCGGCGCCCTGCTGCTACTCGCCGTCCTCGTCGTCGTCGCGGCGCTGCGGGGCCGGAAGGTGCGGACGGGGGTGTCGCAGTGAGCACGAAAGCATCCAAGGTTCGCCGCTCCCTCCGACGCGCCGTCGCGCTGACGGCGCTCGCGGTGATGGCGCTCGCGGTGATGGCCACCCTGGCGGTCGCGGGCACAGCCTCCGACGTGGCCGGCGCTGCTGTCACGGCGACCACTCTTGCGGGGCCCACCCCGGGGGTGCCCACCCTTCCGGGAGCCACGGTCCCGCAGATCACGGCCGTGGACACCACTCCCCCGGTGACCACAGACCCGCCCACCACCGCACCCCCCACCACCGCACCCCCCACCACCGCACCGCCCACCACCGCACCCCCCACCACCGCACCGCCCACCACCGCACCGCCCACCACGGCACCGCCCACCACCGCACCGCCCACCACGGCACCGCCCACCACGGCACCGCCCACCACGGCACCGCCCACCACGGCACCGCCGGCCCCACAGATCGCCGGGCCCCACCCGCACAAGACGCCACGGATCATCAGGCCTCACCCGCACAAGACGCCACGGATCGTCAGGCCTCACCCGCACAGGACGCCACGGATCGCAACGCCGCACTTCACCCACGTGGTCATCGGCACCGGGCCGGCCGTGGCCGGTTTCCCGGTGACCCTCGAGGGCGTCACGCACCTCACCGACAGCGCGGGAAAGGTGGAGTTCGACACCCCGGTGACCAGCCGGAAGCTGGAGGACCGCATCAGCTACGCCGCGGTCACGGTCGTAATCGGCGGCCGATTGGTACAGGTCACCCCAACGAGGCTGTACCGGTTCCGGGCCGGCCCGCAGATCGCGCTCGACCTGAGCTACCTCGTCAGCTTCCAGTTCTTCAACCTGAAGGGGCTGGAGGGCGCGTCGATCAACTCGCTCAGCGCCCGGAGCATGACGGGCGAGGTCGCTGAGCTCCCGGCACACAAGGCCAGCTGGCTGAAGGGCACGCGGGCTGTCCCGAAGGACTCCGGACTGGAGGTGAAGAACGTCGACTGGAGCGTGCAGCGGGTTACGTACGGGGGCTCCAACGTGGTCAACGAGTCGCAGCAGCGCTTCAGCCCGGCCAAGCAGGCGACCGTGGACGTGACGCTGCTCTTCTACTCGGTCGATATCCACGTCCGCGATGCTCTCTTCGGCTTCTCGGGCCGCGGCGCGGTGGATCTCGTCTTCCCGAACGGCCGGCCTCAGCGCTTCTCGCTCGACCGCGACGGGTGGCTGCATCTGCCGACGGTGCCACGCGGCGACTACGTCCTCACCGCTCTCGGCTCAGGGCCGCACCTGCAACTCCCGCTGACCATCTCCCGCAATCAGGAGGTGGACGTCGGGTTCTTCAGCTGGCTGGACGTCCTCACCGTCCTCGGCGTGGTCCTCGCCCTCGCCGCGGTGCTTGCCATCGCCGGCCGGATACGACGACGCCCGGGATACAAGCGCCGCCGCGACTCTCCGCAACAGGCCGGAGTGGGCCGATCCGTCGGCGCCATTGCTGGGCTGGAGGACCGGGAGCCGGCTCCGCAATCAGAGGATCGTTCCTCCGACCTCGCGGTCGCGTCTGACCGGGGCTCAGCATGAGCGGTCTGGCGGGACGCGGCGCCCAACGCGTCCGGGCACTAGGGGCTGCGCTGGCCCTGGTGCTCCTTTCCCTGACCGCGACCGTGCCGGACGCCGCCGCCGCTTCCGTGCGCTCATCACAGGCGACGGCCTCCCCACTAGCCGCCCAATGCCCGAGCCGGACACCGGCCACGCCGGATCGCGCGCCGGTGCTCGCCCACTTCTACATGTGGTTCACCCCCACCTCGTGGAACCGGGCAAAGATCGACTTCCCGGCCATCGGCCGCTACTCGAGCGACGACACCACCGTCATGGCGAAGCAGGTGGCGGAGGCACGCGCCGCAGGGATCAACGGCTTCATCGTGGGCTGGCGGAGTACGCCCACGCTGAACTCCCGGCTGGCGGCGCTGCGCAACGTCGCGGCGAAGAGCAACTTCAAACTGGCGATCACCTATCAGGCGCAGGACTTCGGCCGGCATCCGCTCCCGGTGGCGCAGGTCAAGCGCGACCTGCAACAACTGGCCAACGACTACGCCAACGATCCGGTCTTCCACGTGCTGGGATCCCGACCGATGGTGGCCCTCTCCGGCACGTGGAACTACTCCGAGCAGGACCTGCGCTCCATCACCGCGCCAGTGGCCTCCCGACTGATGGTGCTGGCGACCGAGAAGAGCGTGGCCGGCTACCAGCGGGTGGCCCCGGCAGTGGACGGCGAGCTGTACTACTGGTCCTCGCCGGATCCCCGGAACACCCCCGGTTATGAGCAGAAAATGGTCGACATGGCCAACGCCACCCGGGCGAAGTGCGGCATCTGGGTCGCGCCGGTGGCACCCGGCTTCGACGCCCGCAAGGTGGGCGGCCACAGTGTCGTGGATCGTCGCGACGGCGCGACGCTGCGCAGTTCCTGGCAAGGAGCGCTCGCCACCGTCCCGGACGCGATCGGCATCATCTCGTGGAACGAGTTCAGCGAGAACACCTTCATCGAGCCGAGTCGCGC
>JAODNN010000050.1 GCA_025465355.1 Blastococcus sp. | reverse complement strand
CCTTCTTGGACAGGCTGACCAGCACGCCGGTCTGCTCCATGTCCTCGAGCTCCTTGAGCCGCTGGAGCCTCTTGTGCACGGTCTGGAAGTTGGTGAGCATGCCGCCCAGCCAGCGCTGGTTGACGTAGGGCATGCCCACGCGCTGCGCCTGCTCGGCGATGACTTCCTGCGCCTGACGCTTGGTGCCGACGAACATGATCGAGCCACCGTGGGCCACGGTCTGCTTGACGAACTCGTAGGCCGAGTCGATGTACCCGAGCGTCTGCTGCAGGTCGATGATGTAGATGCCGTTGCGCTCGGTGAAGATGAAGCGCTTCATCTTCGGGTTCCAGCGACGGGTCTGGTGCCCGAAGTGGACGCCGCTGTCGAGCAGCTGCTTCATGCTGACGACTGCCATTGCAGCCTCTCTGATCTGCGCGCGGCCGCCGGCCGCGCTCCTCGGTTGTCGCGGACACCGGGTGGTGCGCCGCCCTGGCGTCCTGCGGCACCACTCACCCGGCGGTTGCCCGCCGGGACCGAGGTGGCGACTGCCCCGCCAGAACCGGCGGGAGAAGGACGCGCGAAGTCGACCCGTCGGAACGGGCCGCACCGGACAGCATACGCGCAGCACGCCGCGGCTTTCCCCAGCCTTCCGGCGGTCCACAGATCGCCGCCGCCGACCCCGTCCCGGCGCCACCGCCACCAGGCTCGGCCGGGTGCCCCCTCGCCTGCTCGCCGTGCTTGCCGCGGCCATGTTCGCCCTGGCCCCGGGCGCCGCGTCGGCCGCTCCGGCGGCCGTGCTGTCCAGCGGCCATGCCGCGCTGTGGAGTTCCCCGCTGACCGGTCAACCGAGGGTCACCCGCTCCTTCGATCCGCCGGCGACGGGCTACGGGCGGGGGCACCGCGGCGTTGACCTCGCGGGTGCCCCGGGCGAACGGGTACTGGCAGCTGGTGCGGGTGTCGTCCTCTTCGCCGGGATGGTCGCCGGGCGGCCGGTGGTCAGCGTCGTCCACGCCAACGGCCTGCGGACGACGTACGAGCCGGTCGATCCGTCGGTTGCGGCAGGTCAGGCGGTGGCGCGCGGTTCCCCCGTCGGGACTCTTGCCGCCGGACACGCCGGGTGCCCCGTGGCCGCATGCCTGCACTGGGGCCTGCGCCGCGGAGAGGTCTACCTCGACCCGATGGCGCTGCTGTCTCCGCCCGCGGTGCGACTGCTGCCGTGGAGGTGACCGGTCCGCGGCCGCCGGGCGCTCCTCAGACGGTGGAGGTGTCACTCAGGCCGGCGTAGTAGGCCACCGTCCCCGCCAGGGCTCGGGTGAACCGGTCCAACGCGGTGCGGTCGAGCGTGTCGACCCGGTCTCGAGGGGTGTGGTAGTTCCGGTCGAAGCGCTCGCCGGGCCGCCCACCCCAGCGTCTGGCCTGCTTCCGGCTCTTGGTCTTCCGGTCACCGGACAGCACGGCCGCCGCCGGGATGCCGGCGACGACGAAGGGGCCGTAGTCCGACTCGTCGTCGAAGGCGAGGGTCTTGGCGACGACACCGGTGGCCGCCAACTGCTCGACCAGGACGCCCCCCGCCCGTGCCGAACCGCGCGGGCCGGACTTCGCTCGCGACTTCCCCTTTCCGCCCATCACGAAGTAGCCGGCGTTCGGCGACGCGATCATGTCGACGTTGAGGTACAGCAGAATGTCCTCGCGGTCCCTGCGGGACAACTTCTCGACGTAGTGCCTGGATCCGGCCATGTCGTCCTCTTCCGAACCCCAGAAGGCGTACCGGACCACGTTGCGGGTCGGAGGCGAGCCACCGAGTCTGGTCGCGATCTCCAGGAGGGCGGCGACACCGGAGCCGTTGTCGTTGATCCCCGGCCCCTTGCGCACGGAGTCCAGATGCGCGCCGACCATGACGACCCATCGGGGATCCCCCGTCCGAGTCTGCGCGATGACGTTCTGCTCGCGGATCAGCGCGCCGCGACGGCGCCGCTTCGGCAGCGGGTACCCGGGAGTCCTCACCTCGTACCCGGCGTCGCGGAGAACCGCCGTGACGTAGCGCACGGACGCCGCGTAGCCCGGGCTCGGCGACGCCCGGTTGCCCCCGTTGTCGTCGGCGATGCGTTGCAGCGCGACGAGATGGGTGGCCGCGCCCACGCCGGTCAGGCCGGAGGCGCCGGGCTGTCGCAGCGGGGCGTCCGGGTGCGAGAACCGCGGGTCCAGGAGGCCTTTCGGTGGCTGCTGCACGAAGTCCAGGCCCACGAGGTCGGGTTGCTCGTGCGAGGGCGAGACGGCACCCGCGCCAGGACGACCGTCGGCCGAGGACGAGCGTTCGGCCGACTTGGCCCGAGCGTCCGGCCGTCGGGACTTCAGCGGTGCGCTGTCTGCCGTCATGTCATACGCCCGGGTCGAGGGATCGGCGGGCCGAGGCTATCCGAGTCGGGGGAAAACGGGCATCCGCCGTGCTCCCCGGAGGCCGACCGGGCGTACTTCCTCGGCGTACCAGGACCCCCAGGTGGACCGTCATGGGCGCGCGCGACCGGCTGCCATCGGTGAGGTCCTGGGAATGATCATCCGGACCTCGCTCGGCCGCGACGCGGGGAGGCAGTCAGTCTGTCAGTCAGGCGATGTCGGCCAGCTTCGTGCGCAGATGGAGCACGGCCTTGGTGTGCAGCTGGCAGATGCGGCTCTCGGTCACGCCCAGCACCCGGCCGATGTCGGCCAGGGTGAGCCCCTCGAAGTAGTAGAGGCTGACGACGACCTTCTCCCGCTCGGGGAGCTGCTCCACGGCACGGGCCAGGAGCTGGCGGGCCTCCCCGTGCTCGGCCATGGCCTGCGGGTCGAGCGCCGAGGAGTCCCGGAGGGTGTCGCCGAGGCTCGGTGAGCCGCCGCCGTCGTCGTCGGTGAGGAGCTCGTCGAGGGCGACCACGTTGACCAGGGACAGCTGGCCGAGGAACTTGCGGATCTCCTCGACGTCCATCTCCATCGCCTCCGCGACCTCGTCGTCGGTCGGAGTGCGTCGGAGCTTGCCCTCGAGCTCGGCGACTGTGCGCTCGAACTGGCGCGCCTTCATCCGGACCGACCGCGGGATCCAGTCGGTGTTGCGGAGCTCGTCGATGATCGCGCCGCGGATGCGGGACATCGCGTAGCTCTCGAACTTCACTTCGCGGCTGGGCTCGTAGCGGGTGATCGCGTCGATCAACCCGAATGTGCCGTACGAGACCAGGTCGGCCTGCTCCACGTGCGCCGGCAGCCCACTGCCGACCCGGCCTGCGACGTACTTGACCAGCGGGGCGTAATGCAGGATGAGGCGGTCACGCAGGCCGGAGTCGCGGCTCTCGACGTAGTTCGCCCACAGCTCGCCCAGCAGAGCGTCGGTGTCCTCTTCGCTCGACGGGTCGAGCTGGTGGATGGTGGCGTCAGGCACGGTCGGGCTCCTGGGTCGTGTTGCTCGGTTCTGCTCCGTGGTCCGGCCCGGTCATCGCCACTGCCGTCTTCTCCAGCACTCGGCCGTCCTCTCAGGCGCGGGGATGCGCTTGCGCGTGGACAGCACGGAGCCGTTCGACCGTAACGTGCGTATAGATCTGGGTCGTCGCGAGGCTAGCGTGACCGAGCAACTCCTGAACCGACCGGAGGTCCGCGCCGCCCTCGAGTACATGCGTCGCGGCGGAGTGCCGCAAGCCGTGGGGGCCGACATCCGGCGCTCCGGGGGCCTTGGCCATGGCCGCATGCACGGTGCGACGCGCCTCGCGGGCGTCCAGCCGCCGTCCACGTGAGCCGAGCAGCAGGGCGGGCCCCGAGTCCGGCGTCGCAAGCGCGGGGCGCCCCCGGGTCAGCCAGGCGTCGACCGCATGCTCTGCGGGGAGCCCGTAGGGCACGCTCCGCTCCTTGCGTCCCTTGCCCAGGACCCTCAGCAACCGGCGACTGCGGTCCACGTCGTCGACGTCGAGGCCGACGAGCTCGCTGACCCGGATACCGCTGGCATAGAGCAGTTCGAGGACCACCGCGTCGCGCAGGCCGACAGGCTCGGAGGCATCGGCCGCGGACTCGACCACGGCGCGGGCCTGGTCGGGAGCGAGCACGTCCGGCAGCGTCCGGTGCGCCTTGGGGCTGACCAGCCGGAGGCCGACGTCCTCCGGGGTCAGCGCGGCGCGCCGGAGGTAGGCGGTGAACGACCGAGCCGACGCCGCATGCCGGGCGGTGGTCGCCCGGCTGTGCCCACGGGTGCGTCCCTGGGCCAGCCAGCTGCGCAGCGTGGCGAGGTCCAGGTCGTGCACCTGCCCCCCACCGCGCCGGGCGAGGTGATCGAGCAGCCAGACGGCGTCGGTGACATATCCGCGGACGGTGTGCTCGGAGAGGTCCCGCGAGGAACGGAGGTGATCCTCGTAGCCGGCCAGCGCCTCGGCCAGCGCCGGGGGCAGCGCGGCACGCGCGTCTGCTGTCCGGGCGGCCATGCCCGAACCGTCCGACGGCATGCACGACTCGTCAAGCCGCCGCGCCGACCGTGCTCCGCCCTGACGGTCGCCCGGGGTCTGCGAAGTCATGCCCGGGCGGCGTCCTTCTTCGGCGGGGGCGCGAGCCGCCAGCCGGTGCCGGTCCACTGCACCAGGTCGGCCAGCTCCAGGGCGGGGAGTACGCGCAGCACGTCCAGGACGTCGCAGCCGGCGATGGCTGCCAGCCGCTCCGGGCTGACCCCGCTGCGCACCGGACACGCGTCGAGGACCCGCGTCGCCACATCGGAGAGCCCGTCCCGGGGCGACGACGGCCGCTCGGGCGGCTCGGCCAGATCGGCGCCGAGGCTGCCGACCGCCTCGATGACCTGCGCGGCCGACGTGACGAGGACAGCGCCGACCTCGTCGTCCCGCAACAGCTCATGGCAGCCCACGGACATCGCCGACGTCACCGGACCGGGCACCACCAGGATCTGCCTGCCCAGCCGTCGGGCACGCCGCGCGGTGGCCTGAGCTCCGGACCGCGCCGCCGCCTCGACGACGACGGTGCCGCGGGTCACCGCGGCGATCAGCCGGTTACGCACGAGAAACCGGTGTCGTAGCGGGGCGCATCCCGGAGGCCACTCGCTGACCAGCAGGCCCGTTTCGGCGATCCGGCCGAACAGTGCTCCGTGCGCGGCCGGGTAGACCCGGTCCACGCCGCACGCCAGCACCGCGAGCGTCGGCGCCTCGGCGGCCAGCGCGCCCCGGTGCGCGGCGGCGTCGATGCCGTAGGCACCGCCGGAGACGACCGTCCAGCCCCGCTCCCCCAGCTGGTGGCCCAGCTCCGCCGCTACGTGCTCGCCGTACGCGCTGGACGCCCGGGAACCGACGATGGCGACCGACCGGTCGACGAGGGTGTCCAGCCGCTCGGGACCGAGTACCCACAGGGCCAGTGGGGGCACCGGCGCCATCGTGCGGTCGGACTGGTGCCGGTGATCATCAGGCTCCTCCGCCACCGCGACCGTCAGCGCATGCAACGGAAGGGCGGGCCACTCGTCGTCCTCAGGGACGAGCAGCCGGGCGCCGCAGCGCTCCGCGCGCCGCAGGTCGGTCAGGCTCTCGTCCTGGGCCGCCCGCGCACCGACGAGCGCGCGGACCCGGTCCGGGGCCGCCCCCGAACGGATCCTGCGGACCGCATCGACGGGCCCGACGACGTCGACATATCGCCAGAAGTCGACCGTGCCCGGCTCCACGGCCCGGCTCAGCCAGGCGCGCGCCCGGCGTAGGCCGGGATGCACCCCCTCCGCGCCGACCGGCGAATGGGCGGCCGCCTCCTCGAGGTCCTCCTCCAGCGTCATGCGGCGGCCCGCTGCAGCCGCATGCCCAGGGCCTCGGCGACCTCGTCGGTACCCGGCAGAGCGCGGCCGGCAAGGTCAGCAAGGGTCCAGGCGACCCGCAGCACCCGGTCGAAGCCGCGTACCGACAGCGCTCCCCGCTCGAGCGCGCGCTCCGCCAGCCGCAGGGACGCTCGCGGCACCGCCCAGCGTTCCCGCAGCAGCCGGCCAGGAACCTGGCTGTTCACCGCGTAACCCGTGCCGGCAAGACGATCGGCGGCCACCGCACGGGCAGCGAGCACGCGTCGCGCGACGGTCTCCGTCGACTCCGGGGTACCGACCCCGTCGAACCACGCCGCCCGGGTGACCGGCGGCAGGTCGACACGGAGGTCGATCCGGTCCAGCAGCGGCCCCGACAGCCTCGACCCGTACCGCCGCCGTTCCAGCGCGCTGCACGTGCAGGCGGTGTCACCGGCGGCGCTCGCGCACGGGCACGGGTTGGCCGCAAGCACCAGTTGCGCCCGGCAGGGGAACGTGGCGGAGCCCGCCGCCCGGTGAATGGTGACCTGCCCGCGCTCCAGTGGCTGCCGCAGCGTGTCCAGCACGGCCCGCGGGAATTCGGGGGCCTCGTCGAGTGAGCAAAATTGCCCCCACGACGGCCAGGGCCTGTTTGCAGGATCCGGCTCCAGCAGGATGGGTAGGCGCGTCTTCACCGCCGGACGCAAGCCTACGGCTGCGAACAGCAGGCCTGCTGTCTGGTGCGCCGGCAAGACTGGTCCGACTCCGAACCGGCGTGGGGGTTCAAGTCCCCCCTCGGAGACCGCGCCAGAACCCCCACGGTCCCCGACTGTGGGGGTTCTTCCGGCTCTGGCGACGGCTTGGCCACTGCCGTGTGCACTGGGCCGATCGGTGAGCGGCCCGGTGCCCGACGGCTGTCCTTTCGGCGGTCGGCCCTCGGGCGGTCGGCGTCGGCACGGCGACAACCGTCCGAACAGGAACCGCGGCTCAGGCCTGGGTCGCCGTGCCGTGCGCCTCGGCCAGGGCCTCGAGGGCCGCAGTGAAGCACGACATGGCGGCGCGAACCTTGCCGACCCCAACCTGGCCGATGCCGGCCTTCTTGTGCATGACCGCCGTGGTGATCAGGGGGGCGATCCCCGTCTCCACAACCTTGCGGATGTCGATCCCCACCGGCACACCCCGGAAGTCCCAGTTGGGGATCGGCATGTTCGGGTTGCTCGTGACGACGATCTCCGCCTGCTCCTCGCTGGTGGCCAGGGCATCGGCGAAGCCGCCCCCGCCCGTACCCACCAGTTGCTGTACGGCCGGGGCCGCGACCGCGACCAGGCCGCCGAAGCCGTAGGCCTCGACGATGGCGCTGTCGCCGGTGTCGGGGCAGGCGTCCGCGTCGGAGAAGCCGGGGAAGTACAGCGTCTCGAGTGGCTCCTCCGGCCCGGTGAACCAGCGGTCCCCGAGTCCGCTGACCCGGATCGCGAACTCCCGCCCGTTTCGCGTCATGCACGTGACGACGGAGCCGTCCTGGATCGTGGCCGCGGCATCCAGCACCGCCTTGCCGGCCGCCATACCAAGCGTCAGGAAGAAGTTGACGTTGCCCGACAGGAAGTCGAGCACCTCCTCGAGGGCCTCCTGGGGCAGGCCCACCCGCGCGAGCTTGGGCGCGAGGTCCCTGAACATCAGGCTGGACGCGGCGTTGATGCGCACGTGGAAGTCGTCGCCCATCGCGACCGCCTGCGCCAGGATCGGATTGATGGGTAGCCCACCGTCGGGGAACAACTTCACCGCCCTCGACAGGCCGACGCCGAGGACGTCGCGCATCCACCGCAGGTGCTCGCCGACGGCCTCGTCGTAGACCCCGAAGCGGAGGACCTTCCCCTCCCCCTCGTGCATCGTCGTGTAGGCGCGGTTCCCCTCCGTCGCGTTCTCCACGACGAACACCGGCAAGCTGCCGGTCAGGATCCCGCCCATTGCCCCGACGGCCTGGTAGTGGTGGTTCGGAGCGAACTGCACTTCTTCTTCGCAGACACGACGCGCCTCGGCCTCGTCCCTCGCCCAGCCCTCGAACAGCGCCGCACCGATGGCCGCGCCCTGCACCGGTTCGGGCATGTCCGCGAAGGCGATGGGCGGCCCGGCGTGGAGGATGAGCTTTCCTTCCAGCGCGGCGATGACGGTCCTGGCCGGTACGACGTCCACGAGCCGCGGCTGTGCGTCGATGATCTTCTGCGCGATGGCCTCGTTCGCCTGGTCGAGCGTTCGGAATGTCGTCATGGTTCGTCCTCGACGTTCGTCGGTGAGCACAGCGGATGTGGTGCGAACTCTGGGTCCAGCGGCATCCCCCCACCCGCTCGTCGGTGCGATGCGTTTCGGTGCTGCTGCTCATCGCAGGCCGGCGAGCAGGGACTGCAGCCGGCGGTCTCCGCCCGCAGCGGGGCGCCAGTCCAGGTGGACGACGCCAGCACCGCGCTCGAACGGCGCCGCGGCGAACTCGCGCAGCCCGATGTTGACGATCCGCGGAGTCTCCGAGAGCAACCGACGGATCGGTTCGGCCGGCGCGCGCCCAGGGGCGCCTCCTCCGCCGCGCCGGGCCAGAAGGGCGAGGGCGTGCTGCACCGCGGCGGCGTTGCTCGGCAGCACGCGGACACCGGCCTGCTCCAGGACACGGATCTGCGCGCCTGCGCACTGCGGGTCGTCGTCGGTCCCGCACACCGAGGCCACCACCGCGACGTCCCGACCATCGGCCTGCAGCTTCGCCAATCCCTCGACGACAGCCCCGGCGAGGACGCCGGCCGGGTCGTCTGCCGCCCCGTAGCCGAGCACCACGTCGACGACCAGGACCGCGGTCTCCGGCTCATCGAGGACCGCGGCGACGTGCTCGTTACGCAGACCCGGGTCGATCATCGGATGCGGCCGCCCGCGCGTGTATGCGTCGTCGCCGAGGTCGATCACCTCGTGGCCGAGGCCTCCGCTCCCGGGGAGCGCTGCGGCGAGCAGGGACGCAGCCTCGGCGGCCAGCGTCCCTCCCGTGTACAAGCCCCTGATCCGCCGCTGCTCCGGCCCGAACGCCACGGGGCGACAGCCACGGGGGCCGGCGATCTCGACCGCAAGGCGCGCTGCCTCCTCCAGCGTCCGGGCGTGGTGCACGGCCTCACCGTTCGGGCCCTCGCCCGGAAGCAGCGCCACGACCGGCGTGGACAGTTCGCCGGCCAGACCGAGGACCGCCTCGCGCACCCGCACGCCCGGAGCCTTGCCGACGAGAACGACGACGGCGGTGCTCTCGTCGTCGTCGAGCGCCCGCAGCGCCTCGAGGCACATGAGGCCGCCGACATCGTCGCTCAGATCGCGTCCGCCGACCCCGATCGCGGAGGACACCCCGCCACCAAGCCGGTCGACGTGGACCATGACCTCCTGCAGACCGGTGCCCGAGGCACCGACCAGGCCGATCGACCCGTCACCGACGGCGTTGGCGAAGCCGAGCGGGATGCCGTGGATGCGCCCCGTCCCGCAGTCGGGTCCCATGACGAGCAGCCCGCGCTCCCGTGCCCGCGTCTTGAGTGCGACCTCGTCCGCGACGCTCACGTGGTCGCTGAATACGAACGCGTGCACGTCCCGGTCCAGGAGCCGATTCACCTCCGCGGCCGCGTACTCGCCGGGGACGGAGACGAGCCCGAGGTCCGCGCCGCCGAGGAGGGCCAGCGCCCGGTCCAGAGAACGCGCCGTGGGGAGTCCGGACCGGACGGCGACCGGGACGTCGCGGGCGAGCAGTTCCTCCGCGCGCGCGACCAGGAGCTCTGCGGCGCCCGCGTCCGCGACATCGGCCGCGACGATGAGATCAGCCGGTCCTGCGGCGTCCACGCCGTCGGCGTCCAGCCCAGCGTTGCGAAGCATGTCCTTGTTGGCCGGAGTGCCCATGACGAGCGAGACGCGATGGACGCCCGCGAGCTCCGCGAGTGCTCTGCTCACCCGCATCAGCCGCAGCGAATCCTGGTACGTGTTCGGCCTGAGCGATGAGATGAGCATGACGGGACGCCCCCTCGAACGGGACGAAGTTTGTCGGCTTCCCCGGGGGGGACACAGTGCCGAAGGTCATCCGGCACCCGGCCCATGGGGTGCCGCAGATCAACGGGACCGCCCCGACTTCAGTTGACTCGTCGGGTGAGGTTTTCGGGTCGCGGTGGCGGCGAGGTCGAGTGTCTCGGATTCGACGGGTGAGTCTCATCGCGCCCGGTCACGCGGGGCCCGTTCGCCCCGGAGCCTCGACACTCGCGCAGTAGGCCGGCCGCTGTCGAGCAGCTGCCCGTCCGGTCGGCGATCCACCCGCCGAACTGAGGACCCACCAACTACGCCAGTCCGAAGACCAGGGTGACCGC
>JAODNN010000048.1 GCA_025465355.1 Blastococcus sp. | reverse complement strand
GGGCCTCATGTTGATGACCGACAAGGGCCCGGCCGGGACGGTCGCGGCGACCGACGGTCCGGCGCAGACGATGGAGGACCTGCAGTTCACTCTCGGGGAGGGCCCGTGTGTGGACTCCATCCGGACCGGGCGGCCGGTGCTGCAGCCCGACCTGTCCCGTTCGGGCCCGGCGCGGTGGCCGGGTTTCTCCGCCGGGGCGTTGGAGGCGGGAATCCGTGCGATCTTCGCCTTCCCGCTGCAGGTGGGCGGGATCCGGCTCGGAGTGCTGGACCTGTATCGCGATCGGCCCGGGATCTTGTCCGACGCAGAGCTCGCGGAGGCGTTGTGCTTCGCCGACGCCGCGACGGCTATGTTGCTGCACCTGCAGGCGCAGGACGCTCTGGACGGCTCCGACGTGGGGGCGATCTCGGTGATCGAGGATCGTGCCGAGGTCCACCAGGCCAGTGGCATGGTGTCCGTGCAGGCCGGCGTGACGCTGGCCCAGGCGATGGTCCTGCTCCGCGCCCGGGCCTTCGCCGCAGAGCGCCCGATCCTTGACCTCGCCCGGGACGTGCTCGAGAAGGTTGTGCGGTTCCGGAGCGATGACGAGGGGCGGATTCTTGAGTACTGACGCACCAGAGCGGTGCCCGGTCGCGCGCCGTTGGACACCAGGGAAGGGCAGACGATGAACGGGTCCCCACGCCTGGCGAAGGTGTTCGTGGAGCTCGCGGACACCCTGGTCGACGAGTTCGACACGGTGGACTTCCTGCAGATGCTGGTCGACAGGTGTGTGGAGCTGTTGGGGGTCGATGCCGCCGGTCTGATGCTGGCCGACCAGCGCGGGAACCTGCAGCTGATGGCCTCCACCGTGGAGAGGTCGCGGTTGTTGCAGCTGTTCGAGTTGCAGGCCGAGGAAGGGCCGTGTCTGGAGTGCTTCTCCACCGGCCGTCCCGTCGTCAACGTCGACCTGGCCGAGGCGCGGGACCGGTGGCCACGGTTCACCCCGGCCGCTTTGGAAGCCGGGTTCGGCGGCACGCACGCCGTGCCCATGCGGCTGCGACGGCAGGTGATCGGCGCGCTTAACCTGTTCACCGACCGGCAAGCTGCCCTGGACGAAGATGCCGTCGCGGTCGCCCAGGCGATGGCCGACGTGGCCACCATCGGTCTGCTGCACGAGCGCACCTTGAGCGAGCAGGGCCTGCTGTCCGAGCAGTTGCAGGGCGCGTTGACCAGCCGAGTGCTGATCGAACAGGCCAAGGGGCTGTTGGCCGCCCGGGTCGACATCAGCGTGGCCGAGGCGTTCACCCGGATGCGCACCCACGCCCGAGGCAACGGCGTCACGTTGACCGCCGTCGCGACGGCGTTGGTGGACGGCTCGCTCGACGCGCGGGTCCTCGTGACTGCCTGAGCCGCCCCGGCCCGGTTTGCGCTACCCGGGAACGTCCCGGAGCTCCAGCCGCAGGCCAACTGCGGGCCCGCCCGCGGGACACGGTGGACACTGGGCCCGCATGCCGCTCTACCGGCGTTGTTGAACCGGTCGCTCCGGGACGGTGCACCTGCCGCGCTACGGCTGATCGCGCACCCCCCGGGCCCGGCGCCCTGCGCGTGATCACCCGGGCCGCTACCTCTACATGCCGGTCCGTCCTCGACCGATGCCGTCGTCGTCAGAGGGGCAGCCGGCAACGCCGAACGTGATCGACTCGACACGTAGCGAATCGATCGCTCCAGAGCGTAGGTTGGCAGCTAGGAAGGACGCTCCTCCGCAGGTGGAGCCGTTGTGTTGCCCCGGACCCGGCGGCGCATCGACACATTCGATGTGCACGGAATGGGATCGCATGACGTGTCTAGCGACAATTCACCCGGCCCCCTCGCCGTCCACCATGTCGGTGTTGTACGTGGCCGGTGAGGTGGACGGCACAGCGGCGCCCGGTTTGCGTTCGCAGCTGGCGTGTGCCGGCGCGGACCCGCCGAGAGATGTTGTCGTTGACCTGTCCAGGGTCACGTTCATGAGCTGCGCGGGGCTTCGCCCGTTGCTAGAGGCCGAGGCCCGGCTGGGTGAGCGGTTGTGGCTACGGCGAGTCCCGTGGCCGGTCACGCGGCTGCTGGAGCTCACCGGCCTGTGCTCCACCTTCCGGGTCATCGATCACCGCGGGTCGGGCGACGAGGAGTCCGTCGAGGTCGTGAAGCTCGAGGCGCAGATCGCAGGCATGCAGCAGGCGATGCACAGCCGGGCGGTGATCGAGCAGGCGAAGGGACTGCTGATGGATGTCCACGACTGCGACGCCGAGCACGCCTGGACCCTGCTGCTCCGGGCCTCCCGGGACCGCCATATGCAGGTCAGCGACTTCGCCGCGGCTGTAACCGTGGCCGCCGCCGGCACGGGCGAAGGCGCGTCGGGCGCCGTCATGAGGGCGGCGCTGCAGGAGGTGCTGCCTTCTACGCAGGCGGTCGACGGCAACTCCGGGCAGCACCTAAGCAGCGTTCAGTAGCCTCGGACCTGACGGTTCGCTCGCGACCGGTTCTGGACCTGATAGACGATCAGCCACGGTGTCCCGGTGGCTCGAAGGGGACCTCCCCGAGTCAGAGGTCGAGGACGAGGCGCAGGGCTGCGTCAACGCGGCGGAGTTCCTCGAACGTCAGGTGTCCGGCGCTGTCGCCGAGTCGAGTGGCGTCGATGGCGGCGGTCTGCTCGGCGAGCACTCGAGTGGGACGGCCGGTGACCTGGACCTCCGGGCGAAAGCTTGCTGGGCGGGCTGAGGTGGAAGTCGGTGCGACAAGCCACGTCGACAGGGGAAGATGGTCGGACTGGACGACGACCGCGTAGCGAGCGCCGGTCTGCTCGTGGCCACGCGACTCGCGCGGAGCACGCAGCCGGAAGACCTCACCACGCACGCAGCGTCTCCATGTCCCGCAGCACCTGCGCGGCCTCAGCTCGGTCCTGTTCATCGGCGGCGAGCTGCTCCGCCTCCTCTCGCACCGCGGCACGAGCTCGCTCTCCAGCTGCCGCCAGCAGAGCTAAGCGGACGGCCGCGGAGACCGGCGTTCCGTCACGGGTCAAGATCTCAAGTGCTCGGGCGGTGTCCTCGTCCGGGCGAAACGTGATCGTCGCAGCCACGAGAAGATCGTCTCACATAACGTAAGACAGGGCTAGGGCGCGCGGAGCCTGTGGCCCACGGCCGAGGACCGCACGCGCGCCGCAGCCGGCGACCTCATGGCCGCCGCGCTGGGCGCTCGTGCGGACTCACTGCGGAACGAGGCGCTGTAGACGTGCTCTGACCTGGGGAAATGCCGCCGCTCAGCGGTAGTTGTCGAACTGCAGCGCGACGTCGAGGTCGGCCCCGCGCAGCAGTTGCTGGACGGCCTGCAGGTCGTCCCGCTTCTTGCCGCTGACCCGCAGCTGGTCGCCCTGGATCTGGGCCTGCACACCCTTGGGGCCCTCGTCGCGGATGAGCTTGGCGATCTGCTTGGCCTTGTCCGACTCGATGCCCTGCTTGATGTGGGCGGAGATCTTGTAGGACTTGCCCGAGGCCTGCGGCTCGTCGGCGTCCAGCGACTTCAGGGAGATCCCTCGCTTGATCAGCTTCTCCTTGAAGACCTCCAGGGCAGCCGCGACGCGCTCCTCGGTGTCGGCCTGCAGCGCAACCCCTTCCTCGCCGGCCCAGGCGATGGTCGCGTTCGTGCCGCGGAAGTCGAACCGCTGCGAGAGCTCCTTGCCTGCCTGGTTCAGGGCGTTGTCGACCTCTTGGCGGTCGACCTTGCTGACGACGTCGAACGATGCGTCTGCCATGGCTCTTCCCTTCCCTGGTGTGGACGGCCCAGGGTTCCGGAAAGGCCGTCCACTGTTCTTGTAAGCTGCTTCGGTACCACCGCACGGCGGGTTGCCCGAGTGGCCAATGGGAGCGGACTGTAAATCCGTCGGCTTAGCCTACGAAGGTTCGAATCCTTCACCCGCCACGCCTCGGTACGACGGCCCCCGACCTCTTCCGGTCGGGGGCCGTCTGCACGTCAGGGAACCGTCGGCGCGCGGGCGCTGGCGGTGGCCGTGCGCTCGAGCGGCCGGCCGCCGAGGAAGAGCCAGCCGAAGGCGATGTCCACGTAGCGCGTGCAGCGGACGGTCACCTCGGCGCCGTCGGTCGCGGCCGACCACGAGTCCAGCCGGGCTCCGCCGGTGGTGAGCTGGTCGGCCACCGCCGCCTGCGCCTGGGCGCGGGTGAGGGGCACCTGGGCGCCGACGCCGCTGGTGTAGACGACCGCCTCGTCGGCGTGATTCGCCGCCGCGAGTGCGGCCCCGTCGCAGACGGACTGGACCTCCTGCTGTTCCAGGAAGGCGTCCGACGCGGCGATCGCGCCGAACGCCATGAGGGCGGCGACCGTCCAGGCGACGAGGATGAACGGCAGCGTCGAGCCGCGCTCGCCCGCCGGTCCCTCGGTACGCACGCGGGGCAGCGTAGGTGAGCCCGGCCGGGTGTCCACAAGTTGTGGACGGCGCCTGTGGATCCTGTGGACACCCGATCGGGTGACGTTCTGTGGTGTGGCCCGGCCTGTGGACGACGCCTGCGGGCACCCCGTGCCGGCCGTCAAAATGCCGGCATGACGATCAAGATCTACGCGCCGGAGGTGTTCGCACTCGCGGACCTGTTGCGCAACTCGAGCGGGGACGCCGAGGAGATCGCGGTCGGGCTGGACGGCGTACCCCGGATCGGCGAGGGCCTGCAGTCCGCCGTCGAGGGCTTCCTGGAGAGCCACCGGACCGCCGGCCGGGCGCTGGCGGCTGAGCTGCAGTGGCTGGGCTCGGCCTTCGCGGCGGTGGCGGACTCCCGGTTACAGCTGGACCGGGCGCTCCTGAAGCCCTACGGCCGGGCGACCGTCGAATGACCACCACGGTGCCTGCTCCCGTTCCGCTGGAGATGCCTCCCGGCGACGTCGAAGCGCTGGACGAGCTGGTGCAGGAGGTCCGGGCTGCCGCCTTCCGGCTCGCCGGGCTGGGCGACCGGCTCGCAGGTCCGGCTACGGCGGCCCCCGGCTGGGTCGGGGACGACGCGACGGCCGCCGTCACCCAGGTGGCGACGGTGGCGGGGCTGGCGCGGGACTGCTCCACCGCCGTCCTCTCCGCGGCGGGCCGGCTCAGCGCACATGTCGAGCGTTTGCAGGAGGCCCGCCGGGGCGTCGGCCGGCTCCGAGCGGAGCAGGACGAGGACTTCCGCGCGGCCCGGGCCGGTCTCGGGAGCCTGCGGTTCTCCGAGCTGATGGTCAGGGCCGACGCCCCCGAGGCCGTTGCGATCGTGGCGGAGTTCGAGGCCGCGGAGGCGGCGCGGCGGCGTCGGCACGCGGTCCTGCTGGCGGAGGTGGCGGACGACGCGGCGGCCACCTCGCGCGCCCTTGCCCGGTACTGCGGGGTGGTGGGCGGGCGGGGTGCTCGCGGCGATGCGGATCGGGTCGTCGCCCACCTGGCGGCAGCCCTGCCCGGATGGGGCGATGCGGAGCTGACCGCCCGCGGTCGGGCCCTCGCTGTGGCGCTCGTTACCGGCTCGCTGACACCGGAGCAGCGCGAGGCCCGTGCAGAGGGCGTGGCCGATTTCTCCGGGATGCAGGCCTTCGCCAACGCCTTCCTCGTGGGGCTAGGGGTGGAGGGTGTGGCGGGGTTGCTGGGCTTTCTCGGTTACAACGCGCTCACGTCCACCTCGGCCGTGGCCCGACTCCTGGGCGCGGCCTTTGCTGCCGCCGGGCCGAGCGGGGGCCCCGGCGATCCGCTCGGCGAGGTCGTGGCGGCGGTCTACGTCCGTGCCGACGACGGGTACGGCGCCTCGGACGTCGTTGCGGCAGGAATGGCCGCGGTCGTGGCAGCGAGCGCATCGATCGGTCGCACCCTTCGCCCGAACATCCTCGTGGAGTGGGGCCGCCAGCTGCTGGCCCGGGAGCGAGCACAGGGGTTGCCCGCCGGTGGCGGGGCGGCGGACCCGCTCGCCCTCGTCGCACAGGGCCTCGCGGACGTCGGGGCCTCCGGACCAGCTCTCGCTCTCCTCGGGTCACCTCGGGCGTGGGACACGCTGCTCGCGAGATTCTGGACCGACGGCGGGGTCGCCCTCAGCAACTTGATCGATGTGGCTGCCTCCGGCCCGGGGGAGGAGGGCGCGGCCGTGGTGCGCTCCGGTCTGGAGGCACTGGGCGCGGGACTGGCGGACGGCGACCCGGTCGACTGGACCGTCAGCCCCCTGACCGCGGCGGCCGTGGCGCCCGCGTTGAGCCGGGCGGTCGCCGCGCACATCGAGGTTGCCGCGGATGCCCTCGGCGTGGGGGTCGACGGCCGGATGACCGCGGTCCGTGGCCGCGTCCTTCGCGGGCTCGGCTACCTCACCCTCGACCGGGGCGCCGCCGCGACCGTCGAGTCGGCGCTGTCGTCCTGGGCGCGCGTCCGGCCGGGAACCCTCGACGGGACCAGCCCGCTGCATCCCCTTCCCGCGGTGGCGGTACCCAGCGCCTACCTCGCGGTGAAGGAGTACGGCCAGCGGCTGTCGTACGCCATGCACGGATTCGACGAGCGGAGGGCGGCCGAGGGCAAGCAGGCCTTCTGGGACGCAACCATCGGTCTGGCGGTCGGTCTGATGCCCGGAAGGGGCGGCATCGTCGCGGGCGTGCTCGAGGGCTACGCGGCCATCGCGCTCGGAACCGACGGCACCTGGGACAACGGGCCGGATCGGGGGATGGTCTTCGACCGATCGAAGGCGGCCGGTGCTGCCCTCACGGACCTGCCGCCCGAGAGCACGGTGGCGGCCGGCGCTGTCGCCCGCCAGGCGGCCGCTGCATTCGATCGGACGCTCCGCGCGCTCCATGTGCCGGCGCCACCGACGTCTCCCGAGAGCGACTGGCTGGCACCGATCCAGGACGCCATGGGCCCCTTGCGGAGGGATCTGGCGGACGCTCGCCGCCTGACCCGCGTCCTTCCCCGCTGACGTTCCGCCACCCGAATCGGTGACATTTGGTACGACAAATGTGACAGAAAGTGACGACGCGAGGGCGCGTCACACCATCGTGATCTTCGGTGCTTGCTCCTTCGGGTGACGGGAAGCAATGTCTCCTGCGCGGTCCGTACTGAACGACGCTCTGCCCCCGCGCGTTGGTGGCTGCCGCTCTTTCCGCAGTCAGTCATGCCCATCAGGAGGCGTCATGAGCACCCACACCACCGCAACCACGCGTAGCTCCCGCTGGAGCCGTAGCTCCCGCTGGAGCCGTAGCTCGCGCTGGAGCCGTAGCTCGCGCTGGAGCTGATCGGTCCGCCGGACGGGCTCGGGGCGGTTCGGGGAACCGCGCCCGTTCGGTGCGCAATCGGTCGGTCACCGGGCGCCACGCTGTTAGCCTCGGCGCCGCCCTTCCCACTCCGAGAAAACCGGGTCACCGTTGACCGAGCCCGAGATCGATGCGCCGGCGGCATCTGCGTCGGCCACGCGTCGCGCATGGACGCTCGCCATCGGTGGAACCGTCGTGGCGGTCGCTCTCGCGGCGGCCGTGCTCCCGGCATCGGTCACGCCGTTCCGCCCCGTCGCGACGCTGCTCATGGCGGGGCTGTTCCTGGTCTGTGAATCGATCTCCATGCACGTGGAGTTCCGGCGGCAGACCCACTCCTGGTCGCTGGCCGAGCTGGCGCTGACGATCGCGCTCGTCGAGGTCGGCGGTACGTGGGCCACGCTGGCCTGGGTCGTCGGCATCGCCGTCCTGATGCTGATCCAGGGCTACTCGCCGCCCAAGTTCGTCTTCAACGTCGCCACGATGACCGTGCACGGCTCCGTGGCGGTCGCCGTCCTCCAGGTCCTGCCGGCGGCCCCGCTCGCCCATCCGCTGCGCTGGTTCGAGCTGATCGTGGCCGTGATGGTGTCCGACCTCGTCGGCGCGCTGATGGTCAGCGTCGCCATCATCGTCACTGCGGGATACCCGGGCCCGCAGATGTGGCGTGACCAGTTGGTGCCGATCGCCGTCGTCTCGCCGGTGCTGGTGGTCGTGGCGACCATCGCGCTGCTGCTGTCCTCGCTGAGCCCTTGGTCGTGGCTGCTCATCCTCCCCGTGCTGAGCGTCGTGGGACTGCTCTTCCGGCGCTTCGGCAAGGTGGCCCGCGACGGCACCAGCGTGGAGCGCGTCTACGACTTCGCCCGCCGGGTCGAGGAGGTCTCACCCGACGAGGCCGGGACGCTGCAGATCGTCGAGGCCGTCCGCGAGCTGCTCAACGCCGAGCGTGTCGCGCTCTGGCTGCCGCCCTACCTCGACGAGGAGCCGCGCCTGGTCGTCTCCGCCGAGAACGGCGCGGTCTGGTACGACGGGCCGGGGGACCCTGACGACGTCTTTCGCCGGCGCGCGGTCGCCGCGACCGAGGGGCCGGTCCTCGTGTCGGCGGGGAGGGCGGACGACGAGGAGGCCGCGGCGCTCGCCCGCCGCGGGGTTTCCGACCTGCTCGGCGCCTCGGTCATGACGGCTGCCGGCGAGCCTGGATACCTGGAGGTCTGCGACCGTCGCAGCGACGTCGTCTTCTTCGCCGACAGCGACCGCGCCGCGCTCGACTCGATGCTCACCCACGTCAACGCCGCGATCCGTCAGCAGCAACTGCTGACCCAGATCCGCTACGACGCCGACCACGACCGGTTGACCGGGCTGCCCAACCGGCAACGGCTGGCCGACGAGATCGAGCAGTTGCTGTCGGCCGGGCCGGTCGCCGCGCGTGCCGGGCTGATCCTCGCCGCCCTCGGCAACTACACCGAGGTCACCGACACTCTCGGGCACGCCGCCAGTGACGAACTCCTCCTCGTCACCGCCGGCCTGCTGCGCGAGCACGCGCCCCCGCAGGCGCTGCTGGCGCGCATGGAGGGCGAGCAGTTCGCCGTCCTCCTGCCGGGTCTGTCGCTCGCCGCCACCGAACGCGCCGCCCGCCGGCTGCGCGAGGCCGCCGCGACCCGTGTCCGGGTGGCGGGTCTCGATCTGGAGGTCACGCTGACCATCGGGGTGGCGGCTGCCCCCGTGCACGGGACGGACGCGGGCATGCTCATGCAGCGCGCCGACGTCGCGTTGCTTGCCGCCGCCGACTCCGGCGGTGTCGCCAGCTACCACCCCGTCCTGGACCAGCAGAGTCTCCGCCGGCTCCAGCTCGGCACCGAACTCGAGCAGGCCATGGCCGACGGGCAGATCAGCGTCGTCTTCCAGCCGATCATCGAGGCGAAGTCCTGGGAGATCGTCTCGGTCGAGACGCTGGTCCGCTGGGCGCACCCGCGCTACGGGGCCATCCCGCCGGAGGACTTCATTCACCTGGCCGAGCAGATCGGCCGGATCGGGGCGCTCACCGACCACGTCCTGGACCTCGCCCTCCTGCGCTGCCGGCGCTGGCTGGACGACGACATCGCGCTCTCGGTCGCGGTGAACCTGTCGGTGCACTGCCTCACCGAGCCCGATCTCGTCTCCCGGGTGCGGGGGGCGCTGCAGCGACACGGCGTGCCCGGCGAACTGCTCACCCTGGAGCTCACGGAGGGCAGCGTCGTCGACGACTCCGTGCGTGACAGCACCGTCCTCGCCGACCTGCATGCGCTGGGTCTGCGACTGTCGATGGACGACTTCGGCACCGGCTACTCCTCGCTGTCCCAGCTTCGCCAGCTGCCGATCGACGAGGTGAAGATCGACAAGTCCTTCGTGCTCGGGATGTCGACGAGCCAGGGCGAGTCGTTCATCGCTCGCTCGATCATCGAGCTGGCCCACAATCTCGGCCTGCGGGTCGTCGCCGAGGGGGTCGAGGACGAGCTCACCCGCAACCTGCTCACCGAGATGGGCTGCGACAAGCTTCAGGGCTTCCTGGTCAGCCGGCCGCTGGCCGATGACCGGTTGGAGAGCTGGCTGCTGGCGCGTACCGGCGTCCGGGTGGCTGCGCCGGGCGCCACCCACCGGCGGCTGTTCGTCCGGACCTGAGAAGGGACCTCCCGGCCCCCCGCCGCTCACGGCGGGTCCCTGCGGGGAGGCCGACGAGCGTCGGGTAGAGTTCCCGTCGGCTCTTTGAGCGTGCCCCTTTAGCTCAGTCGGCAGAGCGTCTCCATGGTAAGGAGAAGGTCTACGGTTCGATTCCGTAAAGGGGCTCTGAAACAACAGACTGACCGGCCGGTCCTGTCGCGAGACCGGGCCGCAGGGTCAGCCCGGCGGTGTAGCTCAGCCTGGTAGAGCAAGCGGCTCATAATCGCTGTGTCACCGGTTCAAGTCCGGTCACCGCTACTCCTGACGGACCCCGCGCACCGGGGTCCGTCATGGTGTCGGCATCCGCCGCCACGTCGTACAAGGCAATGTCCGCACAAGGCTAGGAGCGCTCCAATGGCAGCCACCGATGTCCGTCCGAAGATCACCCTGGCGTGCCAGGAGTGCAAGAACCGCAACTACATCACCCGCAAGAACCGGCGGAACGACCCCGACCGGCTCGAGCTGATGAAGTACTGCCCGCGGGACCGCAAGCACACGCTGCACCGCGAGACCCGCTGACCTGACACATTCGTAGACGCGGGGAGGGCGGCGGCATGGCGCTGGACCGGGCACTGGTCGGGCGCAGCTACCCGCCCTCCGCCGTCTACGAGGTCGGCAGGGCCAAGCTCGCCGAGTTCGCCACCGCGATCGGCTCCGAGGACCCGGTCCACCGCGACCCGGAGGCCGCCCGTGCGGCCGGCTATCCCGACGTCATCGCGCCGCCCACCTTCGCGATCGTGCTGACCCTCGAGGCCGCCAACGTCGTCCTCACCGATCCCGAGGTCGAGCTGGACTACAGCCGGGTCGTCCACGGCGAGCAGCGGTTCACCCACCACCGCCCGATCCGGGCCGGCGACCGACTCGTCGCCACCACCACCATCGACGCCGTCCGCAGCATCGCCGGCAACGACCTGCTGACCACTCGGGTCGACGTCGCCACCGAGGACGGCGAGGCGGTCTGCTCGGCCACCTCGATGCTCGTGGCCCGGGGGACCGCATGACCACGATCAGTGCCACGGACGTCGCCGTCGGCACGGAGCTGCCCGAACAGGTCTTCTCGGTCACCCGCGCCGACCTCGTTCGCTACGCCGGCGCCTCCGGCGACTTCAACCCCATCCACTGGAACGAGCGGGTGGCGACCGACGTCGGCCTCCCCGACGTGATCGCCCACGGCATGTTCACCATGGCGCTCGCCGCTCGGGTCGTGACCGCCTGGGTCGGTGATCCCGGGGCGGTCGTCGACTACCAGGTGCGGTTCAGCCGGCCGGTCGTCGTCCCGGACGACGACGCCGGGGCCGAGGTGACGGTCCGCGGCACGGTCGGAGCGCTGCTCGAGGACGACCGGGTTCGCGTCGACCTCACCGTGACCAGCGGCGGCGAGAAGGTCCTCTCCCTCGCCCGGGCGACCGTCCGCCTGCCCCGCTGACGGGCTACTCGGCCGAGCCGAGCAGCCGCTGCAGGCGGCTGACTCCCTCGACCAGGTCCGCGTCGCCGAGGGCGTAGGACATCCGGACGTACCCGGGCGTGCCGAATGCCTCGCCGGGGACGACGGCCACCTCGGCCTCGTCGAGGATCAGCTCGGCGAGCTCGACACTGGACTGCGCGACCCGCCCTGCGATCGTCCGGCCCAGCAGCCCCTTGACCGACGGATAGACGTAGAACGCCCCCTGCGGCTCCGGGCAGGCGATCCCGGGAATCTCGCGCAGCATCGACACGATGGTCGTCCGCCGGCGGTCGAACGCCTCCCGCATCGTCGCCACCGCCGACAGGTCTCCGGTGAGCGCCGCGATCGCGGCCGCCTGGGAGACGTTGGCCACGTTGGACGTCGCGTGCGACTGCAGGTTGGTCGCGGCCTTGACCACATCGGCCGGGCCGAGGACCCAGCCGACCCGCCAGCCGGTCATCGCATAGGTCTTGGCCACCCCGTTGACGACGACGCACCGGTCGGCCAGCTCGGGGACGAGGACGGGCATCGACGGGGCGGTGACACCGCCGTAGGTCAGGTGCTCGTAGATCTCGTCGGTGAGCACCCACAGGCCACTCTCCAGCGCCCAGCGGCCGATCTCCTCGACCTGCTCGGCCGGGTACACCGCCCCCGTCGGGTTGGACGGCGAGCAGAACAGCAGTGCCTTGGTCCGCGGCGTGCGTGCCGCCTCGAGCTGGACGGCCGACACCAGGTAACCGCTCTGCTCGTCGGCCACCACCGGCACCGGCACCCCGCCGGCCAGGCGGATCGCCTCGGGGTAGGTGGTCCAGTACGGGGCCGGCAGCAGCACCTCGTCGCCCGGGTCGAGCATCGTGGCCAGTGCCTCGTAGACCGCTTGCTTGCCGCCGTTGGTGACGAGCACGTTCGCCGGCGTCGCCTGCAGTCCCGAGTCGCGGGCCGTCTTGGCGACGATCGCCTCCTTCAGCGCGGGCAGGCCGCCGGCGGGGGTGTAGCGGTGCATGGCGGGCTGGCGGCACGCGGCGACGGCTGCCTCGACGATGTAGTCGGGCGTCGGGAAGTCAGGTTCGCCGGCCCCGAAGCCGATCACCGGCTTGCCGGCCGCCTTGAGTGCCTTGGCTTTGGCGTCGACGGCCAGGGTCGCCGATTCGGCGATCGCGGCGATGCGGCGCGAGATGCGGCGCTGCGCGGGCGGCAGCTCGGTGGACGGGGCGGCGGACTCCGACGAGACGGCGGTCATGGGTCCATGGTGTCAAAGACGGGCGATCAGCGGTGACGCAGCCGGACGTGGGTGACCGATCGGGACGGCGCGAACTCGACGCAGCGCCGGCCGTCGAGCGCGTCGCCGAGGTTGTCGAAGAGGCGCTCCCCGTCACCGAGCACCACCGGGGCGTCCGGTCGGTGGGACGTTGGCTGACGGAGGCGCCCGTCCCGTACACTGGCCGGGACTGGGGCAGCTGACCCCGCCACCGGCGTGCCCCGGATCGTTAGCGAGGCTTGGCGCTGCCGTGGTGAGGCAGGCGGTCCCGGGCCCCTTCAAGGGCACTAGGGGTGTAGCTCAATTGGCAGAGCAGCGGTCTCCAAAACCGCAGGCTGCAGGTTCAAGTCCTGTCACCCCTGCCACCGCACGGCGGGTACCGAAAGACGCGAAAGATGTGAGCGATCGAAGGGCCTCTCGCACGAGGGGCCACCACCACGAGGCGAGCGAGGCGCAGTGAGCGACGAGAAGCCGGGACGCGAGGACGGCGCTGCTGTCTCCGGGCCCGATGCGGTCTCCGACGCCGAGCTGACCGACGAGCAGCTCGACCGTGCGGCCCCCGGCGTCGACGACGCCGCGGAGCTGGAGGCGGCCGAGGACGAAGTCGCCGCCGAGGCGGAGGCCGACGAGGACAAGGTGGTGGCGGGTCGGGCGGGAGACCGGCAGAGCCGGCGTGGACGGATCACCGTCGGTGACGCCGACGAGGACGACGAGACGCCGATCCGTTCCCGGCGGGCCGCCCGCACGTCCGCCGGCCCCGCCGACCGTGCGGGCGCCGGCACCCGTTCCCGGGCCGCCGCCGAGCGTGCGCGGACCGAGGCCCGGCAACGGCGTTCGGTGCGGCGGTTCCTCCGCGAGGTGGTCGCCGAACTGCGCAAGGTCATCTGGCCCGGCCGCCGTGAGCTGATCACGTACACGACGGTGGTCATCGTCTTCGTGGCGTTCATCGTCGCGCTGGTGGCCGGACTGGACCTGCTCTTCGCCAAGGGCGTGCTCGCCGTCTTCGGCTGACCCACCCGCCCAGCGACACCGCAACCTGACAAGGAAGAGATCCCCGTGACCGACCCCCGCGAGCCCTTCGAGACCGACACCTCGGTCGAAGGCGCCACCGCCACCGACCTCGACGACGCCCGCATGGACGTCCGTGGTTCCGCCGACCTCGAGACCGGCGCCGGTGAGACCGGTGCCGCCGAGGGCTCCAGCGACACCGCCGACATCGCCGCAGGCGCCCCTATTGCCGAGGGCGAGGTCGCCGACGAGGCCCCGGAGGTGGAGAGCGGCGATCCCGACACCCTCGCGAGCGACCCGCTGGCCGCTCCGGCGGAGAGCTCGGACATCGCCGCGGACGAGCCCGCTGCCGACGAGGACGAGGACCCGGTGGAGGCGATGCGCAAGGCGCTGCGGATCGCCCCCGGCGACTGGTACGTCGTCCACTCCTACGCCGGCTACGAGAACAAGGTGAAGACCAACCTCGAGGCGCGCATCCAGTCCCTGGACGTCGAGGACTACATCTATCAGATCGAGGTGCCCACCGAGGAGGTCACCGAGATCAAGAACGGCAAGCGCGCGCAGGTCAACCGCAAGGTCCTGCCCGGCTACCTGCTCGTCCGCATGGAGCTCAACGACGAGTCGTGGGGCGCTGTCCGGAACACCCCCGGCGTCACCGGCTTCGTGGGTGCGACCTCGCGCCCCTCGCCGCTCACCATCGACGAGGTCGTGAAGATCCTCGTGCCGGCCACCACCCCCCAGGCGGCTCGGGCCAGCGGCGGGGACGCCGCCACGTCGACGGCCGCGCCCGTCGCGGTCGTGGACTTCGAGGTCGGGGAGTCCGTCACCGTCATGGACGGGCCGTTCGCCACGCTGCCCGCCACGATCAACGAGATCAACGCCGAGCAGCAGAAGCTGCAGGTGCTGGTCTCGATCTTCGGCCGCGAGACGCCCGTCGAGCTGTCGTTCACGCAGGTCAGCAAGATTTAGGACCCCGGTGCCCCCCGGCCCTCGCTCCGCTCGGGCCGGGACCCTGCACCGGAGCCGTTCCATCCCAGACCACGAAGGAAGAAGAAGGAAGACATGCCCCCCAGGAAGCGGTTGACCGCGGTCATCAAGCTCCAGATCAACGCCGGTGCGGCCACCCCCGCCCCGCCCGTGGGTCCGGCGCTCGGCCAGCACGGCGTCAACATCATGGAGTTCTGCAAGGCGTACAACGCCGCGACGGAGTCGCAGCGCGGAAACGTCATCCCGGTCGAGATCTCCGTCTACGAGGACCGGTCGTTCACCTTCGTCACCAAGACCCCGCCGGCAGCGCGCATGCTGCTCAAGGCCGCCGGTGTCGAGAAGGGCTCGGGCGAGCCGCACAAGACCAAGGTCGCCACGGTCACCCGTGACCAGGTCCGCGAGATCGCTCAGACCAAGATGGCCGACCTCAACGCCAACGACCTCGACCAGGCCGAGAAGATCATCGCCGGCACCGCCCGGTCGATGGGAATCACGGTCAAGTAACAGAAGGACCTCCTCCTCCCCACCCCCGCAAGCTCGCGGCGGGTCCCGGGAGGAGGCCACCTGTGGGAGGGCCTGTCGCCGGGCCTGCGAACCACACCGACGGGGGCGAACACCCCGCGAGAGGACGTCTCATGGCGAAGCACGGCAAGAACTACCGCAAGGCGGCCGAGCAGGTCGACCGCGAGCGTCTGTACAGCCCGCTCCAGGCCGCCGGCCTGGCGAAGCAGACCTCGCCGACGAAGTACGACGCCACCGTCGAGGTGGCCATGCGCCTGGGCGTCGACCCGCGCAAGGCCGACCAGATGGTCCGCGGCACCGTCAACCTGCCGCACGGCACTGGCAAGACGGCCCGCGTCATCGTCTTCGCGACGGGTGACAAGGCAGCCGAGGCCGAGGCCGCCGGTGCCGACGTCGTGGGCTCCGACGACCTGATCGAGCGCATCCAGGGCGGTTTCCTGGACTTCGACGCGGCGATCGCCACCCCTGACCAGATGGCCAAGGTGGGCCGGATCGCCCGCATCCTCGGCCCCCGTGGCCTGATGCCGAACCCGAAGACCGGCACGGTGACCCCCGACGTCACCAAGGCGGTCAACGACATCAAGGGCGGGAAGATCAACTTCCGCGTCGACAAGCAGGCCAACCTGCACCTGGTGATCGGCAAGGCGTCCTTCGACGAGGCCAAGCTCGTGGAGAACTACGCCGCCGCCCTCGACGAGGTCCTGCGGGCCAAGCCGTCGTCGGCCAAGGGCCGGTACCTGAAGAAGGTCACCATCTCCACGACGATGGGCCCGGGCATCCAGGTCGACCCGAACCGCACGCGCAACCTGACGGTGGACGAGCCCACCGCCTGAAAGAGGACCCGTCCTCCGCACCCCTCGCAGGCTCGGGGTGAGCCTCTGGACGGGGCCGACAGTCGCCTCGCCGGGCCCCGCAGCGCACGCCGCTGCGGGGCCCTCGGCGTTCCGCGGTCGCCGGATCGGGCCGATCGCCCGGGCGGTTACCGGTCGTCCAGATCGGTCGCGTACCCTTGCCTCTGTTCCCCCCAAGACCGCTGGTCGTCGTACGTCCGCGTGCGATCGAAGGTCCCGATTCCGGGCGACCCGCGCAGGTGGACGGTTCGATCGCCGGACGCTCGTCGTCCGGTTCTCGCCCCGTGCGCCCTGCGCCGGGGCGTTCCTCGTCTCCGGGCCGTTGATCGTCCGTCGTCGCGCATCGGCCGGTGGTCGCCCCGACAGACGAGAGGAGGCCCATGCCCACGCAGGCGAAGGCCGCGGTGATCGACGAGATCACCGAGCTCTTTCAGAACTCGAGTGCGGCGGTGCTCACCGAGTACCGCGGGCTGACCGTGGCGCAGCTGACCCAGCTGCGTCGTTCCCTCGGTGAGGGCAGCAGCTACAACGTCGTCAAGAACACCCTGACGAAGCGGGCGGCGGACTCGGTCGGATTCTCCGACCTGGCCCCGCTGCTCAGCGGCCCGACCGCGATCGCCTTCATCGAGGGTGACCCGGTCGAGGCGGCCAAGGCGATCCGTGACTTCGCGCGGGCCAACCCGATGCTCGTCGTCAAGGGCGGCGTGGTCGAGGGCCGCACGGTCGATGCCCGCGAGGTCACCCGCCTCGCTGACGTCGAGAGCCGTGAGGTGCTCCTGGCCAAGCTCGCCGGCGCGATGAAGGGCAACCTCACCAAGGCTGCCGGGCTGTTCCAGGCCCCGCTGTCCCAGGTCGCCCGCCTGGTCGCCGCGCTGGAGGAGAAGAAGGCCGCCGACACCCCGGCTGCCGAGGCTCCTGCCGCGGAGGCGCCCTCTGCGGAGGCCGCCGCGGACGACACCGCTGCTGCTGACACCACCCCCGACACCGACGCTGCCACCGCGGACGCTGAGTCCCCGGCTGCGGCCACCACCGACTGACCCAGAAGGAGACAGACATGGCCAAGCTTTCCAGCACGGAGCTGCTCGACGCGTTCAAGGAGATGACCCTCCTGGAGCTGTCGGACTTCGTGAAGCAGTTCGAGGAGACCTTCGACGTCACCGCGGCTGCCCCCGTGGCCGTCGCGGCCGCCCCCGCCGCCGGCGGCGGTGGCGGTGGCGCTGAGGAGGCCGCCGAGCAGGACGAGTTCGACGTCATCCTCGAGAGCCCCGGCGACAAGAAGATCCAGGTCATCAAGGAGGTGCGCACGCTGACCTCGCTCGGCCTCAAGGAGGCCAAGGACCTGGTCGACAACGCGCCGAAGCCGGTCCTGGAGAAGGTCGCCAAGGACGCCGCGGAGAAGGCCAAGGCCGCCCTCGAGGGCGCCGGCGCCACCGTCACCGTCAAGTGATGTAGGGCTCCGCTGCCTCAGGCTCCCTGCAGGGTCCCGCCGCGAGCGTGCGAGTGGTGGGGGGCAGGGGGTCCTTTCAAAGCGAGGCCGTACCCGGTCTGACCGGGAAGCACCACCGCACGTCGCAGGGGCCGTCCTCCTCCGGGAGGGCGGCCCCTGCTGCACGCCGCGCCCAGTCCGGTTAACCGACGTCGCGCCGTCCGCAGGCGAGAATCGCCGGTGAGCCGACCACTGACGCGCCGGGACCTGCGAAAGCCGAGCCCCCGGCGCCGTCTTGCGCATACATGCCGGGCTCACCCGGCGGGAAGTGAGACCGAGCCTTGCTCTTCCACCGCCCACCGGACGGGGGTCCCTCCGCGCAGCGTCGGGACATCGACACAGCGGTGTCGGGGCTGCGACGACGGATACCGGCGACGGTGGCGCTGGCGTCGGTCCTGCTGTTCCTGTCGAGCCTGCTGTGGGCGGTCCTGGTACCGGACTTCCGCGCGCCGGACGAGCTGCAGCACGTCAACAGCGTGGTGCGGGTCGCGGAGGGGGGAGGCTGGCCCCGACCGGGGGATGTACGCATCGAAGACGAGACGCTGCGCGCGCTGCAGCTCTCCGGCGCCATCGCAGGTGGGCCCAGGACGGTGCTGCCCGGGGCCGCCGCCTTCCCTCCGGGCGCGCCGTCGTTCACCGACGTCGTACCGACCGGGGTCGCCGACCGGAAGTCCTTCCGCGAGCTCGACCACGGGCCCGAGCAGGGTGGGCCCATCGACCAGATGACCCAGCACCCGCCGGGCTACTACGGCATCGCGGCAGCCGTCTACGACCTCGCCGGGGCGGGGGAATGGCGCTACGACCGCGCGATCTTTCTGTTGCGGGCCATCTCGGCGTTCATGGTCGCTGCGACCGTCCCGGTCTGCTGCTACGTCGCGGCGAGGGAATTGTCCGGCAGGGAGTCGGTGGGGAGGATCGCCGCATTCGTCCCCCTATTCATCCCGGAGGTGCGGTACATCGCCGGAGCCGTGTCGAACGACGGGATGACGATCGCTGCCACCTCGGTGATCTGGGCGCTGCTGCTCAAGATCACCTGCTCGGGGCCCTCGCGGCGGCGCCTTCTCGCGCTGTCCGTCGCGATCGCCGTGGCCTTCTGGACCAAGGGCACGGCGCTGGCCCTGCTGCCGAGCGTCCCGTTTCGCGATCGCAATCGCGTACTCCCGCGCCCGGCCTGGGTCGCTGCGTACCTGGGGACGTCCCGCACTCACCGCCACCGCGGGCGTCCTGGGCCTGGCGTTCGTACTGGGGGGATGGTGGTGGGCACTCAACGTGGTGGGCTTCGGCCGGATCCAACCCGCGGCCTACCTGGTCCCGAAGGGCTCCGCCGAACCGATGAGCGTTCTGCAGTTCCTCCGGGTGTTCGTCGGCCGGATCCGGTGGTCCTTCTTCGGCGATCTCGGGGTGTTCCACGCCCCGGCGGTCAATGCCTTCACGGGTTGTCTGGCGGCTCTCTTCACGGTCCTCTGCGTGGCCGGAGTCGTGTCGCGGCAGCGGCTGGCCGACCGGCTGGTCATGCTGCTGGGGGTGGGATCCGCGACCGGAGTTCTCTTCACCTCGGCCTACCGGGCACATCTGGAGTCCCACAACCTGCCTGGCCTCCAGGGGCGGTATCTGTTCGTGCTGCTCGTTCCGGTCGCCGTCTTCTTCGCAGTCGGGCTCGTGCGCCTCGCCCGGCTACCGTCCGCATGGCTCCTTCCGGGGGTTGCCCTGGCCGGTCTCGGGATCACCGTGCAGGGCGCCATGCTGGGGTTCCGCCTTTACTACGCCGACCGTGGTCGTTCGTGGGGCGACGCCGTCGACCGGTTCTTCGGCTGGGCGGCGTGGTCGCCGACCGTGATCGCGGGACTGCTCGCCATGCTGGTCATTGCCGGGCTCGCACTGGTCTGGCTGCTGGCACGGGAGTCCGCTACGGACGCCGGGGCGCGCTCGGTGCCAGAGGCGTTTCCCGCGGAGACCGACGTCGGCACGCCGGAGCGGATGCCTGCGGGCGGCCCCCGTGGACGGCTCGTGGCCGCACCGGTGAGGTCCGACAGCGCATGGCCCTGACGCAACCCCCGTCCCCGTCCACTGACGGTCGACCGCGGTGACGTGTCCCCGAACGGTGCGTATCCGCCGCCCGACGGAGGGATAGGGGAGATCCGGGTCACGGAAACCGCGTGACACACGTAACCTGTCGCAGGCGTCGTCGTTACCCACCAGTAGATGCGGCACACAGGCGTCCGGATGCGGACGGGACCGTTACGCCGCAGACTGCCGGGGCTCGCCTTTGCGGCGGGGCGGGGAACCGGTAGCGCAGCCGGAGCGGAGGGACGGGCACACGTGGGCGTCGCGGTGGAGGTCGAGGGACTCACCAAGTCCTTCGGAAGTCAGAACATCTGGAGTGACGTCACGCTGACGCTGCCCCCTGGTGAGATCTCCGTCCTGCTCGGGCCGTCGGGTACCGGGAAGTCGGTCTTCCTGAAGTCGCTGGTCGGGCTGCTCAAGCCGGAGCGGGGCTCGATCGTCCTCAACGACGTCGACATCGTCACCTGTAGCGAGCACAAGCTCTACGAGACCCGGAAGCTCTTCGGTGTCCTGTTCCAGGACGGCGCGCTCTTCGGCTCCATGAACCTCTACGACAACATCGCCTTCCCACTGCGCGAGCACACCAAGAAGAGCGAGTCGGAGATCAAGAGCATCGTCCTCGAGAAGATGGAGATGGTCGGCCTCTCCGGGACCGAGGAGAAGCTCCCGGGTGAGATCTCCGGCGGTATGCGCAAGCGGGCCGGCATCGCGCGGGCCCTGGTCCTCGACCCCGAGGTGATCCTCTTCGACGAGCCCGACTCCGGGCTCGACCCGGTGCGCGTCGCGTACCTCAACCAGCTGATCGTCGACCTCAACGCGCAGATCGACGCGACCTTCCTCATCGTCACCCACGACATCGGCACCGCGCGCACCGTGCCCGACAACCTCGGCCTGCTGTTCCGCAAGAACCTCGTGATGTTCGGCCCACGGGAGCAGCTGCTCACCTCGCAGGAGCCGGTGGTCCGGCAGTTCCTCAACGGCCGGCGCGAGGGGCCGATCGGCATGAGCGAGGAGAAGGACGTCGCCCAGGTCGAGGCGGAGATGGCCGCGCTGGAGGCCCGCGGCGGCGACTCGCACAACGGTGTCGGCCCGAAGGGTGCCTCCGGCGGAGAGGCGGTTCCGCCGCAGCTGGAGCCGACCGAGGGTCTGCCCGAGCGCAAGGCGCAGCGCCGCCGCCAGGAGCGGGTCGCGCGGATGCTGCACGAGTTCGACCAGGACACCGCCGCGGCCATCCGCGCGTCACTCCCCGAGGACCTGCTGGCCAAGGCCGACTCCGGCGCCTACGAGCCCACCCAGGGGTCAGGCGGGAGGCACTGGGGGCCCGAGAACGGCGGCGACGGGACCAGTCGCACCGCTACCGCCACCTTGCCGCGTCAGGGGGGTGAGGGGTGACGGCGACCGATAAGCCGGCGGCCCCGGGCCTGCTGGACGGCAAGTTCTCGCCCACGCGCCCGCTCGCAGCGAGCGGCAACCTGTTCGCCTTCGCGCTGGACACCATCAGGGCCCTGCCCAAGCGGCCCTTCCAGATCCGCGAGTTCATCCAGCAGACCTGGTTCATCGCCAGCGTGACGATCCTGCCGACCGCACTGGTGGCGATCCCGTTCGGCGCGGTGATCGCCCTGCAGCTCGGCTCGCTGACCCGCCAGCTGGGTGCGCAGTCGTTCACCGGGTCCGCGTCGGTGCTGGCAGTGCTCCGTGAGGCGAGCCCGATCGTGACCGCTCTGCTGATCGCCGGGGCCGGTGGCTCGGCCATCTGCGCTGACCTCGGTGCGCGGAAGATCCGCGACGAGATCGACGCGATGGAGGTGCTGGGCATCAGCCCGATCCAGCGCCTCGTCGTCCCCCGTGTCCTCGGCTGCATGCTGGTCGCCGTCCTGCTCAACGGGCTGGTCAGCGTGGTCGGTGTCGCCGGGGGCTACTTCTTCAACGTGATCCTGCAGGGCGGCACGCCGGGCGCCTACCTCGCCTCGTTCAGCGCGCTGGCGCAGGTCCAGGACTTCTGGTCCGGGGAGATCAAGGCCCTCATCTTCGGGCTGATCGCGTCGATCGTGGCCTCCTTCAAGGGCCTGCGCGCCGGGGGTGGCCCCAAGGGCGTGGGTGACGCGGTGAACCAGTCCGTGGTCGTCACGTTCCTGCTGCTGTTCGCCGTGAACTTCGTGATCACCGCGATCTACTTCCAGCTCGTTCCGCCGAAGGGGCACTGATGGCGCTCCTGTCGCCCCTCGACCGGGTCAAGGTCGGCACCCGCCGGGTGGTGCGCAAGGTCTACCGGCGTCCGCTGGACACCCTGGACGACCTCGGTGACCAGCTCGGCTTCTACGGCCGGGCGCTGGCCTGGACCCCGCGCACCGTCAAGCGGTACAAGAAGGAGACGATGCGGCTGCTGGCCGAGGTCACCTTCGGCAGCGGGGCGCTCGCGGTCATCGGCGGCACGGTCGGTGTCATCGCGTTCCTGTCCTTCTTCACCGGCACCGAAGTCGGGCTGCAGGGGTACGCCGCCCTCAACCAGCTCGGCACGTCGGCGTTCACCGGGTTCCTCTCGGCCTACTTCAACACCCGCGAGATCGCGCCGCTGGTCGCCGGGCTGGCGCTGTCGGCGACCGTCGGCTGCGGCTTCACCGCCCAGATCGGCGCCATGCGGATCAACGAGGAGATCGACGCCCTCGAGGTCATGGGCGTGCCCTCGCTGCCGTTCCTGGTGACCACGCGGATCATCGCCGGCTTCATCGCCGTCATTCCGCTCTACGTGCTGGGCCTGCTGACCAGCTACTTCGCCACCCGCCTCATCGCCACGAAGGCCTACGGGCAGTCCGCCGGCACGTACGACCACTACTTCAACCTCTTCCTGCCTCCGCAGGACGTGCTGTGGTCGTTCCTCAAGGTGCTGGTGTTCGCGGTCGTGATCATCCTGACCCACTGCTACTACGGCTACCGGGCCGGCGGTGGTCCCGCGGGTGTGGGGCTGGCCGTGGGCCGGGCCGTCCGGTTCTCCATCGTCGCGATCAACATCATCGACCTCTTCCTCTCCCTGGCCATCTGGGGATCGACGACGACCGTCCGGATCGCGGGGTGAACCGGCGATGAGCAAGGTGATCCGCCGCCGGGTCCAGGGGCTGGCATTCCTCGTCGTCCTGGCCCTGCTGCTGGGTCTGTCGGTGGCCAGCTACAACAAGGCCTTCACCACCGTGGCCCTGGTGACGCTGAAGACGGACACGGCCGGCAACCAGCTGCAGGAGGCCTCGGACGTCAAGGTCCGTGGGGTCATCGTCGGCGAGGTCCGCAAGATCTCGGCGAGCACCGACGGCGCCACCATCGACCTGGCCATCGACCCCGCCTACCTCCCGCAGATCCCGGCCGACGTCACCGCCCGGCTGCTGCCCAAGACCCTGTTCGGCGAGCGGTTCGTGTCGCTGGTCCCCCCGGACCACCCGGGCTCGGCACGACTGGCCGGCGGTGACGTGATCGGTCAGGACCGCACCCGCAACGCCATCGAGCTGCAGAAGGTCATCGACGACATGCTGCCGTTGCTCAAGGCCGTCCAGCCCCAGGACCTCTCGTACACCTTGGGCGCCGTGGCCAACGCGCTCCGCGGCAGAGGGAACGCGCTGGGGCAGAACCTGGTCGACACCGGCCAGTACACGAGCCAGATCAACACGGTGCTCCCGCAGCTCAAGGCGGACATCTCCGGTCTGGCCGACGTCGCGGACACCTATTCGTCGGCGGCTGACGACCTGCTCGCCGTCCTGGACAACCTCGCCGTCACCAACCGCACTGTGGTGGACCAGGCGGCGCAGCTGCGGCGCACCTTCACCGTCGGGGCGAGCTCGGCGAATACGACCGCAGGCTTCCTCGAGGCAAACGAGCGCAACCTGATCTCACTCGCCGCCACGTCCCGGCCGGTGCTCGGGGTCTTCGCGAAGTACTCCCCGGAATACCCGTGCCTGCTCAACGGACTGACCCGGTTCAACCCGATGATCAGCCAGGCCTTCGGTGCCGACGGCGACCCGGCGCTGAACCTGAACATCGTGGTCACCCTGCCCCCGCGCAATCCGTACGTCCCCGGGGACCAGCCGAGGTACGGCGCCACGAACGGCCCCGACTGCCGTGGTCTCACCAACATCGACGCGATCATCACGGCCGCCCAGCACGGCGAGTACTACTGCCCGAACGCCACGAACGACGGGGTGAACTCGAAGGACAACCCGACCACCGGAAACCCGCACTGCCTCGGCGGCAGCGGGCCGAAGGACGTGCCGCCGGGCGCCGGGAACCCCAACCCCACGTCGGGCAAGTCGGTGCCCTTCTCCCTGGCCGGATCGACAGCGGAACTGGACTTCGTGCGCAGCATCCTGGGCTATCAGACCGGAACGGACCCGAGGAAGGTCTCCGACCTCGCAGTCACGACGATGGCCCCGCTGCTGCGGGGGACTCAGGTGATGTTGCGATGAAGGGGCAGTTGCGGGGTCTGGCCGGACCGCTGACCAAGCTGGTCGTCTTCGCGCTGGTCACCGTCATGGCCAGCTACGTGCTGATCAGCACGATCACCAACTCCGGCTACGGCAAGCAGATCGACTACCGCGCGCAGTTCACCGACGTCGCCGGGCTGGTGAAGGGGGACGAGGTCCGGATCGCGGGGGTCCGCGTCGGGCAGGTCACCTCGATCGGGCTCGCGCCCGGGAAGGACCGGCCGGTCGCCCAGGTCGGGCTGCAGGTCTCCGGCGACGTCCCGGTGCCGGCAGGGGTGCAGGCGACCATCCGTTACCGCAACCTCGTCGGTCAGCGCTACATCGCGCTCACCGAGGGATCCGGCTCGGGTGGCCGCACGCTGCCGGAGAACGGCGTGATCCCGCTCGCCCAGACCAAGCCGGCCCTCGATCTGACCGTGCTGTTCGGAGGGTTCCGCCCGCTGCTCCAGGCGCTGTCCCCCGCGGACATGAACCGGCTGTCCTTCGAGATCATCCAGGTGTTCCAGGGCGAGGGCGGCACGGTGCAGAGCCTGCTGTCCCACGTCGCCTCCCTGACCGGCTCGCTGGCCGACAAGGACGCCGTCATCGGACAGGTGATCGACAACCTGACCACCGTGCTCGGGTCCGTGGCGGCGCGGGACCAGAAGCTGTCGGACCTCATCGTCCAGATGCAGCAGTTCGTGACCGGTCTGTCCCACGACCGGACCGCGATCTTCGACTCGCTGCAGACCATCGACTCGCTGGCCACGTCCACCAGCGGGCTGCTGGCCGACGCCCGGCCTCCGCTGGCCGCCGACATCAAGGGGGTCGGCCAGCTGTCCAAGAACCTGAGCGACAGCCGGACGGTGCTGGAGAACTTCCTGAAGCTCGCACCGATGAAGATCGACCTGATCACCCGGACGGCGGTCAACGGCAGCTGGTTCAACTTCTTCCTGTGCTCCTCCAGCGGTTACGTCGTCCTGCCCGTCACCGGCCCCGACGGCAAGCCCACGGGGTTCACGGAACCGGCCGGCAGCGGGCTCGCCAACGGACAGAAGGGGTGCGGCTGATGGCCCGGGAGTCCAAGCCGTTCCGCGACCGCAACCCGGTGATCATCGGGGCGGTCAGCCTGACGGTGATCGCGGCGCTGGTGTTCCTCGCGTTCAACGCGCAGTCGCTCCCGCTGATCGGTGGCGGGACGGTCTACAAGGCGCAGTTCTCCGAGGCGGCCGGTCTCAAGCCCGACGACCCGGTCCGGGTCTCGGGTGTGAAGGTCGGCAAGGTCGACAGCCTGGCCCTCGAGCACGGCGCGGTCACGGTGGCGTTCCGAGTCAAGAACGCCTTCGTGGGTGACCAGTCCGAGGCCGCCATCAAGATCGAGACGGTGCTGGGCGCGAAGTACCTGGCCCTGGTGCCCCGCGGCGAGAACGCTCTCGACCCGAAGTCGATGATCCCGAAGAGCCGCACGGCGTCCCCCTACGACGTCGTCCAGGCCTTCGCCGACCTGTCGTCGACCGTGGACAGCATCGACACCAAGCAGCTGGCCAGCTCCTTCGAGGTGCTGTCGAAGACCTTCGCCGACACCCCTGCCGAGGTCCGTTCCTCGCTGGCCGGACTGTCCAGGCTGTCGGACACGATCGCCTCCCGTGACGTCCAGCTCGGCCAGTTGCTGTCGGCCACCCGAAAGGTCACCCAGGTCCTCGCCGACCGGAACGGGGAGTTCACCCAGTTGATCCTGGACTCCAACACACTGCTCACCGAGGTCCAGCGACGCCGGGCGTTGATCGACTCCATCCTCAACAGCACCCAGGAACTCTCCCGGCAGCTGTCGGGCCTGGTCGCCGACAACCGGACGGCGCTCACCCCCGCGCTCCAGCAGCTGTCGACCGTGACCGACATCCTCGACCGCAACAGGGGCGCGTTGTCCCAGACGATCAACAACCTGGCGCCCTTCGTCCGCGTCTTCACCAACACGCTCGGGAACGGCCGCTGGTTCGACAGCTTCGTCGACAACCTGCTGCCCGGCGTGGTCGGCGGCGTGCTCTGCGGCGGCGCGGCGCAGACCCCGCTGCCGGTGACCTGCGCGAAGGGCAAGTGATGAGCGGCAGACTCCAGCGGGGCGTCGCGGCCGCGGCCGTGGTGGTGCTTCTCGCTGCCCTGGGCTGGACGATCCTGCGTCCGGCCGGCCAGTACCGGGTGACGGCCTACTTCACGCAGACCGTGGGGCTCTACCCGGGCTCCGACGTCCGGATTCTCGGCATCGCCGTCGGAACGATCACCGACGTCGTCCCGCTCGGTGACCGGGTTCGCGTCGACATGCTGCTCGACGACCAGTACGCCGTCCCGGCCGACGCCGCCGCCGTCGTCCTCGCGCCGTCGCTGGTGTCGGACCGCTACGTCCAGTTCGCCCCGGTCTACGACGGCGGCGCCAAGATGAAGGACGGTGCCACGGTGCCGCTCGAGCGCACCGCCACCCCGGTCGAGCTCGACCAGGTCTACGGCGCCCTCGACACCCTGTCCTCCGCGCTGGGGCCCGACGGAGCCAACAAGAACGGCGCGCTCTCGGACCTGGTGAACACCGGCGCGGCCAACCTGCAGGGCAACGGGACGGCACTCAACCACACGCTCACCGGCTTCTCGAAGGCCGTCGAGACCCTCGCCGAGCACCGGGACGACCTCTTCTCGTCCCTGGACAACCTGCAGGTCTTCACCAGCGCGCTGGCCTCGATCGACGCGCAGGTCGGACAGTTCAACACCAACCTCGCGGCCGTGGCCGACCAGCTGGCCGCCGAACGCAAGGACCTCGCCGCGGCCATCTCGCTGCTGTCCAAGGCGCTGGGGGACGTCGCCGGCTTCGTCCGGAGCAACACGGCGCTGCTGAGCACCAACGTCAACCGGCTGGCCGACGTCACCCTGGCGCTGGTCCAGCAGCGGACGGCGCTGGCCGAGGTGCTCGACGTGGCGCCGGCGGCGCTCGGCAACCTGTCCCACGCGTACAACCCGGACTACGGCACGCTCGACACCCGGGACAACTCGGTCGGCTCGACCAGTCCCGAGGTGATCGTCTGCCAGGTGCTGGCCGCGACCGGGCGGGTCACGATCGCCGACCTGCCGGTGCAGAAGCAGGGCGTGCCCGCGGTTCCGCTGCCCACCACGCCGGAGTCGATCTGCGCACGGCTGCTGTCCGGCGACGCGAACGCCGACGGCACACCCGACGACCTCAACCACAACAAGGTCCCGGACCTGCAGGAACTGCTCACCGCCGTCTTCGGCGGGGGAGCAGGCTCCGCCAGCTCCGGTGGCACGGTCGTAGGGCTGCAGACCGTCCAGGGAGGCACCAAGTGAACCGGCGGCTGACGCGGTTGCTCGCGCTGGGGCTCGGCCTGCTGATGCTCGCCGGCTGTGGCTTCCGGGGGGCTTACTCGTTCGCCCTGCCCGGTGGCGCCGACACCGGCGACCAGCCCCTCACGGTGAAGGTGAAGTTCCTCGACGTCCTGGACCTGGTGCCGCAGTCCGGCGTGCGGGTCAAGGACGTCCCGGTCGGTCGGGTCACCGACATCGCCCTGGACAAGGACTGGACCGCGGAAGTCACCCTGTTGGTCAACCGGAGTGTCGCCCTGCCGGCCAATGCGGTCGCGATGATCCAGCAGTCCTCGCTGCTGGGGGAGAAGTACGTCGAGCTGGCCGCCCCCGGAAACGAGAAGGCACAGGGCCGACTGGGCGACGGAGCAGTGATCCCGCTCTCCCGGACCAACCGCAACGTCGAGGTCGAGGAGCTGCTCGGTGCGCTGTCGCTGGTCCTCAACGGCGGCGGTCTGGCGCAGCTGCAGACGATCAACCACGAGCTGGGAGTCGCACTGCAGGGCCGCGAGTCGGGGGTCCGCAAGACCCTGACCGAGCTGGACACCTTCATCGGCGGCCTGGACAGCCAGAAGTCGGAGATCAACCGCGCGCTGGACAGCGTGAACGCTCTCGCGGGCACGCTCGCCAAGCGGACGCAGACGATCGAGACGGCGCTGGACACCATCGGCCCCGGGTTGAAGGTCCTCAACCAGCAGCGCGACCTGCTCGTGACGATGCTGAAGAGCCTCGCCCGGCTCGGGAACGTCGGCACGTGGATCATCAACCAGTCGGCCCAGAACACCGTCGAGGACCTGAAGCAGCTGCAGCCGATCCTCACCCAGCTCGCGGCAGCCGGACCGGACCTCGCCGGCTCGCTGGACCTGCTGCTGACCTATCCCTTCCCGGCGAGCGCGGTGACCGGGTCGCCCAAGAACCCCGACAAGCCGCTCAACTACCGGCAGGACATGCGGACCGGCGGCTACGCCCTGTTCACGAACATGACGGCGGCGCTCCAGCTCGACCTCACCCAGACGCTCTGCCGGTACGCGATCGACCCGGCCAGTGGCGCACTGAAGCTGAATCTGCCTACCCCTGGGAACGCCTGCGGACAGGCAGGGACGCCACCGGGCAACCAGCAGGTCGGCTCGTCCGGCGGCTCCGCGAAGGCGAACACGCTGGGCATCCCCACGCTGCCGGGCAACCTCGTCGGGCAGGTGCCCAGTTCGAAGAAGCAGGGCGGCGTGGCGGGCCTGCAGATCACGGGGGTGACGAAGTGATCGCTCGCAGGACGAAGGTCCAGCTGAGCCTGTTCCTCGTCGTCGCGCTGGTGGGCATGTCCTACCTGGGCTTCAACTACGTCGGACTGGACCGGCTCATCCTCGGCAGCGGTTACGACGTCGCCGCCGACTTCCGCGACTCGGGCGGCATCTTCGTCAACGCCGAGGTCACCTACCGGGGCGTCGCGGTCGGGCGGGTCAGCGACATGAAGCTGGTCGACGACGGGGTCCGGGTCGTGATGCAGATCAAGCCCGACGCCGACCCCATCCCGGCGGACACCGACGCCTTCGTCGCGACGCGCAGCGCCGTCGGGGAGCAGTACGTCATCCTCCGTCCCAAGCACAACAAGGGGCCCTACCTCAAGGACGGGTCGGTCATCCCGCAGGACCGCACCGGCATCCCGGTCCCCGTCGAGCAGCTCATGCTCAACCTCGACAAGCTGAGTACCTCGATCGACCAGGAGAAGCTGCGGATCGTGGTCGACGAGCTCGGCAAGGCCTTCGCCGGCTCCGGCGACGACCTCGGCCGGCTGATCGACAACGGCGACCTGCTGCTCGCCCGGGCCGAGAAGTCGCTGCCCCAGACACTGCGGCTGATCAGGGACGGGCAGACGGTCCTCACGACGCAGACCGACAGCCGCTCGGCGATCCGCCAGTGGGCCGCCGACCTGCGGTTGGTCAGCGACACCCTGGTGTCCAGCGACCACGACATCCGCACCCTGGTCGTCAACGCACCCGATGCAAGTGCCGCGCTGCAGCAGCTGGTGCAGAACGCCGGCCCGGGGCTGGGCTCACTGGTCCGCAACCTGGACATCCTCAACAAGGTGACCATCCCCCGGCTCAGCGGCGTCCAGCAGATGCTGATCACCTATCCCGACGTCGTGTCCGGCGGGTTCAGCGTCGTCCGCAACGACAGCGGCACCATGCGGGCACACTTCGGGTTCGTGCTCAACAGCGACAACCCGCGCGCCTGCACCACGGGGTACGTCTCCACTGCCCAGACCCGCAGCCCGGCCGCCGTCGCCAACCTGGACGCCGACCGCGTCGCCTGCAAGGTCGTCAACGGCGTGCCACCCGCAGGCAACCCCGGCGAGGCCGGTTCCGACATCCGCGGCGCGCAGAACATCGACCGCTCCGGGGGACAGGCCGGAGCCGGCGCAACGGGTGGTGCCCCCGGCACCGGGGCGCTCACCTCGGTCCTCGACGGATTGCTGGCACAGTTGCTGCACGCCAACCCCTTCGCCCAGACCGTCGGATGACGCCGTCCCGGCTCTCTCGCCGCGACCGGCCACGACACGACGGGCCCCTGACAGGACAAGGAGAACCTTGCGGGTGACCAGCGACAGCGCAGCCACCGCCGCCCCGGAGTCGGAGCGGCCGGCCGACGTCTCGGGCGACGACGACGCCGCCTCGAAACGGCGGCGGCGCCGGGAGCGTGCCGCGGAGCGGGCGAGCGCAGCGGCAGAGGACGGCGCCGAAGACGCCCCACGGCGGGGCGGTCCCACGTTCCCGCTCGTGCCGGCGTTGTCGGTCGTGCTGGTGCTGCTCCTGGCGGGAGCGGGCTTTCTCTGGTTCACGCGGCCGGCCACGTCGTCCATCCGCACCGCCGACTACGTCGGGGCGCTGGAGGCGGCGCGCTCCGGAGTCGTCGATCTGACGTCCTTCGACTACCTCACGCTCGACGACGACATCCGGCAGGTCCAGCGGTTGGCGACCGGGAGCCTCGTCAAAGAGACCACGGACAGGCTCAACCAGAGCCGGAAGTCGCTCACCGACGCGCAGGCGGTGGTCAGTACCAAGATCATCGGGGCCGGCGTGACCCGGGCGGATCCGGACAGCGCCACGGTCGTGCTGGTCATCGAGACGACCCAGAAGAGCAAGGCAGGCCCGCAGGCGCAGGTGCTGCGCTTCCGCATCGAGGTGCAGATGAAGAAGGTCGACGGTCGATGGCTGCTCTCCGGGATCACGGGGCGGTGACGCGGGCATGAATGACATCCCTGACGACCGGCCGCGCCCGACGCCACGGCCACGCCCCGGCGCGTCGGCGCGTCCGACGCCACGTCCCCGTGTGGCCGGCAGCCGGCGCGAGCGCGAGGACGCCGAGGCCGCGACGGGGTCGGGGGCGCGGACGGCGGACACGCTGACCGCGGACCTTCCTGTGACGGGGCGGAAGCGCGACGCAGTGACGGCACGGTCGGCCCGGACCGGCCGAACGAGCGCTGCTGAGACGGCGACCACGCGTGGCCGGCGCCCGGTCCTGGCGCTGGTGCTCGCGCTGCTCTGCGTGGTCACCGCGGCCGGCGCCGGTTGGCTGCTCCTGGACCGGATGCACCCGCGCTATGTGGACGCGACCGTGTTCAGCGCGGCGAAGAGCAACATCCAGACGCTCTACGCGTTCGACTACCACGACCCCGACGGCAGCGTGCGCCGCCAGCTCGGCGTCCTCACCGGTGCCCTGCACGACCAGTTCAAGACTGATCTCTCGCAGGGCGGGATCATCGACACCTACAAGCAGGTGTCGGCGACCACGAGCTACGTCGTGCAGGACGTCGGGCTGCAGCAGATCAACGACGGCCAGGACACCGCGACCCTCGTCGTCTTCGGGCAGCAGGTCCTCAAGTCCGTGAACAGCGGCAAGCAGGCGGCCCCGCCGGGCTCGGAGTGCACCGTCACTCCCGAGGGTGCGCAGTCCTGCACCAGGACCGTGCAGATCGGCGTCGTCAAGGTGGGCGGGACCTGGAAGATCAACGAGCTCACCGTGCTGACCACCTCCTGACCGGGGGGCGGACGGCGGACGGACCGGCATCCACAAGCCGTCGGCGTGGCAGTGCCGCGGAAGGCCCGCGGCTGGCATCATGGGCGCGAGCGCACGGCCCGGCAGCCCCTGCTGCCCCGTCTCGCGTCCCGCGGAGTGTGGCGCCGGTCGCACCGGCCCCCGCGACGTGGACAGCGGGCCCGAGCAGGGGTAGGGTCTCCTGTTGCGCTGCCCTCTGACTGCTTGCCCGCCGAAACGGGTCACCAGGGGTGCCCGGGAGCGGTCCCGGTCACCCGTGATTGGCCTTCGGACAGGGCCCTGACAGGCCAGATGGACAGCCCCGCCGAAACCGACGACGACCCAGGACGAACCCGCACCCACCGCCCGCACGTCGTGAGGTCCTTGGAAGGACGCATCTTGGCAGGCTCTCGCCCCACCAGCATCAACCCCCGCACCACTGAGTCCGGCACCACCCGCACCACCCCGCAGTCGCCGCAACCCGGCACCCACACCGCCGAGACCGATCTGCAGAAGATCCCCGGAGCCCCGCTCCGCGTCTCGTTCGCCAAGATCAAGGAGCCTCTCGAGGTTCCTGATCTGCTTGCGCTGCAGACGGCGTCCTTCGACTGGCTGATCGGCAGCCCCGAGTGGCGGGCCACCCTCTCGCCCGAGGAGCAGGCCGACGCGGTCGGCGGCCTCGCCGAGATCCTCGAGGAGATCTCCCCGATCGAGGACTTCAGCGGCTCGATGTCGCTGTCCTTCTCCAACCCGCGCTTCGAGGACGTCAAGGCGTCCCTCGAGGAGTGCAAGGACA
>JAODNN010000098.1 GCA_025465355.1 Blastococcus sp. | reverse complement strand
TTGTCGACATATCACCATGTCGTCACATCGGTTCCAGCTCGTTGCGAGAGACTGCCGCGGTGACCGCTCCCCGACGTCGGATCGACCTCAACTCGGACATGGGTGAAGGGTTCGGCGTCTGGCGGCTCGGCGACGACGACGCGCTGCTCGGGGTCGTGAGCAGCGCGAACGTGGCCTGCGGGTTTCACGCCGGCGACCCGTCGATCATGCGCCGGGTCTGCGCCGGCGCGGTGGCTGCCGAGGTGGCCGTCGGCGCGCAGGTGTCGTACCGCGACCTCGCCGGCTTCGGTCGGCGGTTCATCGACGTCGCACCCGCCGAGCTCACCGACGACGTGCTCTACCAGCTTGCCGCGCTCGACGGGATCGCCCGGGTCTCCGGCGGCAAGGTCTCCTACGTCAAGCCGCACGGCGCCCTCTACAACGCATCGGTGCACCACGAGGGCCAGGCCCGGGCGGTGGTCGACGCCGTCCGCGCCTACGACCGAACCCTGCCGGTGCTCGGCCTGCCCGGCTCGGCCCTGCTGCGCGCCGCCGCGGACGCCGGGCTGCGCACCGTGGCCGAGGGTTTCGCCGACCGGGGCTACACACCCGAGGGCACGCTCGTCCCGCGGGATCAGCCCGGTGCGCTGGTGCAGGACCCGGCGGTGGTGGCGGAGCGGGTCGTGCGCATGGCCGTCGACGGCGTCGTCGTCGCGGGCGACGGCAGCATCGTGCCCGTCGCGGTCGATTCGGTCTGCGTGCACGGGGACACACCGGGCGCGGTCGAGATGGCCCGGGCGGTCCGGACGGCGCTCGAGGCGGCCGGAGTGACCGTGGCGCCCTTCGCGCACTGAGGGGATCCTGACGCCGAGCGGCGTCATCCGCCGTCCCGCAGGTCGGCCGCACGGAGCCGCCCGGCCAGGAGCTCCGCCGCAACGTCGTCCACCGATCGTCCGGTGGCGTAGGCGTGGCTCCGCATGAGCGCGAGCGCGGCCGGCGTGTCCAGTTCGAGGTCGACGCTGAGCATGCCCAGGGCCTCCCAGACCGCGGCCCGGCGTTGCGGCACGGGACCGTGCAGCCAGGCCGGGCCCTCCCCGGGGGACCAGGTCGACCACACCGCGGCCTCGCTCAGGGCCGATGTCACCAGCTCGCCGACGGCCAGCGCCTCGAAGACGTCGAGGGCGAGCACGCCCTCGGACTGCGCGAAGTAGAGGTCGATGGCGCCCGCACCGGCGAGCGCGGGCTGCAGGGGGAGGGCGACGACAGCCCGGTACGGCGTGCCACCGATCAGCAGATCGCTGAAGACGGGCCAGCGGTGGCGGAGGTCCTCCTCGACGGCGAACACCGGCATACGGGTGTTCTGCGCGGTCGTGCAGGGGCCCTCACCCACGGTGAACTGCAGCCGTTCGGCGTCGGCGGCGGACTCTGAGCTGGCACCCAGCGGTACCCGCTGCTGCGCACCGTCGACCAGGCTGATCCCGGCGCCGTCGATCGGCAGCATGCGGGCGCAGGCACGAGCCAGCCGAACGGGCAGGAGTTCCGGCCCTTCGAGGCCGGGCTCGGTGACCTCTGCGATCGCGGTCTCGAACTGCGCGGCGATGGTCACGCCCCATGGTCCGTCGTCCGCGGGTTCCCCGCACACCCCGCGGCGTGCGGGCCCGAGGGATCGGTGGGGATCATGTCGGCGTGGAGCGGGACGAGGCAGCCGGGCCGGTCCAGGGTGTGCGCGTCTACGGGGACCGGGCGCTCCTCGTCGAGGTCGCTGACCTGGTCGGCGTCGCCGCGGTGCGCGAGGCGCTGGAGGCCGCGCCCCTGCCGGACCAGCTCGATCTCGTGCCCGCCGCCCGCACGGTCCTGGTCGTTCTGGACCGGGCGCCGGGCGACAGCGACGTCGCGGTCCTCCGCCGGCTCCCGCCGCGCCCCGCCCGCCCCGACGGCGGCACCGCCACCGTCGAACTCGACGTGGTCTTCGACGGGCCGGATCTGCACGAGGTGGCGGACCTGACCGGCCGGTCGGTGACCGCCGTCGTCGAGGCGATGACGGAGGCCGAGCTCACCGTTGCGTTCAGCGGATTCGTCCCAGGGTTCGGCTACCTGACCGGCCTGCCCGAGGACCTGTACGTGCCGCGCCGGTCGACCCCGCGCACCCGGGTGCCGGCCGGCGCGGTGGGGCTGGGGGGGCCGTTCGCCGGGGTCTATCCCCGTGCCTCGCCCGGGGGCTGGCAGCTCGTCGGGCGGACCGACGTCGTCCTCTTCGACTCCGACCGCGACCCTCCGGCTCTGCTCGTGCCGGGTACCCGAGTGCGGTTCCGGGAGGTGCGCTGAGTGCTCACCGTCCTCGCCGCCGGGCCGCTGGCGACGATCCAGGACGCCGGCCGCCCCGGCTGGGCATCGATCGGGGTGACCCGGTCGGGCGCCGCCGACCGGTCGTCCGCGGACCTCGCCAACCGGCTCGTCGGCAACGCCGCGAGGGCGGCCACCATCGAGGTGACGGCGGGCGGGCTGCGGCTGCGCGCCGAGCGCACCCTGCTGGTCGCGGTCACCGGAGCACCCGCCCGCCCGGACGTCGACGGACGGCCGGCTCCTCTCAACGCGCCGATGACCCTGCAGGCCGGAGCGGTCCTGTCCCTCGGGATGCCGCCGGTCGGACTGCGGTCCTACGTCGCGGTGCGCGGCGGGGTGGACGCCGTCCCGGTGCTCGGGTCGCGCAGCACCGACACCCTCGCCGGCCTGGGACCGTCCCCGCTGGCCCCCGGCGACCGCCTGCCGATCGGCGCCCTGGCCGCCGACGAGCCGTTCGTGGACGTCGCACCTGTGTGGGCGCCGTCGTCCCGGCCGGTCCTCCGCGTCCTGCCGGGGCCGCGCCGCGACTGGTTCGAACCGACCGCGTGGACGGCGCTGACGGCGGCGGAGTGGACGGTCTCGGCCGACAGCGACCGGGTGGGGCTGCGGCTCGCCGGCCCGCCGCTCGCGCGAGCAGGGGAGGCCGAGCTCCCCAGCGAGGGGCTGGTGCCCGGGGCGCTGCAGGTTCCGCCGGACGGCGCGCCTGTGCTCTTCCTCGCCGACCACCCGGTCACCGGTGGCTATCCGGTGCTCGGCGTCGTCGCGTCGGCCGACCTCCCGTCCGCCGCGCAGCTACGACCGGGTGACCGGGTGCGGTTCCGCGAAGGTCGCTGATCCGCCCTCAGCCGGGTGCGCGGATCGGCAGCACGACCGGGCCGGACGGTCCTGTGACGACCTGCGCCCGGGCGCCGTAGTGGGTCTGCAGGGCTGCTGCGGTCAGGACGTCGGCGGGGGAGCCCTCGACCGCGACCCGGCCTGCCGACAGCAGCGCCAGCCGGTCGGCGTACTGCCCGGCGAGCGTGAGGTCGTGCAGCGAGCTGAGCACGGTGAGCCCGTCCTGGCGGCGGAGCCGGTCGACCAGGTCGAGCACCTGCTGGGCGTGCCCGAGGTCGAGCGCCGCGGTCGGCTCGTCGAGGAGCAGCACCCGCGGCTGTTGCGCCAGTGCCCGGGCGAGCACGGCGCGCTGCTGTTCTCCGCCGGAGAGGGTGCGCAGCAGCCGGTCGGCCATCCCGTCCAGGCCGAGACGCTCCATCACGTCCTCGACGACCTGCCGGTCGACCGCCCGTGGCGGGGCGAGCAGAGCCCGGTGCGGGGTGCGCCCGAGCGCGACGTAGTCGCGGGTGGAGACCGCCTCGGGCAGCACCGGGCGCTGCGGCGAATAGGCCAACTGCCGGGCGCGCTCACGGCGTGGCATCCCGGACGTGGGGGCGCCGTCGACGCGGACCAGGCCGTCATGGGCGTGGAAGCCCAGGATGGAGCGCAGCAGCGTGGACTTGCCCGACCCGTTGGGGCCGATCACCGCGAGCCAGCCGCCGGGCTCGACGGTCAGCCGGACGTTGTCGAGCACCCGCGTGCGGCCGTAGGAGGCCGACATCCCGATCACCTCGACGCGGGCCCCCACGGTGCCCGACGGCGCAGCCGGACTCCCTGTCATCGTCGCCGCGCCCCCATCCAGAGCAGCCCGGCGAAGAAGGGTGCGCCGATGAAGGCGGTGACGACGCCGAGGGGCAGTTCGGCCGGCGCCAGCACGACCCGCGCCACCAGATCGGCCAGCACCAGGAAGGCGCCGCCGGCGAGCAAGGAGACCGGCAGCACCAGGGCGTGCGAGCCCCCGACCAGCCGGCGGGCGATGTGCGGGACGATCAGGCCGACGAAGCCGATGAGGCCGCTCACCGCGACCGCCGACGCGGTGGCCAGCGAGGCGGCGAGGAGAACGATCACTCGCAGCCGGCCGGGATGGACGCCGAGCGACCTCGCCTCGTCGTCCCCGACCGCGAGGACGTCCAGCGCCCGTCCGCAGAGCAGCAGCACGACGCACGCCACCCCGAGGTAGGGGAGCACCAGGCCGACGTCGGACCACTGGGCGCGACCCAGCTGCCCGAGCAACCAGCCGTAGACGGCCCGGAGGTCTTCGGAGTTCTGTTGCTGGATCAACGTCTGGCCGGCCGCCAGGAACGAGGCGACCGCGACTCCGGCGAGCAGCAGCGTCGCGCTGTGCGATCCGCCCGCCGCCGTGCCCAGGGCCAGCGCGCAGCCGACGCCGACCAGAGCGCCGGCGAACGCGGCCAGCGGGACGATTCCGACCGGCCCCACGGACTGGACGGGGGCATAGGCGATGACGAGCGTGGCCCCGAGCCCGGCTCCGGCGGCGGCCCCGAGCAGGTAGGGATCGGCCAGCGGGTTGCGGAAGACACCTTGGTAGGCCGCGCCCGAGATCGCCAGACCGGCGCCGACGAGTGCTGCCAACAGCACCCGCGGGAGCCGGAGTTGCAGAAGGACGGCGGCGTCACTTCCCTGCAGCCCACCGGGCACCTGGACGCCGACGGCGTCCAGCGCCCGGTCGAGCAGGGTGGCGACCACGGCACCCGGAGCCAGCGGGATCGCACCGACCCCGACCCCCGCGAGCACGGCCAGCGCGAGCGCCAGGCCGGTGCCCCCGAGCACCAGGGCCGCGCGGCGGCGCGGCCGTGCCGGTGGAGGACCGGGTGCCCGGTCCGCCCGCCGGTTCCGCGTGGTCGTGGTCATGGTCGGGCGGGGGTCAGCCGCGCAGCGCCTTCGCGACGGACTCGACGAAGTCGGCGACCCGGGGGCCCCAGCGGGAGGCGATGTCGTCGTTCATGGCCAGCACCCGGTGTTCTTTGACCGCCGGCACCGAGGCGAACGCCGGTCGCTTCGCGACGGCATCGGCGCTCTGCTGGCAGCAGACCGTGTCGGCCAGCACGATCAGGTCCGGGGCCTGCCCGACGACGTACTCCGCGGACAGCTGCGGATAGCCGTTCGCGGTGTTCTTCGCGCCGTCGGCGATGTTCTCGAGACCGAAGAGCTTGTAGACGCCGCCGAGGAACGTGGAGCTGGTCACGGAGTAGTAGGTCGGGTCGAGCTCGTGGTAGACGCGCTTGCCCTTGGCCGACGCCGGCACGGAGGCGACGGCCGCCTTGATCCGCTTCTGCATGTCGGCCACCACCGCGGCGGCCTGGTCGGCGTGGCCGGTGGCGTCACCGAGGGTCCGGAGCTGGGTGTAGCTGTCGTCCAGTGACGTGGCCGCGCGGAGCTGCAGGGTGGGCACCTTGAGCGTGGTGAGTGACGCGACGATCCCGTTCATGTCGTCGCTGAGGACGACCAGGTCGGGCTTGTAGGCGACGATCGCCTCGGTGTTGGGCGTGAACGCCGACAGCTTGGTGACCGGTGTGCCGGCCGGGTAGTTCGAGGTGCCGTCGACGGCCTTGACCTGGGGCCCGGCGCCGATCGCGAACAGCATCTCGGTGGCCGTGGCCGACATCGAGACGATGCTCTTCGGCTCGGCGGCCAGGGTCACCGACCCGTTGGTGCCGGTCACGGTGACCGGGTAGTCCGGCGTTCCGGCGGTGGAGGAGGCGGCGGCCGTGCCGGAGTCCGAGGAGCTGGAGCCCCCGCACGCTGTGAGAGCCATGAGCAGGGAGAGCAGCAGCGCCACCAGGGCGGGCAGGGACCGCCGGCGGCGGGTGGGGCGGGGCACAGGGAGCCTCCACAAGAGGCGGAAGGCATCGCCCATGAGCCGGCGCGAGCTGGCACCGCTCCATGCGCGACCCTTACCGCGAGGGTCGGTGACATGACGTAGGGCAGGCGATCTGGCTCAGGTCACCCGGTGACCCTCACAGTTGCGGGACAGCGCCGGGTTCGCACCGGACTTCGCTGCCGCTCCGTCACCGGCCCGGGGCCGGCGCGAGGAAGGTACCAGGGGGCGGTGGGCCGCGGATCAGGAGCGAGCGGCGAGGACCTCGGAGTAGACCGCGACGGTCTGCTGGGCGATCGCCGGCCAGCCGAACTCGGCGAGGACCCGCTCGCGGCCGGCCGCCCCCATCACCGCCGCCCGCGCGGGATCGGCCACCAGCTCGGCGATGCGGGCGGCGAGCCCGGCCTCGAAGGCGGCGGTGTCGTCGGGGTCGTAGTGCACCAGCAGCCCGGTCCGGCCGTCGTCCACCACCTCGGGGATGCCGCCCACATCACTGGCGACCACGGCCGTGCCGCAGGCGGCCGCCTCGAGATTGACGATGCCCAGCGGCTCGTACACCGACGGGACGACGAAGACGGTGGCCCCGGTGATGAGAGGGACGAGCTTGTCGCGCGGCAGCATCTCCTCGATCCAGACCACCCCGCTGCGCCGCTCCTGCAGCGCCGCGACGGCGTCGGCCACCTGCTGCCGTTCGCCGGGGGTGTCCGCGGCACCTGCGGCGAGCACCAGTCCGACGTCGGGCGGCAGCTGCTCGGCGGCCGCCAGGAGGTGCATGACGCCCTTCTGCCGGGTGATCCGCCCGACGAACAGCGCATAGGGCCGGTCGGGGGCCACGCCCAGCCCGCGAAGGACGTCGGGGTCCTCGATCGGGCGGTAGGCGTCGGCGTCCACCCCGTTGCCGACGACGTGCACCTTCGCCGGGTCGAGCTCGGGATAGGCGTCGAGCACGTCCGCGCGCATCCCGTTGCTGACGGCGATCACCGCGTCGGCCGCGAGGTAGGCGGTCTTCTCCACCCACGACGACAGCCGGTAGCCGCCGCCGAGCTGGTCGGCCTTCCACGGCCGCCGAGGCTCGAGCGAGTGCGCGGTGACGACGTGCGGGACGCCGTGCACGAGGGAGGCCAGCAGTCCGGCGGTGTTGGCGTACCAGGTGTGCGAGTGGACCAGGTCGACGCCGTCGAGCGCGGCGGCGATCTCGACGTCCACACCGACCGCCTGCAGCGCGCCGTTCGCGCCCGCCAACCCCGGGGGCACGGTGTGCCCCGTCGCATCGGGCCGGGGTTCACCGAAGGCGTGCACGTCGATGTCCGGGCCGCCGGGGAGGGAACGGAGGGCGGCGACCAGGTGCTCGACGTGGACTCCCGCGCCGCCGTAGACGTCCGGCGGCCATTCCCTCGTCACGATGCCGATGCGCACGGCGTCACCCTAGGGGGGACATCCGCGCACGTGGGGGCGGCGGGACCTCTCGGAAGCCGCTACGTTGCGTGACATGCGTGGCGGTCCTCGGGTGCTCGGCATTGTTCTGGCCGGTGGTGCGGGTAAGCGGCTGGCTCCGCTCACCGACGACCGCGCCAAACCGGCGGTCCCCTTCGGGGGCAACTACCGGCTGATCGACTTCGTGCTGTCCAACCTGGTGAACGCCGAGATCCGGCAGATCGCCGTCCTCACGCAGTACAAGAGCCACAGCCTGGACCGGCACATCACCCAGACCTGGCGGATGTCCTCGCTGCTCGGCAACTACGTCACGCCCGTGCCGGCGCAGCAGCGGCTGGGCCCGCGTTGGTATACCGGCAGTGCCGACGCGATCTTCCAGAGCCTGAACCTGATCTACGACGAGCGACCGGACATCGTCGTCGTCTTCGGGGCCGACCACGTGTACCGCATGGACCCCGGCCAGATGATCGATCAGCACCTGCAGACGGGCGCCGGCGTGACGATCGCCGGGCTCCGCGTGCCCCGCCGTGAGGCCACGGAGTTCGGCGTCATCGACTCCGACGCCGAGGGCAAGGTGCGCGGATTCTTGGAAAAACCAGCGGAGCCGCCAGGCCTGCCGGACTCGCCCGAGGAGAGCTTCGCCTCCATGGGCAACTACGTGTTCACCACCGATGCGCTGCTCGACGCCCTGCGCAGGGACGCCGCGGACGAGTCGTCGGTGCACGACATGGGCGGCTCGATCATGCCCATGCTGGCCGACGCCGGAGAGGCGTGGGTCTACGACTTCTCGACGAACGTCGTCCCGGGCGCCACCGAGCGCGACCACGGCTACTGGCGCGACGTCGGGACCATCGACGCCTACTTCGAGGCGCACATGGACCTCGTGTCGGTGACGCCGGTGTTCAACCTCTACAACGACCGCTGGCCGATCTACTCGCTGCCGCCCCAGCAGCCGCCGGCGAAGTTCGTGCTCGGTGGCCGCGCGGAGGAGTCGATGGTCAGCGCCGGCGCGATCATCGGTGGCGGCTCGGTGCACAGCAGCGTCATCTCACCGGGGGTGCGGGTCGAGCGGGGGGCCCGGGTGGAGGACAGCGTCCTGATGGACGGCGTCCAGATCGGCGAGGGCGCCTACGTCCGGCGGGCGATCCTGGACAAGAACACCGTCGTCCCGCCGTGGGCGCGGATCGGGGTCGACCACGCGGCCGACCGCGAGCGCTACCACGTGAGCGCCGGCGGCGTGACCGTGCTCGGCAAGGGCGCCCGCGCCATCGTCTGAAAGAGGACCCCCTGCCCCCCGCCACTCGCACGCTCGCGTCGGGGCCCTGCAGGGGGCCTAGTTCCGCTTGGTCGCGACCAGCAGGCCGGCGCCGATCGGTAGCACGGCGGAGAGCAGGTTCTCGTCCTCGCGGATGGTCCGGGCGATCTCGCGCCAGGCGACGGTCTGGGGGTCCCGGGCCGTCCGGTCGGCGATCCGGCCGCCGTCGAGCAGGCCGTGACAGGTGAGCGTGCCCCCGATCCGCATCAGGTCCAGCAGTCCCGGCAGGTGCCCGGAGTACTCGCGGGGCGGCCCGGCGCAGACGACCATGTCGTACGCGCCGGAGGAGAGGCGGGGGAGGACCTCGGCCGGGGTGCCGAAGATCAGCCGGGCACGGCCGGCGGGGATGCCTGCCTCGGCGAAGGCGCGGCGGGCGGCCCGCAGTTGCTCGGGGTCGCCGTCGAGGGCGGTCAGAACGCCGTCGGGCCGCATTCCGCGCAGCAGCGACAGGCCGGTCACCCCGCCGCCGCTCCCGATCGAGACGACTGACCGGGCCCCTACCCCGGCCGCCAGCAGCGTGAGCGTCGCGGCGACGGCGGGCGCCACGGGGGGCGGACCGGGGAGGTGGACGGCGCGCGCCCGGGCCGCCACCATCTCGGGCGACTCGGCGGCGAACCGGTCGGCATAGGCGGCGCTCTCGGCGATACCGCCGGCCGGCGGCGGATCCTCGGCGCTCATCAGGGGCGAGGGTAGTTGCCGGGCCACCGGGCCACAGCGGCCGGATCGCCGCGGGGCACCCGTCGCGCCGGCGTGGCCGGGGCGGGCGCTGTGGATCGGCTGGGAGCGGGGTGGAGCGGGAACACGGGCACCGGTCCCGTCCGTTGAGCGGCATGTGCGCTTGACGCGAGTGGCTTCATCACGTCCCGCTGACGCCGAAGGGGTCGCGGCGGCTCCCGTCTGCGATCCTGGAGACGTGTCCGACGCCGGCGTCCGCCCCGAGACCGAGGTCTGGGTGGCTCCCACGTGGGAGCAGGTCGTCCGCGACCACTCCGCGCGGGTGTACCGGCTGGCCTACCGGCTCTCCGGGAACGCGCAGGACGCCGAGGACCTCACCCAGGAGACGTTCGTCCGGGTGTTCCGCTCGCTGGCCGACTTCTCGCCCGGAACCTTCGAGGGCTGGCTGCACCGCATCACGACCAACCTGTTCCTCGACATGGTGCGCCGCCGGCAGCGGATCCGGTTCGACGCGCTGCCCGAGGACACCGAGCGGCTGCCCGGCACGGCGCCCAGCCCCGAGCAGGTCTACTCCGACACCCACCTCGACCCGCAGATCCAGGCCGCGCTCGACGCGCTCTCGCCGGAGTTCCGCGTCGCCGTCGTCCTCTGTGACATCGAGGGCCTGACGTACGAGGAGATCGCGGCGACCCTCGGCATCAAGCTCGGCACCGTCCGCAGCCGCATCCACCGCGGCCGGGTCCAGTTGCGACAGGCGCTGGCCCACCTCGCCCCGCGGCGGCCGCTGACCACCGGGGAGGCGATGGCGTGAGCATTCCGGAGAGCCACCTCGCCCAGGAGGCGATAGCGGCCCTGGTCGACGGCGAGCTGCCGGCCGGTCCCGCGCACCGGGCCGCCCGGCACCTGTCGGGCTGCCTGCAGTGCCGGCTTGCCGTGGAGGCGCAGCGGGAGGCCAAGGACGCGCTGCACGCGAGCGCGGACGTCACCGTCCCGGGTGACCTGATGTCGCGGCTCTGCGCGATCCCCTTCACCACCGATGTACCCGGCGCGGGCGGCGGCCCGGGAACGATGGCGGCCGGCCCCGGTCAGCTGACCGTGAGCGGCCCCGCCGGCTCGTGGGCGGTCGATCTCGAGCCCGAGCCGCGCGCGCACCGCAGTGACCAGGCGCGCTGGCTGCGCCGCGGAGTGGCCGGCACGCTGGTCACGCTCGGCCTCGGTGTCACCGCGCTCGCACTGAGCCTGCCGGCCGACTCCGCAGCCGTTCCCGGGGGTTCACCGGCGGCCGGTTCGTCGCTGCCGAACCGGCACACCGACGTGATGCCGCCGGTTGTCCGCACGCTCACCGTCGGGACGTCGGCCACCCTCACCGGACGGGGCGGGACCCCCTGAGCACCTCGGGTGAATCCACACCACGAGGGGACGCCCCGGTCGACGGGGACGCCCCGTTCGGAGGGGACGCCCCGTTCGCCCGCCCCGCGGGCCTGACCGGCCCCTTCGCCCCCACCCCGGACCGCGTCGCGCCAAGGCCCCTGGCCGCGCCCGCGCCGACGCCGGGTCAGCAGACCGCCTTCGGGCGCCCCGCCGCCGTCGGCGGCAGCTTCTCCGGTGACCGCCCCGCACTCCCGCCTCCTCGGCCGGTACCCCCGCCCCCGGAGGCGGTGTTGCGGGCCTTCGCGCCGGCCGCACCCGGCCAGTCCGGGCTTCAGGACCCGCCGGGCGGCCGCCCCGGCCGCCGCCGCACGGCCAGTGGCCCCTGGTGGAAGGCCGACGCCCGAAGCGATCCGTGGCGCGACCCGGAGGCACCGGCCGCGCTCGGCGCGCCGGCGGTGTACGAGGAGGACGCCCAGGCCGGGCCGGTCATCGTCGACGCCCGGGGACGGCGGAAGCTCCGGATCCGCGACCTCTCCGTCCGGGTCTCCGTCCTCGCGCTGCTGGCCGTCCTGCTGGTCGGCGCGGTCGGCGGCGGTCTCGGCTGGTACCTGACCCGGACCGCCGCCGAGACGCCGTTGCTGGCGCCCGGCACCCAGCTGTCCAAGGTCGACCCCGGCGTCGCCCGGAAGCCCGGCTCCGTCGCTGACATCGCCGCGCGCGTCGCACCCGCCGTCGTCTCCATCGAGGTGCGGGTGGGCCAGGCGGGTGCGACCGGCTCGGGCGTCGTCGTCGACGGCGGCAAGGGCTACATCGTCACCAACAACCACGTCGTCTCGGGCGCGGACGGCGTCAGCGGCGCCGAGATCCGAGCGGTGTTCTCCGACGGCAGCGGCTCGAAGGCGCGCATCGTCGGGCGCGACCCGTCCAGCGACGTCGCCGTCCTCAAGGTCGAGAAGCCGGGGCTCGTCACCGCCAGTCTGGGCACGTCGCACGACGTCGTCGTCGGTGACCCGGTCGTGGCCATCGGCTCGCCGCTGGGGCTGGCCGGCACGGTCACCAGCGGCATCGTCAGCGCGCTCGACCGGCCCGTCCGCCTGTCCGGTGAGGGCAGCGACACCAACGCGGTCATCGACGCGGTGCAGACCGATGCCCCGATCAACCCGGGCAATTCCGGCGGCGCGCTGGTCGACGCCACGGGCGCCGTGATCGGGATCAACACGGCGATCGCGTCGCTGGGCGGCAACGGCACCACCGGCGGGTCGATCGGACTCGGGTTCGCCATCCCGATCGACACGGTCCGCCAGATCTCCCAGGAGCTGATCTCCACCGGCAAGGCCGTGCATGCCTCCCTCGGCGTGAACACCCGGTCGGTCACCGACGGCACCCGCGACGGCGCGTTGGTGCTCAATGTGGAGAAGCAGAGCGCCGCGGCCGGCGCCGGGATCCGCGAGCAGGACGTCGTCATCGCGCTCGAGGGCAAGAAGGTGCGCAGCTCCGAGGAGCTCGCCGTCGCCGTCGACTCCCACAAGCCCGGAGACGAGGTCACGGTGGAACTGGTGCGCGGGGGGCACTCGCAGAAGCTTCAGGTCACGCTCGACCGGGCGTGAGCGCCCGGACGGCCGTGGCGTGAGCTGCGCCGCCTACGCTGGAGCCAGTGGTCGGGTGGCCGTCGGAGGCCGGGAAGAACAGGAGCGGCGGTGTTCGACTCGATCGGCTGGGGCGAAGTTCTCGTCATCGCGCTCGCCGCGCTGTTCATCTTCGGCCCGGAGAGGCTCCCGGACCTCGCCAAGGACGCCGCCGCGGGGCTGAAGAAGGTCCGGGAAGCGATCACCGGTATCCGCGAGCAGATGAACGAGTCGCTCGGCGACGACATGCCCGACCTGCGGAATCTCGACCTGCGCCAGTACCACCCGAAGACGTTCATCCGTGAGCAGTTGTTCGGCGACGACGACGATCTTCCGATGATGAGCCGGGGGAGTGCCACCGGCTCGGCGGGATTGGTCGTCGGCGCCGAGGCCGTCGCCGCGCGGGACACCGCCCGCTCCCGGGACCGTGGGACGCCGCCCCCCTTCGACCCCGACGCGACGTGACACTGTCGTCCTCCGGGCGACGCGACGTAAGACCGTCGTCCTCCGGACGACACCGCGGCCAGGCGCCGTCCCCGGCCCGCGTCGAGTCAGGACGGGTGCGGCTCGGTCAGTGTCGAACGGGTGTGAGGCCCAGCGACATGCCGGAGAGGCCACGCTGGCGGACGGCGAGACCGTCGGCGATCTTCTCCAGCGCCTGCGCGGCGGGGGAGTCGGGCTCGGCCAGAACGATCGGCGCGCCGGCGTCGCCGGCCTCACGCAGGCGCGTGTCGAGCGGGATCTGACCGAGCAGCGGCACCCGCGCGCCGAGCGTGCGGGTCAGCGCGTCGGAGACCGCCTCGCCGCCGCCTGAGCCGAAGACCTCCATGCGCGAGCCGTCGGGCAGGTCTAGCCAGGACATGTTCTCGACGACGCCGACCACCTGCTGGTGGGTCTGGGTGGCGATCGCGCCGGCGCGCTCGGCGACCTCCGCCGCCGCCAGCTGCGGCGTCGTCACCACGAGGATCTCGGCGTTGGGCACCAGCTGTGCCACCGAGATCGCGATGTCACCGGTGCCGGGCGGGAGGTCCAGGAGAAGGACGTCGAGGTCGCCCCACCACACGTCGGCGAGGAACTGCTGCAGCGCGCGGTGCAGCATCGGCCCGCGCCACACGACCGGGGTGTTGCCTGGGGTGAACATGCCGATCGAGATGACCTTCACGCCGTAGGCCTGCGGCGGCATGATCATGTTGTCGACCTGGGTCGGCTTGTCGTCGACGCCCAGCATCCGCGGCACCGAGTGCCCGTAGATGTCGGCGTCCACCACGCCGACCGACAGGCCTCGCTTGGCCAGTGAGACCGCGAGGTTCACCGTGACGCTGGACTTGCCGACGCCGCCCTTGCCCGACGCGACCGCATAGACGCGGGTCAGCGAGCCGGGTTGCGCGAACGGGATGACCGGGTCGGGGGCGTCGCTGCCGCGGACCGTCCTCCGCAGCTCGGCGCGCTGCTCGTCGCTCATCACATCGAGCACCACCTGGACACCGGTGACTCCGGCGACGGCGGAGACGGCGGTCGTGACGCGATTGGTGATCGTCTCGCGCATCGGGCAGCCGGCGACGGTCAGGTAGACCTCGACGCGGACCGCGCCGTCGGCGCCGATCTGCACGTCCTTGACCATGCCCAGCTCGGTCAGCGGCCGGTTGATCTCCGGGTCCTGGACGGTGGCCAGAGCAGCGTTGATGGCATCGAGCGCCGGTGTGCCGGTCAGCTGGTCGGACATCGTGTTCGTGTGTCTCCTTCGACGGGGGACCCTGGTCCGGCGGCCGGCCGGAGGACACGGCGACCTGCGCAACCGGGTCGCCTGCCACTCTACGGCGGGCCGCGCATGGCGACCCCCGCCGGAGGGTGATCTTCCGCGCAGCTGCCGGCCGTAGCGCCCTCCGGCCGCGTCACTAACCTGGCTGGAGTGTCGTCGCCCGCCCGCAGCCCGGACCGCGCCGCGATCCTCCGGGACGCGATCGGCCTGGGTCTGGCCGTCGGGCTGTACGGCGCCGCGTTCGGGGCCGCCGCCGTCGCGGCCGGGCTGACCGTCTGGCAGGCGATGACGCTCTCACTGCTGATGTTCACCGGCGCCTCGCAGTTCGCGCTGGTGGGCGTGCTCGGCGCGGGGGGCAGCGCCCTGGCGGCCGTCGGCAGTGCGCTGCTGCTCGGCACCCGCAACACCGTCTACGGGGTCCGGCTGATCCCGGTGCTCCGTCCCCGGGGCGTGCTGCGGCGGCTCGCCGCGGGGCACTGGGTCATCGACGAGACGACGGCGCTCTCGCTGGCCGCGCCCGACCGGCGGCTGGCCTGGCTGGCTTTCCTCACCGGCGGCGCCACGATCTACCTGACCTGGAACGCGATGACGGTGGTCGGTGCCGTGGGCGCAGCGGCGCTCGGCGGGACGACCCGGGCGGCCCTCGACGCCGTCGTCCCCGCGGCTTTCCTGGCCCTGCTGTGGCCGCGGCTGCGCAGATCCTTCCCGGAGGCCGCCGTCCAGCGGCGGGTTGCCCTGGGCGGGGCGGTGGTCGCGCTGGTGCTGACGCCGTTCGTGCCGGCCGGCGTCCAGGTGATCGCCGCCGTGGTGGCGGTCGGGCTGGCGGGCCCGCCCCGGACCACGGCGCGGCCCACGGCGAGCGAGGAGATGGCGTGAGCGGGACGACGCTGTGGGCGGCGGTGATCGCGGCCTCGCTGGGCTGCTATCTGCTGAAGCTGGCCGGCCTGTCGGTGCCGGCCGCCTGGGTGCAGCAGCCGTGGGTGGCGCGCGTCGTGGACTTCGTGCCGGCCGCGCTGCTGGCCGCGCTCGTGGCGGTACAGGCGGCCACGCGGGGCAACGAACTGGTGCTCGACGGCCGCCTGGTGGGCTTGGCCGTCGCGGCGCTGGCACTGGCGCTGCGCGCGCCGTTCATCGTCGTCCTGGTGCTCGCGGGCGCGGCGGGCGCGCTGGTGCACGTCCTCGCCGCCGCCGTCAGCTGACCGCGTCGCGGCGCTTCTTGGCCTTCTTCTCCCGCTTCTCGCCCTCGTCGCCGTCCTCCTCGGCCAGCCGGCTGAGCTCGCCGCGGATGAAGTCGCGGGTGGCCAGCTCGCCGACGGCGACACGCAGCGAGGCCAGCTCGCGGGCCAGGTACTCGGTGTCGGCGCGCATCGAGGCGGCGCGGGCGCGGTCCTCCTCGGCCTGCACGCGGTCGCGGTCGGTCTGCCGGTTCTGCGCCAGCAGGATCAGCGGCGCGGCGTAGGCGGCCTGGGTGGAGAACGCCAGGTTCAGCAGGATGAACGGGTAGGGGTCCCAGCGCTGCCGGACGGCGAAGACGTTCAGCCCGATCCAGACGATCACGATGATCGTCTGGACGGCGAGGAATCGGCCGGTCCCGAGGAAGCGCGCGATCCCTTCCGCGAACCGCCCCACCGCGTCCGGGTCCAGTCGCAGGAAATTGCCGAAGCCGCGGGTGCGGCCGCCCCGCGGTACGTCCAGCCGTTGCCGCTCAGCCACGGCGGGCCCGCTCCCGCCAGTCGTCCGGCAGCAGGTGGTCGAGGACGTCGTCGACGCTCACCGCGCCGACCAGCCGGCCCTGGGCGTCCACGACAGGGGCGGCGACCAGGTTGTAGGTGGCGAAGTAGCGGGTGACCTCACCCAGCGGGGCCTCCGGGTGCAGTGGCTCGAGGTCGTCGAGCACGCCACTGACCAGGGTGGACGGCGGTTCGCGGAGCAGCCGCTGGATGTGGGCGAGGCCCAGGTAACGGCCGGTGGGCGTGGCCGACGGGGGCCGACACACGTACACCTGGCTGGCCAGCGACGGCGTCAGCTCGGGCTCGCGCACCCGCGCCAGCGCCTCGGCGATCGTGGCGTCGGGCGCGAGGATCACCGGCTCGCTGGTCATCATGCCGCCGGCGGTGTCCTCGGAGTACTTGAGCAGCTGGCGCACCGGCTCGGCCTCGTCGGGCTCCATGAGCTCCAGCAGCCGGTTGCGGTCGACGTTGGACAGCTCGGCCAGCAGGTCGGCGGCGTCGTCGGGGTCCATCTCCTCGAGCACGTCGGCGGCCCGGCCCTCGTGGAGCGTGCCCAGAATGGTGATCTGCTCGGCCTCGGGCAGCTCCCCGAGGACGTCGGCCAGCCGCTCGTCGTCCAGCGCCTCGGCCACCTCGTGCCGGCGCTGCAGCGGCAGCTCGAGCAGCGCGTGCGCCAGGTCGGCGGCGTTGAGCTCGCGGTAGGTGGCGAGCAGGGTCTCCGCGCCCTGGCCGGTCTGGGGCAGCGCCAGCCCCTCGACCTCGTCCCACGCCACCTGGTGCAGCTGCCCGCGGCGGCCGAGCCGCCCCGGTTCCTGCACGGCGAGGCGGGAGAGCACCCAGTCGCCGGTGCGGGTCTGCTCGATGGCGGCATCGACGACGTGGGCGGGCCGCCCCGACTCCATGATCCGTACCGTCCGGTCGAACAGCTCGCCGATCACGAGCGTCTCGCCGGCCCGCTGCTCGAAGCGCTTGAGGTTGAGGGTGCCCGACGCGAGGATGACGGCGCCCGGCTCGATGGCGGTCACCCGGCCCATCGGCACGAAGATCCGGCGGCGGGCGACGACCTCGACCACCAGGCCGAGCACCCGCGGGGGAGCGCTGCCGACCCGCAGGGCCACGACGACGTCCCGGACCTTGCCGACGCGGTCGCCGTTGGGGTCGAACACCGGCAGTCCGGCGAGCCGCGAGACGTACGCCCTGCTCACCGTTGTCACGACCCGGAGATTACCGTCGGCCCGTGAGCGCCCCGGAACTTCTGGACTACGAGGTCGTCGACGTCTTCGCACCGCGGGCGTTCGCGGGGAATCCGCTGGCCGTCGTATTCGGGGCCGACGGCCTCAGCACCGAGCAGTGCCAGGCCCTGGCCTTCGAGTTCCACCTGTCGGAGACGTCGTTCCTCTGCGCTCCGACCGAGCCCGACGCCGACTATCGGGTCCGCATCTTCACCCCGTTCGCCGAACTGCCCTTCGCCGGTCATCCGAGCGTCGGGGCGGCACATGCCCTCGTGCGTACGGGCCGGCTCCCGGCCGGTCTGCTGCGGCAGGAGTGCGGTGCGGGCGTTCTCGACGTGCTCGTGGACGACGACGGCGCCACGCTGTCCGGCGGCCGGCCCACCCTGGAGGACGGTCCGGACTCGGCTGCGCTCGCGGTCGCCGTCGGCCTGAGCCCCGCGGACCTCACCGGGTTGCCCGCCGAGGTGGCCGGGTGCGGGCTGCCGTTCGCGTTCCTGTCGGTGCGGCGGGACGTCGTCGACCACGCGGTGCCCGACCATGCCGCGCTCGACGCGCTCGGCGTGGGGGAGGGCGTCTCGGTGCTCTCCTGGGACGCCGCGGCCTCCACTGCCTACGCGCGGGTGTTCGCCAACGACCTGAGCTGGGGCGAGGACCCCGCCACCGGCTCGGCCGCCCTCGGCACGGGTGTCTGGCTGGTCGAATGCGGCCTGCTCGCCGGCGAGGGGACGTCGACCTACACCATCCGGCAGGGCGAGAAGCTGGGCCGGCCGTCGGTGCTGTCCTGCACGGTGACGGCGGCGGGCGGCCGGGCCGTCGGCGCCACCGTGAAAGGTTCGGTGCTCCCCGTCGCGAGCGGCCGGATCCGGATGCCGTGAGAAAGGACCCCGTCCCCCGCACCCCTCGCTCCGCTCGGGGCGAGCCTCTGGACGGGGCCGTCGCTGCGTGGGCGGTGCGCCGGCCGGGCGCGCGGGACGCCGCCATCATGGCCGTCGCGGTCGTCGGCATCTCGCTGTCCGGGCCACTGACCGCGTTGGTCACCGCGCCCTTCCTGGCCATTGCGTTCTGGCGCAACGCTGCGGGGGCGGCAGCGCTCCTGCCCGTGTTGCTCACCGGCGAGCGCGGCACGCTCACCGGCCTGCGCTGGCGTGACCTGCGCAGTTCGGGGCTCGCGGGCCTCTTCCTCGCCGCGCACTTCGCTGCCTGGCTGCCCAGCCTGTCCATGACGACGGTCGCCGCCTCCATCGCGCTCGTCACCACCACGCCGATCTGGACGGCGCTGGCCGCCCGGATCTCCGGCGTCCGGCTGCCCGCCGCAGTGTGGTGCGGCCTGGTGCTGGCGATTGTCGGCGCGGCGCTGATCGCGGGGGTGGATGTCACGGTCAGCCTTCGCGCGGTGGCCGGCGACGGGCTGGCCCTGCTGGGTGCCATCGCCGCCGGCGGTTACGTCCTCGCGGGGGCCCGAGCCCGCGAACGGCTGGCCACGTCGGCGTACGCGGTCGTCTGCTACTCGGTGTGCGCGGTGACGCTCGCCGTCGCCGCGGCGCTGGCGCGCGTGCCGCTTCTCGGGTTCAGTGCCCGCGACTGGTGGCTGATCGCGGCGATCACCTTCGTCGCCCAGTTGCTCGGCCACACGCTGCTGAACCTGGTGCTGTCCTCGGTCGGGCCGACGGTGGTCAGCCTCGCCATCCTGCTGGAGGTGCCCGGGTCGCTCATCGTGGCGCTGGTCCTGCTGCACCAGGCGCCGCCGTTGCTGGCGCTGCCGGGGATGGCCGCCGTCGTCGTCGGGGTCGGCCTCGTGATCCGCGCCGGGCGGCCGATCACCGTGGTCGAGCCCGGTACCTGACCCCGCTGGCTGCTCCCTGTGAGGTTGATCATCGGCATATGGCTGTTCGACACGCCGACCAGGGCAGCCACCCGACGATGATCAACTCCGGAGGGGCGGGCTGCAGGGGGCGTCGCTACTCTCCGGTAGCTGAGAGTCCGAACCCGATATCGCACGCGGAGGCACCGTGGCCGAGCTCCGATCCCGCCGTTCCAACCTGGCCGTCCCCGGCAGCAACCCCCGGTTCCTGGAGAAGGCCAAGGGCCTCCCGGCCGACCAGGTCTTCCTCGACCTCGAGGACGCATGCGCGCCGCTGGCCAAGCCCGGCGCCCGCAAGAACATCGTCGCCGCGCTCAACGAGGGCGGCTGGGGCGACAAGATCCGCACCGTCCGGGTCAACGACTGGACGACGGAGTGGACCTTCCAGGACGTGCTGGAGGTGGTCGGCGGCGCCGGCGCGAACCTCGACTGCATCATGCTGCCGAAGGTGCAGGACGCCGCTCAGGTCAAGGCGCTGGACATGCTGCTCACCCAGATCGAGAAGGCCAACGGCCTGGAGGTCGGCCGGATCGGCATCGAGGCGCAGATCGAGACCGCGCAGGGCCTGATCAACGTCAACGACATCGCCTTCGCCAGCGAGCGGATCGAGACGATCATCTTCGGCCCGGCCGACTTCATGGCCAGCATCAACATGAAGTCGCTCGTGGTGGGCGCGCTGCACCCGGACTACCCGGGCGACCCGTTCCACTACATCCTCATGCAGATCCTGATGGCCGCCCGCGCCCGCGGCGTGCAGGCCATCGACGGCCCCTTCCTGCAGGTGCGCGATGTCGAGGCCTTCAAGGAGGTCGCCAAGCGCTCCGCCGTCCTCGGCTTCGACGGCAAGTGGGTGCTGCACCCCGGTCAGGTCGACGCGGCCAACGAGATCTACTCGCCGTCGCAGGAGGACTACGACCACGCCGAGCTGATCCTCGACGCCTACGACTGGGCGACGTCGGAGGCCGGTGGCAAGAAGGGCTCGGCGATGCTCGGCGACGAGATGATCGACGAGGCCAGCCGCAAGATGGCTCTGGTCATCGCCGGCAAGGGACGCGCCGCCGGCATGGAGCGGACGTCGTCCTTCACCCCGCCCGAGGAGTGATCCGGCACTGCTGCTGACACCACACGCGGCACCTCACCCGGTACCCCGGGGAGGCGCCGCGTCGGCGTTCGGAGGGCGCGCTCAGAACGTCGGGTTGCTGCTGCTGGCGATCGTCGCCACGAAGACGATCCAGACGACGATGAAGAGGAGAAAGAGTGCGGTGGCGATGGAGCCGACGATGATGCCGCCCAACGCGAGTCCCGCGCCGTCCTCGCCGGTCTGACGGATCTGCTTGCGCGCGATGATGCCGAGGACCACGCCGGCCGGGGCGAAGACGAACGCCATGACCAGCGCGAGGATCGCCATCGTGTTGGTCTGCCGCGGGGCGTAGAACTGCACGCCGTAGCCCTGCGGGTAGCCGGGTGGCGGGCCGTATCCCGGGGGCGGCTGCTGGCCGTAGCCCGGCGGCGATCCGTACCCCGGCGGGGGTCCGTAAGCGGGAGGCGGCTGCTGGCCGTACCCGGGCGGCGGGGGCGGCGGGGGCGTGTGCGGCGGGTCTCCCGGGTAGACGTTCTCGTCGCTGGTGCTCATGCCGCGCACTCCACCACGTTCACCTCACGCGCGGGCGGCGGCGCGCGGTCGGCATACTGGCCAGTAACACGGACACCGGAGTCCCCGGAGGAGCGACGCCATGACCCGCCTGGCACAGACTGCCGACCTGACCGACGTCCAGCAGGAGATCCTCTCGACGGTCAGGAGCTTCGTCGACAAGGAGATCATCCCCAAGGCACAGGAGCTCGAGCACGGCGACATCTACCCGCAGGAGATCGTCGACGGGCTCAAGGAGCTCGGCATCTTCGGCCTGACCATCCCCGAGGAGTTCGGCGGTCTCGGTGAGTCCCTGCTGACGTATGCCCTGGTGGTCGAGGAGATCGCCCGCGGCTGGATGAGCGTCTCCGGCGTCATCAACACGCACTTCATCGTCGCCTACATGATCATCCAGCACGGCACCCAGGAGCAGAAGGAGCGGTTCCTGCCGCGCATGGCCACCGGTGAGATGCGCGGGGCGTTCTCGATGTCCGAGCCGGGCCTGGGATCCGATGTGGCAGGCATCCGCACCAAGGCCACCCGCCAGGCCGACGGCGACTACGTCATCGACGGGCAGAAGATGTGGCTGACCAACGGCGGCAGCTCGACGCTCGTCGCGGCGCTGGTGCGGACCGACGAGGGCGCCGAGAAGGCCCACCAGAACCTGACGACGTTCCTCATCGAGAAGCCCGCCGGCTTCGGCGAGGTGAAGCCCGGACTCACCATCCCGGGCAAGATCGACAAGATGGGCTACAAGGGCGTCGACACCACCGAGCTGGTGTTCGACGGCTACCAGGCCAAGGCCGAGGACATCCTCGGCGGGACGCCGGGCCGCGGGTTCTCGCAGATGATGGACGGCGTCGAGGTCGGCCGGGTCAATGTCGCGGCCCGCGCCTGTGGCATCTCCATCCGGGCCTTCGAGCTCGCGATCGCCTACGCGCAGCAGCGCGAGACGTTCGGCAAGCCGATCGCCCAGCACCAGGCGATCGCCTTCCAGCTCGCCGAGATGGCCACCAAGGTGGAGGCCTCCCACACGATGATGGTGCGCGCCGCCCGGCTGAAGGATGCCGGCTCGCGCAACGACGTCGAGGCCGGCATGGCCAAGCTGCTCGCCAGCGAGTACTGCGCCGAGGTCACCACCCAGTCGTTCCGGATCCACGGCGGCTACGGCTACTCGAAGGAGTACGAGATCGAGCGGCTCATGCGTGAGGCGCCGTTCTTGCTCATCGGCGAGGGCACCAGCGAGATCCAGAAGACGATCATCAGCCGCGGCCTGCTCAAGGAGTACGCGCTCAAGCGCTGACCTTCGCCCAGGTGCGTCCCGGCCGGGACAGGTGTCCCGGCGAACCTTGTGCTCTGCCCACCGGGGTGGGCAGAGCACAAGGTTCGGCAGAACAAGTGTCAGCCGGCGGGCTGCGTGAGGTCGTACATCGTCACCCCGCCGACCGTCTGCGCGGTGTAGTGCGACACCACCCACGAGTCGATGGACGACGACGCATCGCTGCCGCCCCGGCTGCCCGTCCCCCCACCGCCACCGATGAACCAGTGGATCTGCCCGCTCGCGACGTAGGCCTGGAACTGGGCCAGAGTGGGTGACGGGTCACTGCCGTTGAACCCGCCGATCGGCATGACCGGGAGCTGCGTGGCCAGCTGGTAGCCGGCCGCGTTGTTCGCCCCGACGGTCGCCGCGACCCAGGTGTAGGACGACGCATTCTCCTCCAGCGCCGAAGCCACGGCGCTGCTCACCGAGGCGGCGTCGAGCAGGCCGCCCATCCCACCGCGGCCGCCGGGGATGCGGCCGACAGCGAGGGCACGCGCCGTCGGCCCCCCGGTCGTTCCGCCGGTGACCGGGGTGGGTGCGGTGCCGGTGCCGGTGCCACCCGGAAAGCCGCCGCCGAAGCCGGGCGGGGGGCCGCCGAAGCCACGGTGACCGTGGAACCCGCCGGCACCGCGCGGCCCACCGAAGCCGTTCGCGCCGGTCACCGCCGGCCCGGCCGTGACGATCGCGCCGGTGTGCGCGGTGCCCGCGGTCTGCAGGGCGTAGGCGGCGGGCCCGCCGAGCCCGGCGACGGCGCCGACGGCCAGCACGGCCGCGACGATCCCCCGCCCGACGCGGTGGACGACGAGCAGCCCGAGGGCGCCGAGGACCCCGGCGATCACGACCACCCAGCGCAGCCACGGCAGGAAGTCGGCCGAGCGGGAGAGCAGGACCCATGACCAGACCGCCGTGCCGGCCAGCGCGATCGCAAGAACGATGCGAGCCCAGGGGGCGCTTCGCCGTCCCCAGAGGAGCGCACCACCGATGCCGACGACGGCGGCGATCGCCGGTGCCAGAGCGACCGTGTAGTACGCGTGGAAGATGCCGGCCATCAGGCTGAACACGAGAGCGGTGGTCACCAGCCACCCGCCCCACAGCAGCAGCGCAGCCCGGCGCAGGTCGCTGTGCCGCGTGCGGCCGACGGCGATCAGGCCACCCACCAACAGGAGGAGCGCCGCAGGCAACAGCCACGCGACCTGTCCGCCGACCTCAGCGCCGAACATCCGGCCCAGGCCCGTCGCGCCCCAGCCGCCACCGCCACCGCCCGGACCGCCGGCACCTCCGCCGCCGACGCTGCCGGTCTCGTTCCCGGTGATCCGGCCGAGCCCGTTGTAGCCCCAGATCAATTCCCAAACGGAGTTGGTCTGCGAGCCGCCGATGTAGGGCCGCCACGACGTGGGCACCGTCTCCACGACCACGACCCACCATCCGGCGCTGGCGACCATCGCCAGACCGGCACCGAGCAGGTGCAGCAGACGCCTGCGCACCGTCGTGGGTGCGGCGACCAGGTAGACCAGGGCGAAGGCGGGGAGCACCAGCACCGCCTGGAGCATCTTGGTCAGGAAGCCCAGCCCGATCAGGACGCCCACCAGCGCCAGCCATCGGCCGCTGGCCTTCTCCGTCGCCCGGGTGAGCCCGTAGCCGGCCAGGGTCAGCAGCAGCACGAGGAGGGCGTCGGGGTTGTCGAAGCGGAACATCAGCACGGCGACCGGCGTCAGCGCCATCGCCGTCCCGGCGAGGAGGCCGGCCCCCGCGCCGACCACCCGGCGGACCGCCAGGTAGACGACGCCGACGGTCGCGACCCCCATGAGGGCCTCGGGCACGAGGATCGACCACGACGACAGCCCGAAGAGCCGCACCGACAGCTCCATCACCCACAGGGCCGCCGGCGGTTTGTCCACGGTGATCGAGTTGGCCGCGTCGGAGGAGCCGTAGAAGAACGCCTCCCAGTTCGTCGAGCCGGCCTGCACCGCCGCCGAGTAGAAGGCGTTGGCCCAGCCGGAAGCGGCGAGATCCCACAGGTAGAGGACGCCGGTGCCGGCGAGGAGGGCGAGCAGAGCCGGCCGGATCCAGGCCGGGTCGCCGTCCCGGCCGCGCACGAGGCGCCGGCCGCGGGACGGCCCGGCCGGCGTCGGCGACTCCGCGGGCGGAGTGGGATCGGGCGCCGGTTCAGGGAAGGCGGCGGGCCCGGTGGAGGGCAACGTGCGGGTCATCGGGCGGTCTCCATCTCGAGGACGACAGAGGGGCCGTCGGCGGGGGTGTGCCGGGGGCGGGTGCGGAAGACCCAGCCCCGGAAGAGGACGAAGCGCAGCAGCGTCGCCGTGGCGTTGGCCGCGATGAGCAGCAGCACCTCCGCGGTTCGTGAGGGTGTGGCGGTCAGGGCGTGCAGGGCGACGAGGGATCCGCTGGTCAGCGCGAGGCCGAGGCCGAAGACGGCGAGCCCCAGCGCGTGTGCGCGGGCAGCGCCGGCACCGCCCCGGATGCCGAAGGTGAGCCGCCGGTTCGCGGCCGTATTGGCCACCGCGGTGAGCAGCAGCGCCGCCAGGTTGGCCGCCTGGGCGTCCACGACGCCGCGCAGCGCGACGAAGACGGCGAGGTAGGCAAGCGTCGACAGGACGCCGATCACGCCGAACCGGAGCAGCTGCGCCACGAGCCCGGGCGGGAGGCCCGGCACCGGATCGGGCAGCGGGCGCCGACCGATCTGGGCCCGCAACTCGGCGAGCGGCAGCCGGCCGGTGGCGAAGGCGCGCAGCAGGCGGACGATCCCGGCCAGATCGGCGCGGGCGGTCGGCACGAGGTCGACGCGGCTGTCGGGGTCGTCGATCCAGTCGACCGGCACCTCGTGGATACGCAGCCCCGACCGCTCGGCGAGCACGAGCAGCTCGGTGTCGAAGAACCACCCGGTGTCCTCGACCAGGGGCAGTAGGCGCGCGGCGACGTCGGCACGGATGGCCTTGAAGCCGCACTGGGCGTCGGACAGCGAGGTGGCGAGGGTGCCCCGCAGCAGCAGGTTGTAACTGCGCGAGATCACTTCCCGCTTGAGCCCGCGGACCACCCGCGACGAGCGCGCGAGGCGGGTCCCGATCGCGAGGTCGGAGTGTCCGCTGATCAGCGGGGCGACGAGGGGGAGGAGCGCGGCGAGGTCGGTCGACAGGTCGACATCCATGTAGACCAGCACGGGAGCGTCGGACCGCATCCAGGCCGTGCGCAGCGCCCCGCCACGACCGGCCTCGGGCAGGATGAGCACCTCGATCCCGGGCAGCTCCGCGGCGACGCGGCGGGCGATCTCCACGGTCGCGTCGGTGCTGGCGTTCTCGGCGACGGTGATCCGGAACGGGTACGGCAGCTGCTCGCGGAGGTGCGCGTGCAGCCGGCGCAGGCACGGCTCGAGGTCGGCCTCCTCGTTGTGCACGGGGACGACGACATCGATGACGGGCGGCCGCGGCATGGCACCGGGGCGCGCCGTCGGCGCGGGCAGCAGGACTGACATGCCGACCAACATCGATTGCCGGACTGGCACCGTCCCAGGCGGCGGCTAGGTGTCTGCTGTGAGCACCGGCCGGGGGGCCGCGGGGAGCGTCGTGCTAGGCAGGGTCATGCGCGCGGCAGGAGTCACCGAGTTCGGCGGGCCCGAGGCCCTGCACATCGTCGACGTCCCGGACGAGCCGCTGGGATCCAGCCAGGTGCGGCTCCGGGTCGAGGCCGCGACGGTGAACCCGACCGACACCTACAGCCGGGCGGGTGCGTATGCGGACCGCGACCCGGTCAAGCAGCCGCCCTGGGTGCCGGGCATGGATGTCGCCGGCGTCGTCGAGGAGGTGGGCGAGGGGGTCGGGCACGTGGCGGTCGGTGACCCGGTCATGGGGATCGTCGTCCCCACGGGGGCGCACGGCGGTTACCGGGAGGGCCTCGTGCTGCCGGGGGACTCGGTGGTGCGCGCCCCCAAGGGTGCCGACGCGGTCGCCGCCTCGACGCTGCCCATGAACGCCCTCACCGCCCGGCTCGCGCTCGACCAGATGGCGCTGCACCCGGGTCAGGTGCTCGCGGTGACCGGCGCGGCGGGGGCATTCGGCGGTTACGTCGTCCAGCTGGCCAAGGCCGACGGGCTGACCGTCGTCGCCGATGCGTCGGAAGCGGACGAGCCGCTGGTGCGCGAGCTGGGTGCCGACGTCGTTCTCCGGAGGGGGGACGACGTCGCCCGGCGGATCCGGGAGCACTTCCCCGAGGGCATCGACGGGCTGGCCGACGGCGCGGTGCAGGACGCGCTGGTGCTGCCGGCCGTGCGGGACGGCGGTGTGGTGGCGACCGTCCGCGGCTACCGGGGCGACGGGCAGCGCGGCCTACGGGTGCTCCCGACGTTGGTGCGCCGGGTCGCCGAGGACCGCGCGGCGCTGGATCGGCTGCGGCAGCAGGTGGAGGACGGCGTTCTGACGTTGCGCGTGGCGCGGACCTTCCCTGCCGAGCAGGCGGCCGAGGCGCACCGGCTGCTCGAGCGGGGCGGCGTTCGCGGCAGGCTCGTGCTGGTGTTCTGAACGCTCCTGTCCAGTGCCGCACGGATCCGGCCGGCTGACCGCTCCCCGGTCGGATCGCCGAGCGCGGCACCGCGTGTAAGAGTGCCGACGTGAACGGCGCACAGGCACTGATCCGCACGCTGGTCGACGCGGGCGTGGACGTCTGCTTCGCGAACCCGGGCACATCGGAGATGCACTTCGTCGCCGCCCTGGACGACGTCCCGGAGATGCGGGCGGTGCTGACGCTGTTCGAGGGCGTCGCGACCGGCGCAGCCGACGGATACTCGCGGATGGCCGGGCGCCCGGCGGCGACGCTGTTGCACCTCGGGCCGGGTCTCGGCAACGGGCTGGCGAACCTGCACAACGCCCGCCGCGGCAGGACGCCGCTGGTCAACGTGGTCGGCGACCACGCCCGGTCGCACAAGCGGCTCGACGCGCCGCTGGAGTCCGACATCGATGCGCTCGCCGGAACCGTCTCCGGCTGGGTGCGGCGTTCACTGATGCCCGCCGACGTCGGCGCGGACGCCGCGGAGGCGGTCGCCGCCGCCTCGGCCGCACCGGGTTCGATCGCCACGCTGATCCTCCCCGCGGACGTGTCCTGGGAGGACGGTGCCGCGGTGGCCGAGCCGTGCCCGCCGCGGCCGGCCCCGCACGTGGCGCCGTCGGTGGTCGAGGAGATCGCCGGCGTGCTGGCGTCGGGCGAGGAGACGGTGCTCTTCCTCGGTGGTGACGTGATGGGGGAGGACGGCCTGCTCGCGGCAGCGCGGGTGGCCGCCGGAACCGGCGCGCGGCTGATGTCGGAGACGTTCCCGTCCCGAGCGGCGCGGGGGGCCGGGCTGCCCGACGTCCCGAAGCTGCCGTACCCGCCGGAGATGGCGATCGCCGCGCTGGCCGGGACGAAGCACCTGGTGCTCTCCGGGGCGACGTCCCCGGTGCACTTCTTCGCTTATCCGGGCGAAGTACCAGGGCACCCGGTGCCCGAGGACTGCACGGTGCACGTGCTGTCGGCGCCGGGGGAGGACGGCGTCGCCGCCTTGCAGGCCTTGGTCTCGCTCGCGGCACCGGACGCCGAGCCGGCGCTGCTCGCGGCCTCCCGGCCGGAGCTGCCGACCGGAAAGTTGACCCCGCGGGCGCTGTCGGCCGTCGTGGGCGCGCTGATGCCAGAGGGCACCATCCTCGTCGACGAGGCGCTCACCTCGGGGGTAGGCCTCGACGAGCTGACCTCGGGGGCGCCGCGGCACGACTCGCTCTCGCTCACCGGAGGCGCGATCGGGGACGGGCTCCCGATGGCGCTCGGGGCGGCGGTCGCCTGCCCGGACCGCCCGGTGATCGGCATCCAGGCCGACGGCAGCGCGATGTACACGATCTCGGCGCTGTGGACCTACGCCCGCGAGCAGCTCGACATCACCACGATCATCTGCGACAACAGCGCCTACGCGATCCTCGAGCAGGAGCTCACCCGCGTCGGCGCGCAGCACGGCGGCGAGCGGGCCACCCGGTTGCTCGAGCTGACCCGGCCTGGCCTGGACTTCGTCGCCCTCGCGCAGGGAATGGGCGTGCCGGCGTCGCGCGCGAGGACGGCGGAGGAGCTCACCGAACAGCTGCGGAAGGCGCTGGCCGAGCCGGGCCCGCACCTCATCGACGCCGTCCTGCCCGGCCGCTGACCGCCCCTCGTCCGGTCAGCGGCCCCTGGGTCAGCCCTTCTTCGAGTGGGTCAGGTTGTCCATCTGCGAGGTGTGGTCGGCCTTGGCCTTCTTGTCCTGGCGTTTCTCCTTGATGGACTTGACGGCGACCTTCTTGTTCGTCGCGTTGTGCGGGGACTTGTCACCCATGGTGTGCTCCCTCAGCGGGAACCCGGACGGCTCCGTGGGCCGGACGCTACGCCCCCGAAGGGCAAGTGCCCCCGTGTCTCCCGCGGAGATCCGGGAGTTGCGACGAGTTCCGGTGGGCGCCGCCGGATGACAGCATGTGCGCCGTTCTCCGGCGAAGGGACGTCGCATGCTCGGGTGGGTCAGCGCGCAGTGGCCGTGGTGGGTCACAGGTCCAGGGGTCGGGCTCTGCGTGGTCGCCCTCTACGGACTGATCAACGCCCGGCTCGGGGTCTCGGGGGCCTGGCTCGCCACGATCGCGCCCGTCGAGGGATGGCGGCCCGAGCCCTGGCGGCGCGGGTTCCTGCTGGCTCTGGTCGGGGGCTCGGCGGTCGCCGCGGTGCTGGGGCCGCCGGTGACCGTGCACGGCTACGGCCGCCTGTCGGAGGTGCTGCCGCCGGTGCTGCTGGTGCCGGTGCTGCTGCTGGTCGGGGTGGCGCTGGGCTACGGCTCGCGGTGGGCGGGCGGCTGCACATCGGGGCACGGGATGTCTGGCTGCGCGGCCGGCTCACCGGACAGCTTCGCCATGACGATCACCTTTTTCGCGGTGGCCGTGGTCGTCACCCTCGCCCTGCACGCGCTCACCGGCGGCGCGCTGTGAGTCGCGGGTTCCGCTGGTCGGCGCTCGTCGTCGGCGCCGTATTCGGTTTCCTGCTGACGGTCAGCGGCCTGGGCGACTACTTCACCATTCACGACGGCCTACTGCTGAAGAACCCCTACATCTTCTTGATGATGGCCAGCGCGATGGCGGTCGCATTCGCCGGTCTCGCCGTCCTGCGTCGGCTGGGCCGGACGCGTTTTGCCGGCCGATTGGTGCTGCCGCACCACAGGATCGAACGGCGGCACCTCTACGGGGGTGTGGTGTTCGGGCTCGGATTCGGCGTCGGCGCCACGTGTCCGGGAATGACCATTGTGATGACGACCACGGGCGGTCTCTACGGCCTCGTCGTCCTGGTCGGGCTGCTGGGCGGGCTCTGGCTGCGTGGCTGGGTGGAGCGCCGCCAGCAGCTGCCGCTGAGCACCGAACCGACCGTTGCCTCCATCCCGCTGCCGGTCGCTCCGCAGCACTGAAAGTCATCGCTTTCGATTTGTCGACATGGCGACCATTCCTGCAATCACCCCTTCCGGGTGAGCGATTCGCCGATGTTGCACAGCGAGTGAGAAATTTCTTGCGAACGACTCTCAAGCATTAAGCCGTTCCGGTCGATTCGTCAGTAGTCACCCGAAAGGGTGCCGGAATTGCTGGTCGACTGAGGAGTCGGTTCGTGAGTACGCAGGTCGGAATGCACACCGGAATCGCCCGGAGCGCAGGTACCCGCTGGGCCCACCGCATCATCGCGGTCGGCGCCGTCACGGCTGCCTGCCTCGTCGTCGCGCCCGGGGTGGCGTCGGCCCGTCCGCACGCCCCCAGCGACAGCCAGATCCGGTCCGCCCAGGCGGCGAAGGTGGAGGCGGCCCGCCAGGTCGGCGGGATCACCGCTCAACTCGCGACGGCCCAGGCCTCGGTGGACGCCGCGCGCGCGGCAGCGAACATCGCCCTGGACACCTTCCAGGGCAAGCAGGCCGAGTACGAGACCGCCCAGGCAGCCGCCGACGTCGCCGCGGCCGCCGCCAAGAAGGCCGAGGCCGACCTGGGCGTCGCCCGGGACGACGTCGCCGCCTTCGCCCGCAGCAGCTACATGCAGGGCAGCACCTCGCCGACCTTTGCGGCGCTCATGACCGCCGACGGCCCGGCGCAGCTGCTCGAACGGCAGGCGCTGCTCGAGTCCGCCGGCGGCCACCGGTCCGACGTCCTCGTCAAGGTCGCCGTGGTGCAGCAGCGGACGGCGGCGAGCAAGGCTGCCGCGGCCGGCGCACTCGCCCACGCCGACACGCTCAAGAAGGAAGCCGCCAAGGCGCTCACCGCCGCCAGCAACGTGGAGGCCGGTGCCCGTCAGAAGGCAGCGGCGGTCCAGGCCCAGCAGAGTGCCCTGCAGGCCAAGCTCCAGAAGGCGCAGCGGACGCTGCTCGGCCTCCAGGGCGCCCGCGCGGCGGCCGCGCGCTACGACGCGCAGCAGGCTGCGGCTGCACGGGCCGCGGAGGCTGCCGCCCGTGCGGCTGCCGAGGCGGCCTCCGGAGGGAGCGGCGACTCCGGGGGGAGCAACAACCCGCCCCCGGTCCAGTCCTCGGGTCCCCCCGCTGGTGCCGGTTCGTCGTCCGCGGCGCAGACCGCCATCAACGCCGCAATGCGCTACATCGGTACCCGCTACGCGTGGGGCGGTGGATCGCTCTCCGGCCCGAGCGAGGGGTGGGGCATCGACGCCGGCGTGGTCGGCTTCGACTGCTCCGGCCTGACCCGCTACGCCTACGCCCAGGCCGGCATCTACATCGCCCGCAACAGCAGTGCGCAGTACTCCACGCTGCCCAAGGTGTCCAGCTCGAACCTGCAGCCGGGCGACCTGGTGTTCTACGCGACCAACACCAGCAGGCCGTCGACGATCCACCACGTGGCCATGTACCTCGGTGGTGGTCAGATGATCGAGGCGCCGGAGAGCGGCAAGACCGTCCGGGTGACGTCGATGCGGTGGGGCGGCTTCATCGGTGCGGTGCGCCCGAGCGCCTGACGCTCCGGCCCCTTCTCGCCGAGATCCCGCGATCTCGTCACCATCACGCGCTGATGGCGACGAGATCGCGGGATCTCTGCGTTGGGCAGCTGATCGCGCGCGATCCGGTTGTGCGACGAGACCGCTCGGAGTAGTCCGGGACGGTCAGCTGCGGAGCCGGGTAGCCCTCTCGGCATCGCGTTGTGCTCGCCCTCCTGGGAGTTTCCGCATGAGCAGGTTGTCCCGTCTCGTTCTCCTCCCGGCCGCGGTGCTCGGCGCCGTCGTCCTCACCTCAGTGCCCGCGCTCGCCGCGCCGTCCAACCAGGACGTGACGTGGATGCAGGCCGCACATCAGACCAACCTTGCCGAGATCGCCGCCGGCAACGCCGCCCAACAGGCGGCCGCCAGCGCCGAGGTCAAGCAGCTCGCCGCCATGTTCATCCAGATGCACAGCCAACTCGACGCAGCGCTGACCCAGGCGGCTCGGCAGCTGGGCGTCCAGCTGCCGTCGACGCCCAGCGCGGCCCAGCAGCAGCAACTGGCGGCCCTGCAACAGAAGTCGGGGCAGGCCTTCGACACCGCCTGGATCCCGGCCCAGATCGCCGGACACGAGACGGCACTCGCCGGGACCATGGCCGAGCTGCAGAACGGTTCCGACGCCTCGGTCCTCGCCCTGGCACGCACCTCTCTGCCGGTCATCCAGCAGCACCTCAACGCGCTGCGCGGCCTGGCGGAGCAGTCGGGCCTGCCGACGTCGGTCCCGGCCGGCTCCGGCGGGCAGGCGGCCGGGTCCGGTCTGCCGACGGCCGGCTGGGGGATCGCCGGCCTGGGTGCGCTGGCCGTGCTGGCCGGGGTGGCGGGGATGATCCGACGCCGGACGTCGGCCGCGTGACGTGTCTCCCCGCCCGGCACCTGGTGCTGGTCGTCGGGGGAGTCGTCCTCCTCGGCACGGGGCTGGTGCTCGCGCAGCGCCCGCCCCGGGCCGACGCGCCCGATATCGGTCCTCCCGTGGCTGCCGTGACCACTCCGGCCGCCGGCACCGGGCGCATCAGGAGACCGGTGCGCCCGGTGCCGGCGGCCCCCGTGCAGGTGACGCTGCCCGGTGTCGGTGGGCCCGTGCCCCTCGTGCCGGTCGGCGTACTGGCCTCCGGCGCGCTCGAACTGCCGGAGCGGCCGACTGTGCTCGGCTGGTATGCCGCCGGTGCGACACCCGGGGACGCCGCCGGCATCGCCGTGGTCGCCGGCCACGTCGACTCGGCGGCGTACGGTGCCGGGCCGCTGGAGCGGCTGCTCGCCCTTTCCCTCGGTGACGTCGTCCAGGTGGGCGACGCAACCGGGGGCAGCCACGCGTACGCGGTGACCTCCCGGAGGTCCTACCCGAAGACCGCCGGTCTCCCGCGCGCGCTGTTCCGCACCGGCGGGCCACCGCAGCTGGCGCTGGTCACCTGCGGCGGCGCCTTCGACACGCGCACCGGCAATTACGCCGACAACGTCGTGGTGTTGGCCGCACCGGTTCCCGGCCGAGCGGTTTCCAGGAGCTCAACTGCCCGGTGAACAGGCGGAGGGTCCGGTGCGGGCGGTTGCCGGCCGCACCGCCCTCGGCTCAGGTGCGGGCGAGCCGGTTGACCGCGGCTCGGGCGGGGGCCAGGAAGCGGCGATACTGGCCGCCGCCGTAGGTCGCCCACGGCCGGAAGTTCGTGCCGTGGGCGGAGATCCGGTAGGCGGCCTTGGCGTTGCAGCGGGCCTGGTAGGCGCAGCTCGCCGAGACCTCGGGGTGCGAGCAGCCGTTGATCTGCCACAGTCCGCGGTCGATCGAGCCGCCACGACAGCGGTGCGAGCCGCCGTTGCGGTGGCTGGCCGCGGGATTGCAGCTGGACTCGGCCAGGCCGATCGCGACGGCGCGGACCAGCCGGTCGTTCCGGGGGAAGCCGGCCTGGTTGCCGACCTGGGCGCAGAGGTCGGCGCCGCGGGCGAGCGCGGCGTCCTCGGCGGCCTGCGCGGGGCTCGTCACGCCGAGGGCCGTGCCGATGAGGAGGAGTGCGGCGCACATGAGGGCGAAGGTGTGCGGGCGCGCGAGTGCAAGGTGCGAGGGCTTGGACATGATGCCTTCCGGCACGCCTGCGGAATGTGCTGTCGGGTTCGGAGGTGGAAGGTTCCCCGGCCGCCGCACGGCGGCTTCACCCCGAGAGCCGCGGATGGCGGCTCGCTGATCCTGCGGTCTCCCGCTCCTGCCGGCTGCATGGATTGGACGGATCTCGGGCGGTGGCAGGATTCGGCGCTCCGCCCACGTCCCCGGGGCTGAGGGACGCCTGACCCTAAGGCGGTTCC
>JAODNN010000092.1 GCA_025465355.1 Blastococcus sp. | reverse complement strand
GCGCCCGCGGAGCTCGAGGGCGTGCTCATCGGCCACCCGGAGATCGTCGACGCCGCCGTCATCGGGGTGCCCGACAAGGACAGCGGCGAGGAGCTGCCCAAGGCCTTCGTCGTCCGGGCGCCGGGCTCGACGCTGACCGAGGACGCCGTCAAGGGCTACATGGCCGAGAAGGTCGCCCCGCACAAGAAGATCCGACTCGTCGAGTTCATCGACGCGGTGCCGAAGTCCTCGGCCGGGAAGATCCTGCGCAAGGACCTCAAGGCCCGCGCCTGAGGTCCTTGCGCGGCGGACCGGTTACAGCGCCGAGCCGACCTGCAGGCCTTCCAGCACGGCCTCTTCGACGGTGCGCGGCGCCAGGCAGTCCCCGACCAGGTGGACGTCCCAGGCGCCGTCGGCCAGTTCCTCGCTGAGGACCTCCACCGGTTCGTGCCCCTGAGCGAGCACGAGGCCCGCGACGCCCTCGATGAGCATCGGCTCCCCGGTGAGCACGTGCTGCAGGTAGACGGTGTCGTCGTCCGCGCCGTACGGACGCACCAGCGGGACGATGTCGACGCCGGCCGCGATCGCCTGCGTGAGCATCGCGTCGCGCACGTACTGCTGCAGCGTCTCGCCGGCGTGGTAGCCGTTGACCGCGAGGGTGACCTTCCGGCCCTGCTGGGCGGCCGCGAGCGCCACCCCGAGGCCGATCCAGTCGCAGCGCCAGTCGGCCACGACGATCCGGCCGGACGGCAGGGCTGCTCCCCGGACGACGTCCCAGGCGTCGAGGACGACGGCGTCCTCGGTCAGTTCCAGCGCCGGTCGGTGCGGACGGGCCCCCGTCGCGAGGACGACGGCGTCCGGCCCCTGCTGCGCCACCAGTGCCGCGTCCACCTGCACCCCCGTGACGATCTTGACGCCGGCGCGTTCGGCCTCCCGGGTCAGGTTGGTGATCGCGCCGCCGAACTCCGCACGTCCGGGCAGTCGCTCGGCCAGCAGCACCTGTCCCCCGACCCGGCGCCCGGCCTCGTAGAGGGTGACCTGGTGGCCGCGTTCGGCCGCCACCGCTGCCGCCTTGAGCCCGCCGGGACCGCCACCGACGACCATGACGTCGCGGCCGCGGCGCGCCGGCATCCGGATGCCGTAGAGCTGTTCGCGACCGGTCTCGGGGTGCTGGATGCAGGAGATCGCATAGCCCGCGTGGAAGTGACCGATGCAGGCCTGGTTGCACGCGATGCAGGCGCGGATGTCCTCGGTCGCGCCGGCCTCGGCCTTGGCCGGCATCTCGGGATCGCAGATCATCGCGCGCGTCATGCCGACCGCGTCGGCCTGACCGGCGGCGAGAACCAGCTCGGCCTCCTGCGGCTGGTTGATCCGCCCGGCGACGATCACCGGCACGGTCATCACCTGCTTCACCCGCTGCGCCAGCGGCGCGGTGTATCCGGCGGCCACGTTCATCGGCGGGACGATGTGGCCGGATCCCGTCAGCGTGGCCGAGGTGCCGGCGACGACGGACACGTAGTCCAGCTGGCCATCGCCCTCCAGCAGGGTCAGGGCGGCCAGCGTGTCCTCCGCCGTCAGCCCCTCGACGCTTGCCTCGTCGACGGAGATCCGCAGGCCGACCGCGATCTCCTTGCCCACGCGCGTCCGCACCGCGCCGATCGCTTCCCGCAGGAACCGGAGCCGGTTCTCCATCGAGCCGCCGTAGTCGTCGGTGCGCTGGTTGACGTGGGGGTTGAGGAACTGGGCGGGGAGGTACCCGTGCGAGGCCACGATCTCCACGCCGTCCATCCCGGCCCCGCGGAGCCGCTGGGCGGCTGCGCCGTACCCCTCGACGACCTCGCGGATCAGAGCGACCGGCATGGCCCGCGGCATCACATGGAAACGCTCGTTGGGGACCGACGACGGGGCCAGCGACACCGGCAGCGACCCGTCCTGGGACTCCATGACCTCGCGACCGCCGTGGAACAGCTGCCCGAACGCGCGGCAGCCGTGGTGGTGCAGGGCCTCGGCCAGTCGCCGGTAGCCCGGAATGCAGTCGTCGGTGTCGGCCATGAGGACGTGCGAGGTGTACTTCGCGCTGGGGTGCACTCCGGCGACCTGCACGACCACCAGGCCGGCTCCGCCCGCGGCCCGCGCCTCGTGGTAGGCGACCAGCCGATCGGTGATCCCGCCGTCGTCGTCGGACATCACCGTGTCGTGGCCGGTGGACACGATCCGGTTCTTCAGCGCGACCGGGCCGATCTGCAGCGGCCGGAAGAGGTGAGGGAAGGCCGGAGCGTCGGCCGGGCCTGCGGGGGTGCTCATGTGGTTCCTCGGTTCAGGAGAGAGGTGGGAACTGACGGCCCGGTTCCGCGCGCAGTGGTGGGAGCGCGGTCCCGGCGTCACCGCACCGCCGCGGCGCCGACCGGGGATACGGTCGGCGCCGCGCCGGGGCGGAGATGCGGGCTCCTCGGAGGCGAGGGAAGCACCTACCGCGTCGGGTCCTGCTCGACCTCGCGCCGCAACTCGTCCTCGAGCACTGCCGACGTCACGTCGATCGGCACCCGGCGCCGCTGGACGAGGACGAAGTAGAGGACACCGACGAGGGTCAGCACCGGCACGAAGATGATCACGGCGTACTGCTGGTACCACTCCGAGCCGTAGAACTCCTGACGCGGCCACGCCAGGTTGACCAGCATCAGGACGCCGTACGCCACGGCGAACCCGTTGACCAGTCGACCGACCGGCCGCGGCATGGTGAACAGGCCCTCGGCCTTTCCGCCGTCGTGCGGCCAGCCCTCGGCCCGGCGGCGCAGCCCCACGAGGGTGACCCCCAGGTAGGCCAGGTAGATGAAGACGATGCCCAGCGCAACGATGACGTTGAACGCCTTCGCGTTGTTGAGGTTGATCGCGAGGATGAGCAGTCCGACCACGGCGGTGACGAGCGTGGCGCGCACGGGAACCTTCGAGGCGTTCACCCGCCCCAGGGCGTTGCCACCGGGGAGCTCGCCGTCGCGCCCCATGGCGAACACCGTGCGCGCGGACCAGGCCTGGAGCGCGAGCGCGCAGACCAGGATCGCGACGGTCACCGAGATGAGGAGCAGAGTGCCGACGGTGTTTCCCAGCACCGTCTTGATGAGGAAGGGCAGGCCCTCGGTCGACAGCTCCGGGGCCGTCAGGTCCGGGATCACCATGATGGAGAGGACGAGAACGATCATGCCGATGACTCCGGCGGCGATCAGCGACCGCAGGACCGCCCGCGGGGCGTTGCGCTGCGGGTCCTGGGTCTCCTCGGCCAGCGTGGCGGCGGTGTCGAACGCGTACATGTTGTAGAGCGACATGAAGCCGGCGACGAGCAGCGCGCCGAGGTAACCCCACGAGTGCCCGGCCTCGGTGCCGTTGGTCTCGACGAGCACCTCCGGACCGCGGGTGAGGTGGATGGCCAGGAGCGCGATGAGGGCCACGATGCTGAGGATCTCGGCCGCGACGCCGATGTTGTTGACCAGCGCCATGATGCGCACGCCGGCCAGGTTGATGACCGTGACCACGGCCAGCGCGATGATGCCGAGGATCACCGCGTTCTTCGCGAAATCGTCACTGAAGCTGAAACCCGACCACAGCGACGGCAGTGTCAGCTGCATGGCGACGACCACTGCGGGCAGGGTCAGCAGCTGGGCCAGCAGGTAGAGCCATCCGGTGTTCCAGCCCCAGGCCCGGCCGCCCAGGAGCTTGCCCCACTGGTAGGCGGAGCCCGCGAGCGGGAAGCGGGCCGCCATCTCGGCGAACACCAGAGCCACCGCGAGCTGGCCGGCGAAGACCACGGGCCAGAACCAGATGAAACCGGGACCGGCGAAGGCGTAGCCGATGAACCAGACCTGGAAGAGGCCGGTGATGACGGACAGCCCCGAGAAGCTGGCGGCAAAGGCACTGAACGCCCCCATGGACCTGCGACTGAGGCCGGCAGCGGCCGTTTCCGGCAACTGGGCGGACGAACTCATGAACCCCTCCGATGGTGTCCTGATGGCCGACTGGGTCGACATGACCCCCGGTGCCGGGTGCGACGCGCGCCACAGTGCAGTAGTGCCATATTATTGTCAAGATCCTCGCGGCCGGGCCTGAATGCCGAACGAGGCCGGCGCGCCCAGGGCAGGACCGTCGCCCGGACCGCCCGCGCGTCGGATGACGGTCGGAACCGTCGGTGGCATCGATGGCGGCGGGGACCGGCAGACACCGGCGCGGGCCTACCTCACCGGGCCGGGGGCTCCGAATCCAGGCCGCCGTACACGTAGCGCGCCTTGTGGACCTTGAGTTCCACCAAGGTCACCACCTTGACGACACCATCGAGAGTGGCGAGCCGGTGCGTGATGAGCTCGAACATGCTCGCCTGGTCCTCGCACACGATCTGCACGAAGAGATCGGCCTCGCCCACCGTGCTGGAGACGTACATGGCCTCCGACCAGCCGGAGATGGCGTCGACCACGTTCTGGTGCGCTCGGGGCTGCACCGAGACGAGCAGGCTCGCCAGGAGCCCGTAGCCCAGCGCCGCCGGGTCGATGAATCCCAGGATCTGCAGGATCCCGCTGTCGCGGAGCCGCTTCACGCGGAAACGGACAGTGGCCTCCGACGCGCCGAGCGAGCGGGCGATCTCCCGGAACGGGCGTCGACCGTCCAGCTGCAACTCGTGCAGCACGCCGCGGTCCAGATCGTCGAGCGGGGCATTGGGCTGGCCGCGGCCATCGACCGCCTCCGGCGGGCCCTTCGTCTCCGACACTGCGGGAGCCTAGCAACCGCGACCTTGTCGGCCGCGTTGCAGACGGACGAGCCAGATCCGGAACGCGTCGTTCAGGTCGTCAAGGCCCACGCATTTCGATGATTTGTGCCCGGCTTCTTGCGCATTGCGCAGGCTGGACCCTACTGTGACGCAGCTCCCAAGCCCCAGGAGGCCACCTCATGACGCTGTCCACCGAGCAGACGCCCCGCACCGGCGAGCTCATCAAGACCCTGCCGGCCTCGTACTACACGGATCCGGCGATCCTCGAGATCGAACAGAAGGAGATCTTCGCCAAGTCGTGGCAGTACGTCGGCACCACTGACGCGCTCAGCAAGCCCGGCGACTTCATCACCGTCGACCTCGTCGGCGTCCCGATCGTCGTCTCGCGATCCAAGGACGGCGTCCACGCCATGGTGAACGTCTGCCGGCACCGGTTCCACGAGGTCGCCTCCGGCTGCGGCAACACCCGGGCGTTCAAGTGCCCGTACCACGCCTGGACCTACGGCCTGGACGGCTCCCTGATCGGCGCCCCGCGCTCGCAGCAGGTCGAGAACTTCGACAAGGCCGAGTTCCCGCTCGAGCGACTGCCCGTGGCGGTGTGGGGGCCACTGGTCTTCGTCAGCCTGAAGACCGACATCCAGCCCTTCGAGGAATGGATCGGTCCCGTCGACGCCTCGCTGCGGGCCACCGGCATGAATCTCGACTTGCTCGTGATGCGCAAGCGGACGACGTTCGACATCGCCTGCAACTGGAAGGTCGTCGCCGAGAACTACCTGGAGTGCTACCACTGCCAGGTCGCGCACCCCAACTACTCGCGCACCTTCGACACGACCCCGGTGGGCTACACCTTCGACACCGACCAGCAGTCGTTCATCGCCAACACGTCACCGCAGGCCAAGATCCTCACCGACGAGGGCGCGGCGCCGTACAAGATGCAGGGCCCGATCTCGGTCAACCAGAACGACTACGTCTGGCCGAACTTCGCACCCATGACGTGGCCCGGCCAGAACAACCTGCTGGTCTACTCGTTCCGCCCGGTGGCCGCCGACCACACCATCGGCTACTTCGACTACTTCTTCGAAGAGGGCAACGACCAGCAGGCCGAGGAGGAATTCATCGCCTTCCTCGACGAGGTCGGGGCCGAGGACGTGCCCCTGATCGAGTCCGTGCAGCGCGGAATGGCGAGCGGTCGGCTCGAGATCGGGCGCCTCGTTCCGGACGAGCAGCAGATCGAGCACTTCCAGAACCTGGTCCGGGCCGCGGTGGCCCTGTAGGACCGGCAGCACTCGAGCACAGGAAAGACCTTGTGATCACGCACGGCGGGCAGACGCTCGACCTCCGGATCGTCGACCTGCAGACAGTGTCCGAGGGGGTCCGCTCCGTCCATCTCTCCCCGATCGACGGAGCGGCCCTTCCTTCCTGGTCGCCCGGAGCCCACATCGACCTGCATCTCGGCGACGGGCTCGTGCGCCAGTACTCGCTCTGCGGCCCGGTGGACGACCCGGCCACGTGGCGGGTCGCCGTCCTGCTGGAGCCGGCCGGCCGCGGCGGCTCGCACCTGCTCCACCACGAGGTGGCGGTCGGCGACAAGGTCACGGTCGTCGGGCCGCGCAACCACTTTCCGCTGGAGCCCGCGGAGGAGTACCTGTTCATCGCCGGGGGGATCGGCATCACGCCGATTCTGCCCATGCTGGTGGCCGCCACGGCGCTGGGCGTGCGGTGGCGACTCCTCTACGGCGGCCGCACCCGCCGCAGCATGGCGTTCCTCGACGAGCTCGTTCAGTACGGCGACCGGGTGACCATCGCCCCCCGGGAAGAGTTCGGCGACCTCCACATCGCTGCCGAGGTGGCACGGTGCGGGCCGGGAGTCGCGGTCTACTGCTGCGGTCCGGCACCCCTCCTGTCCGTGGTGGAGGAGGCGTGCGCATCGCTCCCGCGCGGAACCACGCACTTCGAGCGTTTCACTGCGAAGGACATCGTCGAGGGCCCGGTCGAGGACGGGCCGTTCGAGGTCGTCCTGGAGCGATCCGGGGTCTCGGTGGTCGTCGCAGCCGGCGAATCAATCGTGGACGCGGTCGACCGGGTCGGCATCCCGGTGGAGACGTCCTGCCGCGAGGGGATCTGCGGCAGCTGCGAGACACGCGTGCTCGCCGGCTCACCGATCCACCGGGACAGCATCCTCTCCGAGGAGGAACAGGAGGCCGGGGACGTCATGATGCTCTGCGTCGGACGGGCGTCGTCCCCCCGCCTCGTCCTCGATCTGTGATCCTGCCGCCGCGCGGGAAGGTCCAGGGCGGTCCCGCCCGCGCGGCTGCGGAGGCTAGGCCGACGGGTATCGCAGCAGCGTCGCGGCCAGGCTCAGGGTCAGTGCCCGCATGCGCCCGCCGTCCAGGGAGTCCGTACCGGAGGCGATGGTGAGCTCACACCCGTCGACGTGGTTCAGGATCATCTCGACGACGTCCTGGACGGGCAGGACGGGTCGGAAGATACCGGCGGCCACGCCGTCCTCCACGGCGGCCAGTACCAGCCCGTACCACCTGTCGTAGATCTCGGCGAATCCCTCGCGCACCGACGGATGCCGCGCCGCGGCAGTCGCGAACTGCACCCAGACGAGACAGTGCGCGCGAATGTCCTCGCGGCTCGCCAACTGGGAGATCAGGGCGTCGAGTCGCTGCCAGGGGCCGGAATCGGCGGCCGTCGCCGCGGCCCATTCGCCGAGAAGGTCCTCGCTGGCCTGCCGGAAAGCCTGGGCGACGAGTTCGTCCCTCGTCTCGAAATAGTGCTGGAGAAGTCCGATCGAGACGCCCGCGGCCTTCGCCACGTCCCGTAGCCGGAGAATGTCGTACCCGCTCGATGCCATGCATTCGACGGCAACGCGAAGAATGGCCGTGCGGCGCTCCTGAACGGTCAGGTCTCGTCCGACCCGGTGTGTACTTGCAGTCACGTGAACAGTCCTCCCGGCAGAACGGTAACGACCCGTCGGCAGCTCGGGTGCCGCGATCCCCCCTCGACAGGGGAGGACCAGCGGATCAGCGGGTCACTGGCCCGGGGCGAGTGCCGCGACGTCGGCCGCCCGGCCCACCGTGAGGCCACCGTCGACCACGAGGGACTGTCCCGTGACGAAGGCCGCGTCGTCCGACGCCAGGAACGCGGCCACACCGGCGATGTCCCCCGGACCGGAGATCCGCCCGAGGGGGTGCATCCCCGCCGCCCGGGCCCGGGCCCGCGCCGGATCGGGCTGCGCGTCGTAGAACTGGTCGAGCATCTCCGTCGCCACGTAACTCGGGCAGATGCTGTTGCAGCGGACCCCCTCCGGCCCGTGGTCGATCGCCATTGCGCGCGTGAGCGCCAACACGGCCCCCTTGGACGCGCAGTACGCGGCGAGACCCGGCTCGGCCCAGAGGCCGTCGACGGAGGAGATGTTGATGATCGAGCCCCGCGTGCGGCGCAGATGGGGCATGGCGTACTTGCTGGTCAGGAAGACGCCGCGGACGTTCACGTCCATGACCTCGGCCCAGGCCTCGGCACTGGTCTGCTCGACGGTGCCTTCATGCTCGACCGCCGCGTTGTTGACGACCACGTCGAGGCGGCCGAACGTCTCCACCGCTCGCTCCACGGCGGCACGGACGTCGTCCTCCCGCGACACGTCGACGCGCATGCGCGCGATGGGGCCGGAGTCGTCGAACGCCGGCTCGGACCGGCTGACCCCGAGGACTTTCGCGCCTTCCAGCACGAAGCGCTTCGCGATCTCCGCGCCGATACCGCGTGACGCGCCCGTGACGAGGGCGACCTTGCCCTCCAGGCGACCGCCGGTGCTGCCGTTGGGGGTCATGTCCGACTCCTGTCCTCGTCGTGCACCGGCTCATCAATAATAAGACCGTACTATTATTCCGCGCGCCTCCGCTCTCGCTCTCGGGCGGGCCGGGCGGGCGGGGGCGGCACCCGCATCACGCACCTCAGGCACGACATCGACCGCTGAGAGCCAGGAGCCAACCGTGGACAGCACACCCCTCACCTCGACCGGCGCGCCCTGGACCGAGGCCCTCCAGTACAGCCAGACCGTGCGCACCGGCGAGCTCGTCTTCACCGCCGGCCAGGGCGGTTTCGACGAGACCGGTGAGCTCGTCGACGGCGGCTTCGAGGACCAGCTCCGCCAGACCTTTGCCAACCTCGACCACGTGCTGCGGCGCCAGGGCGCGAGCCTGGACACCGTCGTCACGTTGACCGTCTACCTCACCGACGCGGCCGACTACGCGGATTTCAAGCGCCTGCGCCCGACCCTGCTGTCGCCGCCGTTCCCGGCCTCGACCGCGGTGGTCGTGAAGGAACTGCTCGCGGAGGGCATGCAGGTCGAGATCGACGCGGTCGCCGTGGTCGGCCTCGCCCGCGCCGAGAGCCCGGTCGAAGGCTGACGCGGGCCGCCGCAGCAGCCAGGGGGGCGCGGGCGTCACCCTCCGGCCGCCGGACCGGCGGGCTGCCCCGCGGCCTGCAGAGAGCCCGCCGGACTGCATAGGGTCAGGTCATGCGTGCGGTGACGGTGAGCGGACCCGGCGGCCCCGAGGTGCTCGGCTGGGGGGAGGTTCCCGACCCGGTGGCCGGTCCCGGCGAGGTGATCATCGACGTCGCGGCGACCGCGGTGAACCGGGCCGACCTCATGCAACGGCAGGGCTTCTACCCGCCGCCGAAGGGAGCCAGCGAGATCCTCGGCCTGGAGGCCAGTGGCGTGATCAGCGAGGTGGGCGAGGGCGTCACCGACTGGTCCGTGGGCGACGAGGTCGCCGCGCTGCTCTCCGGCGGCGGGTACGCCGAACGGGTCGCCGTCCCAGCGGGTCAGCTGCTGCCGCGCCCGGCCGGGGTCGAGCTGGCCACGGCCGCCGCGCTCCCCGAGGTCACCGCCACGGTCTGGTCGAACGTGTTCCTGCTCGCCGGCCTCCGCCGCGGCGAGAACTTCCTGGTGCACGGTGGCTCCAGCGGCATCGGGACCATGGCCATCCAGCTCGCAGCGCGGGCGGGGGCCCGGGTGTTCACCACCGCGGGCACGACCGCCAAGCTCGACGTCGCGCGCGAGCTCGGGGCGGACGTGACCATCAACTACCGCGACGAGGACTTCGTCGAGCGGGTGAAGGCGGAGACCGACGGCGAGGGCGTCCACGTCATCCTCGACAACATGGGCGCGAAGTACCTGGCCCGCAATGTCGACGCCCTGGCCGTCGGCGGCCGCCTGGTGTCCATCGGGATGCAGGGCGGGACGAAGGCGGAGCTGGACCTCGGCAAGCTCATGAGCAAGCGGGCGGCCGTGCACGCCACCACGCTGCGCTCACGACCGCCCACGGGCCCCGGCGGCAAGGCCGAGATCGTGCGGGCGGTCCGCCATGACGTGTGGCCGGACGTCGAACGCGGCGTCATCCGGCCGATCGTCGACCGCCGGCTCCCGATGTCGCGCGCGGCCGAGGCACATCGGGTCGTGGAGGCCAGCGAGCACATCGGCAAGGTGCTGCTGATCCCCGAGGACTGACCGCCCGGCTCAGAGCGGCACGCGCACCAGCTCGCGCCCGTCGGTAGCCAGCAGGACGACGTCGGCCACGAACGGGCGCTGCACCGTCGTCCACCCGCGGAACGTGGCGTCGCCGGTGTAGCTCGCCGTCCAGGCCCCCGCCTGGTGCCGCCCTCCTGCGTGGTCGTCGACGACGAGCCGGCACTCCTCGCCCGGGGTGACTCCGGCCACGGTGACGCCGAGGACGGTGCCGTCAGGCTGCGGGTCCGCGGTCACGGTCATGTGCACCGTCCCGGCCACCGCAGAGTGGGCGGCCTCGGGCGCGGCCGAGCCGGTGACCCACGACGTCACGCCAGCCCCGGCCCCCAGGACGACGACCGCTGCGGCGGCGGCGACGAGCCAGGGCCGGGACCGCCGAGGCGGCCTCTCGGAGTCGGCGGCCGCCGCGGCCACCACCCGGTCGAACAGCCCCGGCGACGGCGTCACGGGGTCGGACTCCAGGTCCTCCGGGCGCACCCGGTCCAGCAGCGGCGGGAGGGCCTGGAAGTCGGCGAGCTCGGCCCCGCACTCCGGGCAGCCGCGAACGTGTTCGTCGATCCGCTGCCGCTCCGCGGGCTCGAGCGCGCCCAGGACGTAGGCCCCGAGCGCCGGCGCGGTGTCCTGGCAGGTCATGTCGTCACCCCTCGTTCGGCCAGGGCCAGCTTGAGTGCCCGCAGGGCGTAGTAGCAGCGCGACTTCACCGTGCCGGGCGGGACGCCCAGCACCCGGGCCGCTTCCGCGACGCTCCGCCCGCGGTAGTAGGTCTCGACGATCACCGCGCGGTGCTCCTGTGACAGCGAGCCGAGCGCATCAGTGACGATGATGCGGTCGAGAGTGTTCTCCAGCTCGTCGAGCCCCGGCAGCGCCGCGAGGAGCGCATCCCCCACCTCGGGCGGCCGCGCCCGCCGGGCCCGGTGGGCGTCGATGGCCAGGCGCTGGGCCACGGTGAACAGCCACGGCCGGACCGGCGCCCGGTCGTCGTCGAGCTGGTCGAGGTTGCGCCAGGCCCGGACGAGGGTCTCCTGCACGATGTCCTCGGCCCGCACCCGATCACCGTCCGTGAGCCGCAACGCGTACGCGAGCAGCACCGGGGCGTGCCGGTCGTACAGAGCGCGCAGGCTCTCCTCGCGGGTACCCGCCGCACGGGCGTCTGCGGTGCGCGTTCCCAGCGCGCGCACTCCCGTCGTCCGGCCCCTCATCCGTTGGTCCCCGCCGGTTCGGTCCAGTCCTCGTGCGTGACCTGGCGGCGCACCGGCCGGAAGATCAGGGCGAGGACCACCAGCACGACGGTGCCCGCGGCCTCTACGGCGACCGACTCCCAGTAGTACTGGGCCGCCGTCGACTCGACGAAACCGAGCAGCCCCACCGTGCTGGACAGCACGAGGCCCGCGAGGGTCCCGATCTCGAGCAACGCCCCGGCCCCGGCCGGCCAGAAGAGCAGCCGGCGGGGAGCCAGCAGGACGGCGGCCGCCAGTGCGAACCCCGCCACCGCGTTGATCAGGAACAACGGCCCGATCCAGGCGATCGTGTCGTAGCCCATCGACCACAGGTAGACGTGGATCCACGCGGTGCCGGCCAGCAGCGCCGCGCCCACCACCCTCAACGCGAGCACCAGCGGGGCGGACGGACGACGGGGCGTGGGACCGCTCATGACAGGCCCTCCTTCGGGCGGGGATCAGTATCCCGAGGACGACGACGCGCCGGCGGACATTTCCGTGCCATCCGGGGCGAGGACCCACCAGATGCCCATGAAGCCCTGCCCTGCGACGTCACCGGCAGCCGCGTCCCCGGAGTATGTGTAGAGCGGGCGGCCGTCGAGGGTGACCTGCTTCGTGCCGTCGTCCCTGGTGATGGTGCCGACCGTGCCACTCACGCCGGTGACCGACGGGCTACCCCCGGCCGCGCGAACAGCGGGCCACAGGCCGGCGCAGCCGCCCGTGCACGCGCTCGTGCCGGAGCCCTTGGTGTCCTTGTCGAACGCGTAGACCGTGCGGCCGCTGCCGTCCGCGACGACGGTCCCGAGCTTCGTGTTCCTGGTGATCAGCGCGGCTCCGGCCACCGTGGCGCTGCTCGCGGCGGCCGTCGAGCTGTTCGTGGTCCCCGAGCTGCCGTAGCTCCCGCCACCGGGGCCGCAGGCGGCCAGTCCGAGAGTGCCGAGAGTGCCGAGAGCCAGCGCGGCCACCAGACCCGACGTCCTGGATGTCCTCGTCACGGGAAGCCCCCTTCGACGGGCGCACTGGCTGGTTCCCGGTGCGCGCACACCTACCAGCACGGCTCCGGGGCGGAAACGGTTCACCGCGGCGGCACGGCGCAGCCCGCCCGAGATCCCCGGACCGTGCGTTCGGCGTCCGTGGCGACGGGGCAGGATGGAAGGCATGAGTGCACCGGGATACGGCAGCGAGGGTCAGCAGCAGGTCGTCGTCGTGGGGCCCGACGGGCGGCCGCTCAACGGTCTGCCCGGGCACCCCGGCCCCGGGGACGGCGGGGACCAGGGCGCCGCCGACATCAGCAGCATGGTCGAGGAGCCGGCCAAGGTCATGCGGATCGGCACGATGATCAAGCAACTGCTCGAGGAGGTCCGGGCCGCGCCTCTCGACGACGCCAGCCGCAACCGCCTGCGGGACATCCACGCCGCCTCCATCCGTGAGCTGGAGGACGGGCTGTCCCCCGAGCTGCGGGAGGAGCTGGAGCGGATCACCCTGCCGTTCAGCGAGGGCGAGACGCCGTCGGACGCCGAGCTGCGGATCGCCCAGGCCCAGCTCGTCGGCTGGCTGGAGGGCGTCTTCCACGGCATCCAGACCGCGTTGTTCGCCCAGCAGATGGCCGCCCGCGCACAGCTGGAGGAGATGCGTCGCAAGGCCCTGCCGTCCGGTTCCACGGGGCAGCACGACTCGCGCCCCGGCGGCGGCCAGTACCTGTGACCTCCCGGGCCGAGGCGTCCTAGAGAGCCTGGAGGAAGGCGGCGACGCCGTCCTCGTCGTTGGTGGCGGTGACGTCGGTGGCCACAGCGAGCAGGTCGGGATGGGCGTGGGCCATCGCGACCGCCCGTCCCCCGGCGTTGCGCACCCACTGGAAGGCGGCGATGTCGTTGGGCATGTCCCCGAAGACGACGACGTCCTCCGGCCCGATCCCGTGCCCGGCCGCGACGCGCGCCAGCCCGGTCGCCTTGGTGACCCCGGCCGCGGAGATCTCGGCGAGCGCGTCGGACGAGGAGTTCGTGACGGTCGCCCGGTCGCCGACCACCGCCTCGACGAGCGCGACGAATTCGTCCCGGGCCAGGCCTTCGTGGCGGGCCAGCAGCTTGGCGACCGGTGCGGCCACCATCTCCTCCAGCGTCGCCTCCCCCACGCCGGGCGCGTCGACGTCCCACCGCGGCTGGTAGATCGGCTCGTGCCGGAACTCGAGGCCGTACTCGACGGCGAACCAGGTGTCGGGCTGGTGCCGGCGCAACTCCGCGGTGATCAGCTGCAGGGCCTCCGGCTGCAGGGGCTCCTCGTGGATGATCTCGAACAGCTCCAGGTCCAGGAGCACGGCGCCGTTGCAGCAGACGGCGATGCCGTGGCGCAGCACCTCACGGATGCGCACCATCCAGCGCGGCGGCCGCCCGGTGGCCAGCGCGACCGGGACGCCGTCCGCCCGCCAGCGCTCCAGCTCGGCCAGGGTCACGTCACTGACGGTGTCGTCGCTGCGCAACAGGGTGCCGTCCATGTCGCTGGCGATCAGCCGCGGCCGCCAGTCAGACACCGAGCACCTCAGA
>JAODNN010000038.1 GCA_025465355.1 Blastococcus sp. | reverse complement strand
AGAACGCGACCTTGGTCCTGTCGACCTACGGGCATTTGATGCCGGATAGCGAGGAGCGCACCAGGCGAGCGGTAGACGAGGCGTGGTCAACGTCCACTCAGGAAGAGGAGGGGGCGCAGTGACCTGGGAGATGCGCGGCATCGATCTGGAGACGTTCAGGGCGTTGGATCGGCCGACGCGGCACCTCATCCTCCGGCTGCTCGACTCCCCTACCGAGAGCGACCAAGCAGCTCTCGCGGCGCACCCCCAGGGGAAGGCGCTGGCGTGGCTTCTTACTCTCCCGGCGTACGTCAACGTTCCCGATGATGACGACTAGCTGTGCCATCACCGTGCCATCGGAGCAGGCCGAGCACATCTGACCTGCGCAAATAGGGAGGAAACACATGTTCCATCTCGACATCCGGGTGGCCGACGTCGACGAGGCCGAGCCCAAGGTGCTCGAGCTCGGCGCCCGGCGGCTCCCCGGTGGCGGCGGCGACTTCCGCGTCTACGCCGACCCGGTCGGCCACCCCTTCTGCCTGGTGTGGGACGTATGAGCGAGAACCTGCCGGACGTCGACCTCGCGTCGTCGAACCGGTTCACCGCCGCCTCCGGATTCGTGCCGAGCGAGATGACCGGGACCCGGGTGACCGGCGTGGTGGAACTCGGCCCCGATCAGCACACGCCGTGGGGCGTCGTCCATGGTGGCGTGTACTGCACGGTCATCGAGTCGGCGGCCAGCATCGGCGCCAGCGCGGCGGTGGTCGGCCGGGGTCAGTTCGCCGTCGGCGTCAACAACAACACCGACTTCCTGCGCAGCATGACCACCGGCCGGCTGGACGTCGTCGCCGAACCAGTGCAGCAGGGGCGGACGCAGCAGCTCTGGCAGGTGACCCTGACCCGGGCGGACGACGGCAAGCTCGTGGCCCGCGGTCAGGTGCGCCTGCAGAACGTGCCCCTGCCCGCGAGCAGCTAGTCGAGCGCCGCCGGATCCAGCGTCACCGAGAACAGCGCGCGCGGGTCCTGCAGGGACGCCGGAGGGCGGGCCGCCGAGCGGGGCACCACACGGTCCCAGCGGGCCGGACGGCGGTGCGGCAGCAGCTCACGCCCCGCGAACGCGTACTCCCCCGCGACCTCACCCAGCAGCAGCGCGGCACCACCCTCGACGGGCATCGCGACCCGGTCGCCGGGCCGCAGCTCGTCGAGGAACGCGGACAACTGCCGCAGGCTCTTCGCCGGACGCCGGCCGGACAGCTCGAATGCGAGCGCCCGCAGCTCGGCAGGGCTCAGGCCGGTCGCGTCGACGTCCACCCCGGACTGGGTGCCCAACCCGACGACGCCCGACGCCAGGCAGGCGCCCAGCTCGGCGGGCGACCCGGGCCGTGCCACCCACACCCGCACCCCCTCCGGCGGCGCGGCGGGCGGCACGTCGTCCGGCGCCGGCCAGACGTAGGGCAGGTCATGGGGCTCCGCCCCGAACAGTTCGGTGAAACGCGGCCGGTAGAACCCGGCGTCCTTGGCGATCAGGTTGGACCGGTGCGACCTGTGCAACGCCTCGTCGCCCACCCAGGACGGCAGCAGCCCGGCCGCGGCCAGCTCGGCCTGCGGCACGCCGACCACCTCCGGCGCGAACTCGGCGATCAGGCTCGCCGTGGTGTCGGCGAAGCCACGCTCACGCCACACCCGGACCATCGCCAGCCCGTAGGCCACGAGCGCCGGCGTCCGGCCCCGCCACATCAGGACCGCGGGATGGTTCGCCCACCCGTAGTCCGGCAGTTCGAGGGCCCGCAGGATCTGCAGGGTCTCCACCCGCTGCTTGCCCAGGCGCGGGGAGTCCAGCAGCCGGGCGCCGTCCTCGAAGTCCGGGACGGGCAGGAAGGTCTGCATCCCCGGCTCAGCCGAGCCGCGGAGCGGCCAGCCGGCGGACGAGATCGGGCAGCACCGCGCCGAGCGGGGCGTCCACCCGAACGTCGGCCTTCGCGTCCCCGCGGGTCGGCCCCACGGTCACGTTGGCGACCGGGATGCCGCGCTTGGCTGCCCGCAGCACGAACCGGTAGCCGCTCATGACCGTGAGGGAGGAGCCCAGGACGAGCAGGCTGCGGGCGTCCTCCACCAGGGCGAAGCAGCGGTCGACCCGGTCACGGGGCACGGTCTCGCCGAAGAAGACGACGTCGGGCTTGAGCGGGCCGCCGCCGCAGGCCAGGCAGTCGACCATCACGAACCCGTCGAGCACGTCGTCCGGGAGCTCCACGTCGCCGTCCGGGTTCACGTCGTCGGCGTGGGGACCGAACGACGGGTTGACCGCGCGCAGCCGCTCGTCGAGAGCAGCCCGCGAGGCGACGTCCCCGCAGCCCAGGCAGACCGTCCGGTCCAGCCCGCCGTGCAGTTCGACGACGTCGCGCGCGCCACCGGCCTGGTGCAGGCCGTCGACGTTCTGGGTGATCACCCCGCGCAGCAGTCCCGCAGCCTGCAGGTCAGCGACCGCGCGATGTCCCGCATTGGGCCGGGCGGACCGGATCTGCCGCCAGCCCACGAAGCTGCGCGCCCAGTAGCGGTGCCGGGCCCGCGGATCGCGGACGAAGGCCTGGTAGGTCATCGGAGTGTGGCGGCGCAGGCTGCCGGTGGCGCCCCGGTAGTCGGGGATGCCCGAGTCGGTCGAGAGCCCCGCCCCGGACAGGACGACGACGTCCCCGCCGGCCACCAGATCCACCAGGGCATCGGGCGAGGCAACGGCCGCCTGGGCCTCCGGGAGAGTGCTCGGTGCGGCGGTCACCCGGCCATCGTCCCCTGCTGACGGCGCTCGCGCCGCTACCCACCCCTACGGCGACTCCTCCGTGTTCAGGTACTGACAGCGGAACCGGGCCTTCGACATCGCCTCGGTGAACAGCGCCTCCCACGCCGGATCCGTGGCGGGGAAGGTCTCGATGACCCGCTCCTCCAGCACCGCCGGTCGACCGTCCAGCCCGGTGTAGGACCGCCGGACCAGCACCCGCGTGACGCCGTCGATCTCGTCGTGCGCCGGAGTCCAGCGCGCCTGCTCGATCGCCATGGCCAGCTCCGCGCGCTGCCGGGCGGGCAACCGGTCCGGCGAGAAGCTCGCCTGCAGCACTCGCCAGACGCCCCAGACGACCGCAGCTATCAGGCCGAGGGCCAGTGCCAGGACCGCGAGTTCGGCCAGTCCGATCACCATGCCCGAACGCTAGTTCGCCGTCGGTCGACTGCGCGTCGAGCAGCGCGCGGCAGCGGAGCAGCGTCGCCAGCTAATCTCTGCGCGTACGCCCCCATCGGCTGAGCCGACGAGCCCCCGTAGCTCAGGGGATAGAGCATCGGTTTCCTAAACCGTGTGTCGCAGGTTCGAATCCTGCCGGGGGCACCGAAAAGGTGCTGGTCAGCACCGCGATCGAACGCCGGATCGGCCGGACCTGGTGCTCGGTGAGCGGCAAAGCGCCGACGAGGCTGGCGCGCCAACTCGATGACCCACCAGCGGGAAGGCCCTGGCGAACTGTCAGGTTCCGTGGGGCGGGTGCACGTCGATCACGTTGACGTCGATGGTGCCGCTGGTCAGGCCCGTGTGGCGGTGCAGATCGGTGCCGATCCGCCGACGCAGGTCGATCAGCGCGCCTGGGTCATCGGTCATCCGCAGCGCCACCCGGTACAGCTGGTCTTGATGACGGCGTACCAGCTCAGCGAAAGCCTGCTCGTCGCGCCCGGCGGCGCGCTCGGTCAGGTACTGCTCCCCCGGGTCCACTGGCCACCTCCACCGCGGTCACCAGCGGGGTCGCTGTGAGCGGGAGCCCACCGAGCTCGTCACGCGGCCGGTAACCATTTCCGTTGTGTGGTGTCCAATTAGGTGGAGGATTGGCAAGGGTCGCCGCACGTCGAGCATCTCCGATCTCACTCCTTCAAGATCCGCGGTACCCCGCACCCTCTCGGGAGGAACCTCATGACCCAGCCCGGCGCCAGCTCCCCCTCCAGCACCTCGCCGGCAGACTCTTCGTCGTCGAGCACGGTGGCCCCAGCCAGCCCGTCGACGCTGCAGACCTCGCAGGGCAATACCACGATCGCCGACGGCGTCGTGCAGAAGATCGCCGCGCTGGCTGCCCGCGAGGTGGCCGGGGTGTACGCGCTCGGCGGCGGCGCGGCGCGTGCCTTCGGTGCACTGGCAAATCGCATTCCCGGCGCCTCCCAGTCGGTCGGCCAGGGCGTGGCGGTGGAGGTCGGGGAGAAGCAGGCGGCTGTCGACCTCGACGTCGTCACGGAGTACGGCGCGCCGATCGCGGAGGTCGCCCGGTCCATCCGGCGCAGCGTCATCTCCACCATCGAGGGCATGACCGGGCTTCAGGTCACCGAGGTCAACATCGCCGTCAATGACATCCACCTGCCCAGCGACGACTCCGGCCAGCAGCAGGAGCCGGCCCGGGTCCAGTGACCCGGCTGGTTCCAGCCGCGGCTCCGGGGCCCGGCGCGGACATCGGCGCAGCCGCGGACGCCATCGCCTCCGCGGCACGCCGCTGCCCCGCCGTCGCAGACCTCTATGGCGGCGGGCCAGTACAGGTGGCGACCTTTCTGCCGGGACGCCGGGTCGAGGGCGTCCGGCTCGAGGAGGACCGCGTGCTGCTCAGCGTGGTCGCCGCTTGGGGGGTCCCGCTGATAGCGCTCGCCGACCAGGTGCGTGCGGCGGTGACCCCGCTCGCCGGTGGACGCCGGGTCGACATCCACGTGGCCGACATCCGCCTTCCCGGCGAAGAGACCCTGGCCCTGCCCTCCGCCGACCCAGGTCGGTGACCGGTGGACCGGCCGGCCGACCGGGAGGCGCGGCGGCAACGCCGCGAGGCGCTGCGCCGGACCCACCCCGACCTGGGCGGCGATCCGGAGGAGTTCATCCGGGTGGTCCGCTCCTGCCGGCGCGGTCCGACCTCGTTCCCAGCCTCTCCGCCGGCCGCGGACGAGGTCCGCTTCATCCGCCGGCCCCGTGGCCTTGCCCGAATCCCCGCCTATTGCCGCATCCGGCTTCGGCGCTGGCGACATCCCGCCCCGCCCCGCGTCCTTTGACCCGTCCGTCCGTCCTCTTCCGGAGGTTGCCATGCCCCCCACCGTGGTGGGTCTGTTCACCGGCTTGCTGCTCGGCATCACCTGGGTGGTGGGTGGCTTCGGCGCCTTCCTCGGCGTCGCCGCGCTCGGTGCCGCCGGTTTCCTGGTCGGCAAGGCCATATCCGGCCAGCTGGACCTGACCCCGTACTTGGGCGGCGGCTCCCGCCGTGGCTCGCAGTGACCGCGGACCTCGACACCGCCGAGTCGGTCCGGCACGCCGCTCCGCTCTCCTCCGGAGGTGCCACGGCGCTGCCCGACCCCGAGGAGCGCGGCACGCTGACCGTGGCGGAGAAAGTGGTCGAGCGGGTCGCGGGCTACGCCGTCACCCGTGTGGACGGCGCCGGCGCGGCCCCCCGCCGGTTGCTCGGTGTCAAGATCGGCGAGGCGCGTCCGGACACCGAGGCTGCTGTCACCGCGCGGGTGGACGGACACGCAGCAACGGTGCGGGCGACGGTCACGATCGCCTGGCCGAACTCCGTCCACGTCGTTGCCGATCGGCTGCGCGCCGCCATCCGCGAGGACGTCGACCGCATGGCGGGCGTGCAGGTGGCCCAGGTCGACCTCGAGGTCGTCAGCTTCGCCACCCCCCCGACCCCTTCCCGTCGCGTCCAGTGAGGAGTTCCCCGTGCAGGTGATCAACCGCGTCCTGGCCACGCTGCTGGCGCTCGCACTGTTCCTCGGCGGGCTGCTCGCGGCCCTCGACATCGTGCTCGTGCAGCTGCAGCGACCACCTTTCCTCGTCCCCGCCTCGCGGTGGGCCGCCTGGCTGCGGATGCAGAGTTTCAATACCGGGATCGTGCGCGCAGTGTGCGTGGGGTTGATCCTGCTGGGGCTGGTCTTCCTGTTCTGCGCGCTGCGGCGCGGCCGGCCGGGTGCGCTGCGCCTGCCTGGCCGCACCGACGGCGTCGCGGTGACCGCGTCCCGCTCCGGGCTGGAGCGGGCCCTGTCCATCGAGGCCGGCCGGGTCGATGGCGTGAGGTCCGCGCGAGCCAAGGCCCGGCGCCGCAGAGTGAAGGTGATAGCAGCTACCGGGCTGCGCGATCCCGGGGACTTGTCCACCCGGATCGCCGACGTCATCTCCGAGCGGCTCGGCGAGCTCGATCTGGCCGATTCCCTTCGCTCCCGCGTCACCGTCTCCTCGAAGGGCAGCCGATGAACCCCCGCGTGGACGTGCTCAACCGGGTCCTCCTGGGACTCATCGGCGCGCTCCTCCTGGCAGCCGGTGGGCTGGGCATCGCCGCCGGCGCCGGTGCCTTCCACGGGCACTCGGACCGTCGCGTGCTCCCCGCCGGCGTCCGCGACTTCGCCCGGACGACGAACTGGTTCTGGTGGGCGGTGGCCGCGGTGTGCCTGGTCGTGGCGGTGCTCGCGCTGCGGTGGCTGCTCGACCAGCTTCGAACCGACCGGGCCAGCCGCCTCGATCTCACCGTCGACGGCCGGGAGGGAGTCACACTCGTGCACAGCGGCGCCCTCACCGACGCCGTAGCCCAGGAGGCCGAGAGCCTCCGCGGCGTCACCCGGGCCACCGCCGCGCTGCGCGAACGCCGCGGAAAGAAGCTCACCCTCGCCGTCAACCTGGCCGACTACGCCGACATCGCCGCCGTCCGCAGTGCGCTCGAGGGGACGGTCGTGACCCATGCCCGCCAGGCCGTCGACGACCCGACGCTGCCCGTCGACATCGAGCTGCGCCAGCGCAAGGGACGGGCCGGGGATCGCGGACTGCGCTGATCTCCCCCGAATGGACGGCGCAGGCCACGCCATCCCCTCAGCAATCAGTCACCGTGACCATCGCGCGGCGTCGCCTGAGGAAGCCCCCTGCCGGACGGCGGTGTCCGCCGCCCTGACAGGGGACTGAGCCCGCAGGTCAAGGCCGACGTGGCACTCAGGCCGGCAGATCGGCGCGCCGCCCGCGGAGGCCGATCAGGCCGACCACGCCGAGCAGCACCGCGGAGAGCACGTGCAGCACGTTGTCCGCGGAGTTGAGCGCGACGAAGTTGGCCGCCGAGGAGAGCGGGACCACCAGGCCGTAGATGAACACCAGCAGATAGGCACCGCCGACGACCGCGTCGGCGGTGGCCGCGGTCCGTTCACTGCCGCGCAGGCCGGCTATCAGCAGGACGGCCCCGATGAGCAGGTGCACCACGTTGTGCAGGATGTTGACCATGAAGATGCCCAGCAGCAGGCCACCCATGTGGCCAGCGGCCGGGTGCCCGCCGCTGACGGTGAAGCCGAGCAGCCCCACCAGCAGGTAGACCGCTCCGAACACAGAGGCGACGACCTTGTTCAGTCCCCGGCCGACGGCGGGGGTGGTGCTTGCCATGAAGAGTCCTCCCGACCTCGCACGCATGGTTGGTGCACTGGTACGGCCACGACGTGGGTGTGGCCGCCGGTCATTCGGCGCGCTTCCCCGCGCGGATTGGTCCGGCTTGTGAGGACGGCCGCATCCCGCCTGACGAGTGGCGCAGCGGATGACCCATCCGGCCGGGGTCGCGCTCCGAAGGGGAGGTGATGTCGTCCGGCTCCTCTGGAGATCGCCATGCCACGCGCCACCCGTGCCCTGCTTGTCGCCCCGTTGCTGGCCCTGGCCGCCTGCGCGGCCTCGAGCACGGCCACGTCGGTACCGACGACGACCGCACAGGCGCACGGCGGGGAAGCGGTGGCTCCGCAGGTCCCGGCGACGGCGAAGATGATCTGCAGCGAGGACATCAAGGGCAAGGTCCAGCAGGCGCTGCGGCTCGAGACCCCGCCGGCGACCCACGACAGCTGGGTCGATGACGTCTATACCTGCCGCTACTCGCTGCCGATGGGTGAGATGAGCCTCTCCGACCGGGTCTTCCCGGACGCCGGTGCGGCCCGCGCGCATCTGGCGGTGACGCGGTCGCAGGACGGGGCGGCGCAATCCCTGGCCGGTCTCGGCCAGCAGGCATACGGCAGCAGCCGCGGCCTGGCCGTCGTCCTGAAGGACAACCAGATCCTGACCGTCGACACGACCGGTCTCCCGGACAGGTTCGGCGCGACCGACCAGCGGCGCAGCGACCTGGCCGTCGAGGTCGCCTCCGACGTGCTCGGCTGCTGGACCGGCGATGAGTGACCCGAACGCGCGGGTGCCCTGGCCGCCGCGCGGTCACCAGGTGATGATGAGCCGCCGGACGACGGGGGGAGGCGACCGTGGCCGCTGACGTGCGCCCGCTACGGCGCCGCAGCCGACACGACGCCGTCATCGCGTCCGAGCCGGACAACACCCTCGAGGCCGTGGTACGGCGGGTGGCGCACGGTGATGAGTCGGCCTTCGAGCGGCTGTACGACGATGTGTCCGGCGCGGTGTTCGGCCTGATCCGACGGGTGCTGCGCGACCCCGCCCAGGCCGAGGAGGTCACCCAGGAGGTGTTCGTTGAGGTGTGGCGCACGGCCACCCGTTTCGATGCGCGCAAGGGCAGCGCCCGCACCTGGATCCTGACGATGGCGCACCGGCGCGCGGTGGACCGGGTCCGCTCCGCACAGGCCACGCACGACCGGGAGGACACCGTCGCCGCGCGCGAGCAGGTGCGGGTCTTCGACGAGGTCGCCGAGGAGGTCGAGCTGCGGCTGGAGCAACAGCAGGTGCACCACTGCCTGGGCACGCTGACCGAGCTGCAGCGCGAGTCGGTCACACTGGCCTTTTACGGCGGATACACCTATCCGGAGGTCGCCACGTTGCTCGGTGCCCCGTTGGGCACGGTGAAGACGAGGATGCGCGACGGTTTGATCCGGCTGCGTGACTGCCTGGGGGTGACCCGGTGAGCCCGGACATCCACACCTCGACCGGCGCCTACGCCGCCGACGCGCTCCCCCCCGCCGAGCGCGAAGAGGTCGAGCAGCACCTCGCCGACTGCCCCGCCTGCGCCCAGGAGGTCATCGAGCTGCGCGCGGCGTTGACCAGAATGGCCGACGCCGCGGCAGAACCGCCGCCGCCCGCGCTGCGCGCGCGCGTCCTCGCCGACGTGCGCCGCACCCGCCAGCTGCCGCCCGTCCTCGGCCCCGGTGACTCCCGCGGGCGCAGTCGCTGGTGGTGGGCCGGAACGCCGCTGCAGATCGCCGCCGCCGCGCTGCTGATCGCCGTCGTCAGCCTGGGCGTGCTGCTGGTGCAGCGCCAGCACCAGCTGGATGAGCAGCGGCAACTGGTCGCCGAGATCACCTCGGTGCTCAACGACCCGGGCCGCGCGGTGACGACAGCCGACCTCGCCTCGGGTGGTCGCGGCACCGTCGTCGAGTCGCACGGGCAGGCGGTCTTCCTCGCCAGCGACCTGCCCTCGGTCGCGTCGGCTCGCACCTATCAGCTGTGGGTCATGTCTCCAGGCCACGCGAGGTCGGCCGGCCTGCTCGGGCGCGGGAAAAGCGCCCAGGTCCTCGTGCCGGCGGTCGGGCCGGGTGACTCGGTCGGCGTCACCGTGGAACCCGCGGGAGGCTCACCCCAGCCGACCACCGCGCCGCTGGTGACCATCCCGGTCGGCAGCTGATCCCTGCGCCTTCGGCGCCCGGCTCCCTCCCGCGGAGTCCTCGTCGGGGGCATCGGCCGCCTTCCAGGAATTCTTCGCACGAGCAAGCCACACGTCCCTTGCCTCCGAACCACAGGCAGCAACACCAGCGACCGGGACCGCCCCGGTGCGAACCCCCGGAGGCACCAGTGAAGAAGGCATCCCTGCTGGCAGCATCGTCGGTCGCCATGGGCATTGGCCTGCTGGCCGTGCCCGGCGTCGCCGCCGCCGCCGGCACCTCCTATCAGGCCCAGCTGAACCCGATCAACGGCTCCGGCGCCTCGGGCAGCTTCATGCTCACCGTCGACGGCTCCACCGCGACCGTCACCGAGCACGTGTCCGGGCTGGCTGCCAGCTTCAACGGCAAGCCCTATCCGCACGTGCAGCACATTCACATCGGCGCCAAGGGCCAGTGCCCGGACATGTCCGCCGACACCAGCAAGGACGGCGTCATCAGCACCACCGAGGGCGCCCCTGCCTACGGCGCCATCGGCGCGACCCTCTCGACGTCAGGGGACACCAGCCCGGCGGCCGCAACGACGCTGACCGTGGCCCCTTCGGGTGCCTCGTTCGACTACCAGCGCAGCTTCCAGCTGGACACCAAGACCCTCGACTCGGTCAAGACCGGCACGGCCGTCGTCGTCGTCCACGGTCTGGACCCGTCGAAGCTGCCGCAGGCCGCGCAGAGCGAGCCCAGCGACCTGGTGCCGTCCCTGCCCCTGGCCGCGACCTCCCCCGCGCTCTGCGGCACCATCACCGCCTCGCAGATGTCCTCCATGCCCAACGGCGCCGCAGCCACCGGCGGCGGGAGCACCGCCGGGCTGCAGCACGAGGGGCTGATCGCCGGCGGGGCCGCGCTGGTGGCCGCGGGCGCGATGGCCGGCGTCGCGTTGATGCGCCGGCGCACCAGCGGCGAGCGCTGACCGAGAGCTGATCGCGATGATCGAGCACGAGCGGCACGGCCGGCGTGTGCGGCGGCTTGCCGTCCTCACCGCCGCGCTGCTCGTGCTCGGCGGCGCAGCGGCCATCGCTGGAGGGCTGGCCTCCCAGGTCCACGCCCCGCAGCCGGCCGCTACCGCCAGCGGCGGGTGGGCGTCGGTGACGGCCGCGCCGGAGGCTGCGGAAACGCCGAGCCCGGCGCCCGGGGAGAAGCCGGCGCCGGGCGCGGTTCCCCCGCTGCCCCCGGCCGAACCCACCCACGTGGACATCCCTGCCATCGGCGTCTCCTCCGACCTGCTCCAGCTCGGCCAGAACCCCGACGGCACCATCCAGGTTCCGCCGCTGGTCCGGGACTCCACGGCCGGCTGGTACCGCTACTCCCCGACGCCCGGCGCGCGGGGCCCGGCGGTGCTCCTCGGCCACGTCGACTCGGCCGAGTTCGGCCCGGGCGTGTTCTTCGATCTGGGCGCGTTGCGCCCGGGGGACACCGTGACCGTCTCCCGCGCCGACCACACCCTGGCGGCCTTCCGCGTGACCCGGGTGACCAGCGTCCCCAAGGACCACTTCCCCACCCTCGCCGTTTACGGCAACACCGACGACGCCGAGCTCCGGCTGATCACCTGCGGCGGCCCATTCGACTCCACCACCCGCAACTACCTCCACAACACCGTCGTCTACGCCGTTCTGACGGGAGCCTCCCCATGACCGCCACCCGACCCGTGACCATCCAGGCGGAGCCGGCCGGCTTCCGCTCCTTCGCGCTCCGCCCGCTGCATAGCCCGCTGCGGCCGGTCCTGGCCGCGGCCGCCGTCCTCGTCGCCGGGGCACACGTCCCGGTGATCGCCCCCCACTTGGACGAGGCCCCGTACATGGGCGTGCTCTTCGTCGTGCTCACCGTCGGCTGCCTGGCGATCGGCCTCGCCGCACTGATCCGCGACTCCGCCGGCCTTTACGCGCTGGCCATGCTCACCTGCGGGCTCGCCGTCGTCGGGTACGCCGCCACTCGGATGGTCGCTTTCCCGATGCTGGCCGACGACGTCGGCAACTGGCTCGAACCGCTCGGGGTGATGTCGGTCGCAGGCGAACTGACCGTTATCGCGGTCGCGCTGACCGCGCTGTGCAAGGAGGGGACTCGCTAGCCGGGTGGGGAGCGAGACGACGGCGGTCCGAGGAGGATCGCACCGGCCCCCTCCTGACTACCGTGAGCAGGCCAATCGAAAGGCATCCCGTGTCCGACAAGCCCAGCGTGCTGTTCGTCTGCGTGCACAACGCCGGACGTTCCCAGATGGCCGCCGGATGGCTCACCCACCTGGCCGGCGACGCCGTCGAGGTCCGTTCCGCCGGCTCCATCCCTGCGGAGCAGGTGAACCCGTCGGCCGTGGAGGCCATGGCCGAAGTCGGCATCGACATCTCCGACCACCAGCCGAAGGTGCTCACGACGGACGCCGTCGAAGCCTCCGACGTCGTGATCACCATGGGTTGCGGCGACGCCTGCCCGATCTTTCCCGGCAAGCGCTACCTGGACTGGGCGCTCGAGGACCCGGCCGGCAAGGGGATGGAGGCGGTGCGGCCGATCCGCGACGAGATCGAAGCCCGGGTCCGCGGGCTGGTCGCCGAACTGGTGCCCACGGCAGGCTGACCCCGGCCTGCCTGGCCGCTCAGGTCACCAAGGAGCGGGGCACCGCTTTCGACGGGGGTCGCCTGCCGGCGCCTGGGTATCGGCCCACTCATGGCAGTACACAACGCAGCGGTCGCGGCGGCGGGCCAGTGGGTCGATCCCGACGACGGAATCCGGTACCCCGCCGGCGAGGTGCATGCGTGGGAGCGCGGGCGCAACGAGACGGTCTGCGGGCTGTCGCTGAGCAAGTCCCGGCTGGCCCGCTTCCCGCATGTCGGGTGGGCGGACGTCCAGCCGGAGTCGGGGCGGCACGCGGAGGCCGTCCATGCCGTGTGCCGCCGCTGTCGGGCGGCCCAAGGCGCCCGACGGGACGAGCGCGGCTGGACGCGGACGAACCCTCGTCCCTGACCGAGCACGTCAGGACAACAGGATCAGACGCCTTCCTCGGGCTCGACGACGCCGCCGATGTTGTCGAGCTCCTCGAGCTCGACCGGTCCGAGCACCCGCGCCCCCGCCTCCAGGTTCTGCTCCAGGTGGGCGATCGACCTCGTGCTGGCGATGGGCAGGATGTTGGGCGAGCGGGCCAGCAGCCAGGTCAGAGCCACCTCCGGCTCCGTCGTCTCCAATACCACGGCGACCCGCTTCAGAGCCGGCGCCTCGATCGGGGGGAACCCGCCGAGCGGGGAGCACGCCACGAAGGCGATGCCCGCGCGGGCCAGCACGTCGACCAGCGGGTCGTCGTGCCGGTGCGCCAGGTTGTAGTGGTTCTGCACGCACACCACCGGGGCGATCGCATGTGCCTCGGCGAACTCCTGGGTCGTCACGTTGCTCACCCCCAGATGCCGGATGAGCCCCTGCTGCTGCAGCTCGGCGAGGGTCTCCATCGGCTCGGCCAGCGACCGCTCGACCGGTTCGCCGAACCCGGGCAGGCGCAGGTTCACCACGTCCAGCACGTCGACGGCAAGGTGGTCGAGATTGTCCTGAACCGTGCGGCGCAGCTCCTCGGCCGACAGCCCCGGCACCCAACGGCCCTCGGACGTCCACCGCGCACCGACACTCGTGACGATGGTCAGTTCGAGCGGATAGGGATGCAGTGCCTTCCGGATCAGGTCGGTCATCCTGCCCGGACCTTCGTAGTCGCCGGTGTCGATGTGATCGATGCCCAGCTCCACGGCCCGGCGCAGGACGCCCATGGCGGTCCTGCGGTCCGGCGGCGGCCGCCCCGCCGCGTCCGGCCCCGTCAATCGCATCGTGCCGTAGCCGAGGCGATTGGCCAGGCGGTCGCCGAGACGGAACTCGCCGGACCTCTCCGCAGTGATCGTCATGGTCGAGCTCCTACCCGCTGGGCCCCTGGCGGAAGCGATCAGACCGCGTGGGCGAGCTTCGGGACGTACTCCTCGGGGCGCTCCATGTGCAGCGGTTGCAGCGGCGACGTGTCCTGCACGTAGAGAAAGGCGTCGTAGCGCCGACCGAGCACGGTCGCCACGTAGTTGCCCCACTGCTCGCGCTCGGGCCGGTAGACGACGCCGATGGCTCGGTGATCCAGCCACCTCCTGAGCCAGTCGGGCCCTCCCTCGGCCGGGACGACGACGAGCGTGTCCTCCCCGATCAGACGGTGCAGGACCGACTCGACGCTGCCCGAGCGGGCCGGCGGGACGGGTAGCCGCTCCATCTGGGCTCCCCACTCCACCCCGGCGATGACTCCGCCCCGGTAACCGCCGAATCCGACCAGGACGACGTCGTCGGTGCCGTGGCGCTCGCGCAGCAGCTGACCGACGTTGACCATGCCGGCCGCGGCCATGTCGGTCGCCCGGGCGTCCCCGATGTGGGTGTTGTGCTCCCAGACGACGGCCTTGCTCCCGGCGAATTCCAGCAGCCGGTCGAGCGTGTCGACCATGTGGGTGTCGCGGACGTTCCACGACTCCGCGTTGCTCTGCACCATCGTGCGGTAGTAGAGCTCGGCGTCGGCGACCACGGTGGCGTTCTGCTCGGCCGAGAAGCGGTCCTCCGGATCCCCCTCGGCCATGGTGGCGCTGCGTTCCTCCATGAGGTGCCGCAGCAGATCGATGACCGCCTGCTCGCACGAGGCCGGCGCGAACCGGCTGGCGAAGGCGTACTCCGCGCCGTCCTCGCCGTACGGCTCGAAACAGCGCAGCGCCTCGATCGCCCGGGGGACGTGCTGCGGCTCGTTCTCGCTCAGCCAGTCGATCAGCTCGTGCATCGAGTCCCACAGGCTGTAGACGTCCAGGCCGTAGAAGCCGACCCGTTCCTCGGCCGGGCGGGCGGCGTTGAACCCCTTCAGCCAGCGGCAGAAGTCGACGACGTCGTCGTTGGCCCACATCCAGGTCGGCCAGCGAGCGAAGGCGTCGAGTGCGTCGCGCGGATCCTCGTCGGCCCCCTCCCGCAGTTTCACGCTGCGGTTGACCCGGTAACAGTCCGGCCAGTCCCCCTCGACCGCGACGAAGCCGAAGCCGCGTTCCTCGATGAGCCGGCGGGTCAGGGCGCCCCGCCAGGCGTAGTACTCGTGCGTGCCGTGGCTCGCCTCCCCGATCGCGACGATCCCCGCATCGCCGATCCGCTCGAGCAGCGGGTCGAGGTCGGCGGGTTCGCGCAACGGCCGGGTGAACGACCGGGTCGCGTCGGTGCTGTCGTCGTCTGCGCTGAGGTCGCTGCGGGCCATCAGATCCCCTGGGGTCGCCCGTGCGCAGCCAGGTCCTCCGCTTCCGCCAGGCCGGGATACCCCCGCACGCAGCCGTGGAACGTCCGGTCGGGCTCTGGTTCGCCGGGGACCGCGGGCGTAGCGTCGGGACCACTGTGAACTGGATCACGGTCGAGGTGTTCGACGGTGGGATCCCCGCCGCCGCATGGGCGCATGCATGGCACGACCGGCTCATCGAGGCGGCGGTCACCGGCGGTGCCGTCTTCTGGGACGAGCACGAGCACCGGTGGGGTGTGGTGCTGGAGTTGGCCTTCGCCGACGAGCACCAGCGGGACGGGTTCCGGCAGGCTCCGGTGCTGCTCGCCGCGCTCGACGCCGTCCCCGATCCGGTCAACGGCGTCCTGGTCTACCCGCACCGCGGCGGCGGCTCCGGCAGCCGTCAGCCGCGACGGCCGCGGCCGGTGCACATCACTGACGCGGCCGCCCTGCCGGCGCCCGACCCGGACGCGGATCGCATCCTCCCGTGCACCGGCGGGGTGGCCGGACCGAGCGCCGAGCCGGCCGCGAGCTGATCGCCGCGGGACCGACCTTCTCCTCCGGCCGGCAGCCGTGGCACGGGAGCGGATCGGAACTGTCGGGCGCATCATGTCGTTGCACCTCACAGCAACCCGCGCGTGCGGCTCGTCACGCGAGTGAAGGCCCATTCGGGCCGGCACGCGTTACCGTTCAGTACGCATATCGGCCTCCAGCAATGGCGCCGGGGGAACGAAAGGTGGACGAGGGCCCATGGACACGACGGTCGTGGACGTTCCAGAGCGTGGACGGTTCGAGATCCGGGACGGCGACCACGTCGTCGGCCTTGCCAGCTACCACGTCGACGCCGGCGTGATGACCCTTCCGCATACCGAGGTCGATCCTGGCGTCGGCGGACGTGGCATCGGGACGGCGCTGGTAGCCGGCGTCCTGAACGCCGCCCGTGAACGCGGCCTGCACGTGCTCCCCTACTGCTCCTTCGTCCGGCACTACATCCAGCAGCACCCCGAGACCGTCGACCTCGTGGCAGAGGAAGACCGCCCGCACTTCGGCCTGCAGACCGCCGACCGCTGACGGGCCCCAGGCCGCTCGAGGTGACCGGCGGGACGGGCCTACGCTCCGCCGGTGCCTGAAGGACACACCCTCTTCCGCCTGGCCCGTGACCAGTCCCTGCTGTTCGCGGGGCGGCCGGTCCATGTGACGAGCCCGCAGGGCCGCTTCGCCGCGGGCGCCGCCCTCCTGGACGGCCGCGTGCTGGACCGCGTCCGCTCGTACGGCAAGCACCTGTTCGCGGGCTTCGGCGGCGACATCCTGCACGTCCACCTCGGCCTCTACGGCGCCTACGCCGGGGGGATCGGCACGCCACCTCCGGTGCGTGGCGCCCTGCGCATGCGCTGGGAGGCCGACGGTCCCGACGGCGCCGGCGTCTGGACCGATCTGCGCGGGCCCACCGCATGCGAGGTCGTGACCGCTCCCGACGTGGACGCGATCCTCGCCCGGCTCGGCCCTGATCCCCTGCGCCGGGGCGCCGACGGTGGCCGGGCCCTCCGCCGGATCACCGCCAGCCGGACGCCGATCGGCGCACTGCTCATGGACCAGTCGGTGCTCGCGGGCGTGGGCAACGTCTATCGGGCCGAGTTGCTGTTCCGGCACGGCGTCTCCCCGTTCCGGCCCGGCCGCAGCCTCGACGACCACGAGTGGGCCCGGATGTGGGCAGACCTGGGCGCCCTGATGCGCGCCGGGGTGCGGCTGGGCCGCATCGTGACGACACGGCCCGAGCACCGCTCGCGCCGTCGCGGGCCGGTGGAGCGGGACCATGCGCACTACGTCTACCGGCGCACCGGCCTGCCCTGCCGGGTCTGCGGCACGGAGGTCCGCACGGAGGAGATGGCCGGCCGCAACCTCTACTGGTGCCCGACCTGCCAGGCCACCTGAGCTGTCCGCCGTCCGGGGAAACGTACGCCTGACCAGGATCGCCGTGTACCTTCGCCGCCGATGAGGAATCTCCTGCGCCCGGTCGTCGTCGTGGCGCTCGCCGTCGCGGCCGCAGTGCTGGCCCTGCCGGGCGTGGCCTCCGCGGCCACCACCACGGTCGGCTTCGACGTCTCCTATCCACAGTGCGGCACGACGCTTCCGGCAGCCCGCGCGTTCGGCATCGTCGGCGTCAACGGCGGCATCGCGACGTCGGCCAACACCTGCCTGTCACAGCAGCTCACCTGGGCCTCGAAGTCCTCGGGCGCGGTCGCGGCACAGCCCAAGGCGCAGCTCTACCTGAACACCGCCAACCCGGGCCAGGTGACGCCCACGGTCGGGACCTGGCCGAAGGCAGGCAGCACGCCCTACGGCACCTGCAGAGGCGCCAACGACCAGGCCTGCTCGTGGCAGTACGGGTGGGAGCGGGCGCACAACAGCGTCGTCTCCTTCTTCAAGCCGGCCGCCACCGCGGCCCACCTCAGCAGCCTCCCGTCGAGCTACCGGTGGTGGCTGGACGTGGAGACGGACAACTCGTGGCAGACCGGCTCCACCACCGCGCTCAAGGCAGCAGCACAGGCACGCAATCGCGCCGCGCTCGAAGGAATGACGGCGTACCTGACGAGCGCGCCACAGAGCGCCACAGTCGGCATCTACTCGACCGGGTCCCAGTGGGGGCAGATCGTCGGCAGCGTTCCGACGACCAGCAACCTGGCCAAGAAGAACAGCTGGCTGGCGTCGGGGTCGACGTCCGCGACCTCGGCGGCGGCGCTCTGCAAGTCGGCCCCGCTCGCGCCCGGTGGCCGGGTCGCCCTCGCGCAGTACGTGCAGAGCGGTCTCGACCACGACACATCCTGCGGCTGACCTCCCTCGCCTACACGGTTCCCTTGACGGCGTCCCCTGCCGGCACTGGCGTCAGCCGGCGCACCTCCGGCGCCCCGGTGAGCCGCCCCGCCAGCCGCTGACCCAGGGTGGTCAGTGCCTCGGCCTTGCCGTGCACGCGCAGCGCATCGGGGCTCTCCCAGCGCTCGACCATGACGAACGTCCCGTCGGCCTCGTGCATCGCGTAGAGCTCGCAGCCGGGCTCGGCGTGCACCCGCGGCACGGCGGCGAGAATCGCCGTGCGCACGGCGTCCACCTCGTGGGGCAACGGGCGGATGGTGGCGACGACGACGACGGACACGGGGCCTCCTGGGGGCGGACTTCGGACGAACCGGCCCGACACGCTGGTGCGCAGGCCGCTGCCGGGTGAGGATGCCAGTCGTGTCGGTCGACGGTGCGTCCCCTCCCCCGTGCGCCGGCAGACCCCTGCGGGTGGCGGTGATCGGCGCGGGTCCGGCGGGCATCTACGCCGCCGAGGCGCTCACCCGCCAGACCGCCGTCCCGGTGGCCGTCGACCTGATCGACCGGCTCCCGACGCCGTTCGGACTGGTCCGGCACGGCATCGCGCCGGACCACCCCAAGATGCGAGCCATCCGCGACACCCTCCACCGGACCCTGGACCACCCCCTGGTCCGCTTCGTCGGCAACGTCGACATCGGCGTCGACGTCTCGCTCGACGAGCTGCGTCGGCACGTGGACGCGGTCGTCTACACCTACGGCGCCTCGCTGGACCGGCACCTCGGTGTCGAGGGCGAGGACCTGCCGGGCAGCCTGGCCGCCACCGAACTCGTCGCCTGGTACACCGGGCACCCGGACGCCGACCGTGAGCGGGTGGAGGCGGCCCTGACCGGCGTGCGGTCAGTGGTCGTGGTCGGCGTCGGCAACGTCGCCCTGGACATCGGTCGCGTGCTCGCCCGGACGCCGGACGAGCTCGAGCCCACCGAGATGCCGCAGCACGTGCTCGACGCGCTGGCCGCCGCTCCGGTCGAGGAGATCACCGTGCTCGGCCGCCGGGGCCCGGCGCAGGCCACCTTCACCACCCAGGAGCTGCGCGAGCTCGGCGAGCTGGCCGGCGCCACGGTGCTGATGGACCCCGCCGAGATGGAGCTCGACCCGGGTGCCGAGGAGCGTGCCGCCGACGACCGGAACGCCACCCGCAACCTCGCCGTCCTGCGCGGCTGGGCCGACCACGTGCCGGAGCCGGGCCGCACCCGGCTGTGGCTGCGCTTCTTCCGGCGTCCGGTCCGGTTCCTCGGGGAGGACCGGGTCACCGCCGTCGAGGTCGAACGGACCGCGGTGGACGCTGACGGCCGGGCGATCGGGACCGGTGAGCTCGAGCTGCTCCCGGCGGACCTGGTGGTGCGCTCGGTCGGCTACCGCGGCACGCCCCTCCCCGGGTTGCCGGTGGACGAGCGGTCAGGCACCGTCCCGAACGAGGTGGGGCGGGTGCTGCGCGACGGCCGGCCCTCCCCCGGCGAGTACGTGGCCGGCTGGATCAAGCGCGGGCCCAGCGGCGTCGTCGGCCACAACAAGCACGACGCTCGCGAGACCATCGCATCGCTCCTGGCCGACGCCGAGGACGGCACGCTGCGGGTCGGCGGCCCGATCGGCGACCTCGTGGACACCCTCGTGACGCGCGGCGCCGAGCCCGTCCTGCTCGACGACTGGCGGGCCATCGACGCGGCCGAGGTCGCGCTCGGTGCTACGTACGGCCGAGCCCGGACGACCCTGCACGAGCGGGCGGCGCTGCTCGCCGCGGTCCGCGCCGCGACTGCCCGCCCCCGCTGAGCGGCCCACCTCAGCGGGGCGGGGAGGGCCCTAGCCGCTGTTGCGCAGGGCCGTCGCGATCCCGTTGATGGTCAGCTGGATGTTGCGGCGGGCGAGTTCGTCGTCGTCCCCACCCCGGCGGCGGCGGAGCATCTCGACCTGCAGGTGGTGCAGCGGCTCCAGGTAGGGGAACCGGTTGCGGATCGAGCGCGCCAGCGACGGGTTGTCGGCCAGCAGGTGGTCATCGCCGGTGACCGCCAGCAGCATCCGCGAGGTGCGCTCGTGCTCGGCCGTGATCTGGTCGAAGACGCGGGCACGAAGGTCCTCGTCGGGGACCAGCTCGGCGTAGTGGGCGGCGATCCCGAGGTCGGTCTTGGCTAGCACCATGCCCATGTTGGACAGCACCGTCCGGAAGAACGGCCAGCGCCGGTGCAGGTCCTGCAGACGGGCCAGCCTGGCGTCGTCACCGTCCACCCAGGATTCCAGCGCGGACCCGGTCCCGTACCAGCCCGGCAGCATGATCCGGGCCTGCGACCAGCTGAACACCCACGGGATGGCGCGCAGGTCGGAGATCTTGTCGCCGGCCTTGCGGGAGGGCGGCCGGCTGCCGATGTTCAGCTCGCCGAGTTCCCGGATCGGGGTGGCGGCCCGGAACCAGTCGACGAACCCAGGCGTCTCGTGCACCAGCGCGCGATAGGCCTGCTGGGCGCGCGCGGCGAGGCCGTCGAGCAGCTCGTAGGCCTGTTCGGCGTCATCCCCCAGACCTTCCACGTCCAGCAGGGTGGCCTCCAACGTGGCGGCGACCAGCGCCTCCAGGTTGCGGCGGGCCAGGTCGGGATCGGCATACTTCGCCGCGATGACCTCGCCCTGCTCGGTGATCCGCAGCGCCCCGGCGACCGCCCCCGGCGGCTGCGCACGGATCGCCTCGTAGCTGGGGCCGCCGCCGCGGCCGACGGTGCCACCGCGGCCGTGGAAGAGCCGTAGCCGGATGCCGCCGGCCCGCGCCACGTCGACGAGCGCGAGCTCGGCCCGGTACAGGGCCCAGTTGGCGGCGAGATAGCCGCCGTCCTTGTTGCTGTCGGAGTAGCCGAGCATGACCTCCTGCACGCCGCCGCGGGAGTCCAGCAGTGCGCGGTACAGCGGCTGGTCGAGCATCGCGGCGAGGGTGGTGCCGGCGTTCTTGAGGTCGTCGATGGTCTCGAACAACGGTGAGATGCCGATGGAGCAGGCCGGCCCGCCCTCCGCGGCCGGGTCGAGCAGGCCGGCCTCCTTGAGCAGGACGGCGACCTCGAGGACGTCGCTGACCGACTCGCACATGCTGATCACGTAGTTCGGGATGGCGCGGGGGCCCAGCAGCGCCACCTGCTCGGCCGCCGCGAGCAGCACGTCGACCTCGCCCCGGGCGGTCTCGGAGAGCTCGGCGTCGGGGCGGACCAATGGACGCCGCATCGTCAGCTCGCGGGCCAGCAGCTCCACCCGGGCGTCCTCGTCGAGGGCGGAGTAGTCCTCGCACGCGCCGGCCCAGGCCAGCAGCTCGCCCACCACCTGCTCGTGCACGTCGGAGTTCTGCCGCAGATCCAGCCCGGACAGGTGGAAACCGAACACCTCGACGGCCTCCCGGAGGCGGCGCAGCCGGTCGTCGGCCAGCGAACCGGCACCGTGGCTGCGCAACGAGGCATCGACGACGTCGAGGTCGCCCCGGAGCTCGTCCGGTGAGTCGTACGCCGGCAGCTCGACCGCCGGGTCGCGGCGCGGGTACCGGCCGAGCACCCGGTGCGCCGTGGCGCAGAGCCGGTTGGAGATCCCGCCCAGCGCGCGGCGATAGGGCTCATCGGCGCGGAACGGCGAGTCGTCCTGCGAGAGCTCGGCCAGCGCGTACAGCTCGTCGGTGGGCCGGACCAGCCGGTCGGACATCGACAGCTCGGTGCGCAACTGCTCGAGCTCGTCGAGGTAATGACCCAGTGCCGTCTCGGCCTGGCGGGAGGTCGCGCGGCGCAGCGCGTCGGCGGTCACGAAGGGGTTGCCGTCGCGGTCGCCCCCGATCCACGAGCCGGGCAGCAGCATCGGCCGCTGGAGGAGACCGGCGTCCGGCCAGCGCTCGTTCAGGGCCCGCCGCAGGTCGGTGTTGAGGGCGGGGATGACGTCGAACAGCGACAGCTCGTAGTAGCGCAGCGCCTCGTCGATCTCGTCCTCGAGCCGGAGCCGGGACAGCCGCAGCAGCGCCGTCTGCCAGAGAGTGAGCACCGAGCGCCACAGCTGGGCCGACCACTGGGCGTCGTCCCCCTCGCCGAGGGCAGTTCGGTCCCGCTGGCGGATGAGCGCGTGGATCTGCCGCTGGACCTGGGAGATCGTCTTGCGCCGCACCTCGGTCGGGTGGGCGGTGACCACCGGGCAGACCAGGGCCCCGGACAGCTCGCGGGCGACGACCTCGGCGTCGAGATGCTGCTCGTCGAGCAGCTCGAAGGTGGCCGCGAGGCTGCCCTTCTGCGGCGGTGAGCCCTCCCGGCGGTGGAAGCGGCGACGGCGCTCGTGATGGATGTCCTCGGCCAGGTTGGCCAGGAGCGAGAAGTGGCTGAACGCCCGGATGACGTGGTTGGCGCCACGGACGTCCAGGCCGGCCAGCCGGCCGGCCAGCTGTTCCCGGTCGACCTCGGACCGACGGACCTTGAAGGCCTCGACGCGGGTCGACTCGACGAGCTCGAGGACATCCTCGCCGGCCTGTTCCCCGATCACCTCGCCCAGGACACGGCCGAGCAGCCTGATGTCGTCGCGGAGCGGCGCATCGTCGGCCCGCCCCTCCGCGTCATCGGTGGGGGTGCCGCCCGGGGAACGGAGGTCGGCGACGTCGACAGTGGCTTCGGACACGGCCCGAGTATCCGGGTCTTGTGTGACGAGGTCATGTCGTGCGGCCCCGGCGCCCTGGCGGGGCCGCTCAGCCGCGGTCGAACTCGCGCAGCGCGGAGGCGGCCATCGGGTCACCGGCGGCGGCACCGAACATGAACTGCTCGACCGCGCCTTCGACGTCCCCGCGATCGGCCAGCAGCACGCCCAGGTTGTGGTGGCAGTAGAAGTCGCCCGCGGAGATCCCGCTCCGGAAGGCCTCCTCGGCCGCCTCGACGTCGCCCATCTCCTCGTTGTAGAGGTTGCCCAGGGGCAACCACACCTCCGCGTCGCCGCGCTTCGCCCCCCGCTCGAGCACGAACCGGGCCTCGACCGGGCGGCCGCTGTCCCGCAGCAGCTGCGCGAGGTCCCCGCGGGCAGAGGGGAAGTGGTCGGCACCGGCCCGGAGCGCCGGCTCGAGGGCCCGGTCGCGGGTGGCACACCAACGCCAGCAGGCCACCACGGCCGCGGCCTCCTGGTCACCGGCGGCCGCCAGCATCTCGGCTACTTCCAGCGCCGGCTCGGCCTCGCCCTGCTCCTGCAGCAGGAAGGCCAGCTGGAGCCCGCCCTGCAGATCGCCGGCCACGGCCGCCCCCTGATAGGCCCGCATGGCACCCGCGAGGTCGCCGAGGCTCTCCAGCACGCGGCCCAGATTCCGCCAGGCGTCGGGCTCGCCGCCGGCGAGTGCCTGCTCGTAGGCGACCACCGCCTCCTCGAGCCGGTCCTGGGCGGCGAGGGCGTTGCCGAGGTTGAAGAACGCCACGGGCTCACCGAGATCGGCGGCACGGCGGAAGCACCACTCGGCGTCGCTCTGCCGCCCGGCGTCGGCCAGATCGCAGCCGAGGTCGAGAAGCTCATCGACGTCCACCGAGGTCCGCAGGCGCCGTAGGCGCACCTCGAGGTCCTTCCGCATGCGCCGATGATCGTTGGCGGACGGCGCCCGCGCGTCTCTCGTCCGGGTGACCTCACCCCAAGGTGTGCGGCCGGTTCAGCTGCCGCCGAACGCGTCCCGCCAGGCCGGCATCAGGGACGTCTCGGTCCAGTCGATGAACGGCGCCTGCTGATCACCGCCGATCTGGACCAGCGCGAGGTGGGTGAAGCCCGCGTCGGCGTACGCCTTCGCGGCCGCGATGACGGCGTCGACGTCGTCCCCGCACGGGATGGAGGAGGCGACGTCCTCCTTCCGCACGAACTGGCCGGCCGAGTCGAAGGCGATGGGCCCGGGCAGCTCGGCGTTGACCTTCCAGCCGAAGCCGAACCAGCGGAAGAGCGAGTGCGCCCGGGTGACCGCGGCGTCCCGGTCGGTGCCGAAGCTGATCGGCATCTGTCCGATCCGCGGCTTGCCGGCACCGCCGGCCGCGTCGAAGTACTCCCCGAGCTCGGCCTTCGGCTCGACGGCGATCATCACGTCGGCGTGCTCTCCGGCGATCTCGGAGGACTGCTTGCCGGAGACGGCGATCCCGATCGGCACCCGCTTGTCCGGGAGGTCCCAGAGCTTCGCGGACTCGACGTCGAAGTGCTCACCCCGGAAGTTCGTGTACCCGCCGTCGAAGAGGTCGCTGATGATCCGCACCGCCTCCACCAGCATCTCCTGGCGGACGTCGGCACCGGGCCACCCGCCGCCGACGATGTGCTCGTTGAGGTTCTCCCCCGCCCCCAGGCCGAGCGTGAACCGGCCGTCGGAGAGCAGTTGCAGCGTCGCGGCCTGCTGGGCGACCACGGTCGGGTGGTACCGGAACGTCGGGCAGGTCACGTACGTCATGAGCGGGATGCGGCTGGTGGCCTGCGCCGCGGCCCCGAGCGTGACCCATGCGTTGGGCGAGTGGCCCATCTCGTCCAGCCACGGGAAGTAGTGGTCGCTGCTGACGGCGAAGTCGAATCCCGCGGCCTCGGCGGCCGCCACGTGGCCGACGAGATCCTTCGGCCCGGCCTGCTCCGTCATCATCGTGTAACCCAGCTGCATCGCCATGCGGCCCGGCTACCCGGTCCGCCGAGCCGTGAACCGCCGTCAGAGGCGCTCGGCCCGCAACGCCTCCCGGATCTTCGTCTTGCCGCTGGTACGCAGCAGCGCCCCCGCGTAGATGCGGCCGCCGAGCCGCACCACGAGCGCGATCGCGACCAGCATCAGGACGACGGCGAGCACGACCTCCCACCAGGCCGCGGCCCCGGCCGCCATGCGGACCGGCATGACCAGCGGGGACAGGCCGGGGATGTAGGACGTGACCGTGGCCAGCGAGCCGGACGGGTCGCCGGCCGACTGGAGGGCGATGAAGAAGCCGATGACCAGCAGGACCGTCATCGGCGTGATCACGCTGGCGAGGTCCTCCTGCCGGCTGACCAGCGAGGCCGCAGCGGCGAAGACGGCGGCGTAGAAGGCGTAGCCGAGGACGAACCAGGCGACCACCGTCAGCACCGTCCCGATCAGCTGGCCCGGGAGGCTCACGACGTCGAAGAGGAGCGCACCGCTGATCCCCACCACCGAGATGGCGACGATCTGCGCGAGGCCGAGCAGCCCGAGCCCGATGATCTTCCCGGCCAGTAGCTGCCAGGGCCGCATGGTCGACAAGAGCAGCTCGACCACCCGGGTCGACTTCTCCTCGACGACGCCCTGGGCGACGAACTGGCCCATCAGGATCAGCAGGGTGTAGAGGACGATGATGCCGACGATCGCGATGCCCGTCCGCTCGCCGGTGGGGTCGGTCCCCGGATTCACCACGGTGACGCCGACCTGCGGCACGTCCAACGGGTCGATCCCCGCCTGGGCCAGCTGCCGCCCGATCGCCAGCTGACCGACCGCCCCCTGCACGGTCGCGGTGAGCTGGGGGTCGGCCTTCCGCTCCACCAGCAGCCGCGGGGCCCCGCCGGAACCCACGACCAGCGCCCCGTCGACGTCCCCGGCAGCCAGTGCCGTGCGGGCGGCTGCCTCGCCGGCCAGCCCGACGACCGTGACGTCGGCGCCGACCGCCTTGCCCTCGGCCTGGAGGGCCGGCTGGAGCGCGGACCGGTCGCCGACGACACCGACGGTGACCTTGCCGGCCCCGGAGGCGATCACCACCTGGAAGGCCACGGCGCCCAGGACCAGCAGCAGGATCACCGCCGAGCTGATGAGGAAGGTCTTGTCCCGGATCCGGGTGGACACCTCGCGGCCCGCGACGAGCCGGACGAGTGCGGCGCTGCCCGGCGTCCCCGGCGCGGTCACGAGGCCACCGCCTCGGGCGCACCGGGAGCGGCGACGACCTCGCGGAACAGCTCGACCAGCGTGGGTTCCCGCCAGGCGAAGTGCCGCACCCGGCCGGTCCGCAGGGCGGCGGCGAGCACCGACTGGTCGTCGGTGCCGGGGGCCAGCTCCAGCAGGGTGTCACCGGCCTGCTCGGACACCACGCGGACGCCGGGAAGGCCGGCCGCCCATCCGTGAGCAGCATCCGGGACGACGACCCTGAGCAACCGCCCGGCCTCCCGGCGGCGCAGCTCCTCGACCGTGCCGGTCGCCACCATGGAACCGCCGGCGAGGATGCCGACCGAGTCGCACAACCGCTCGACCAGGTCCAGTTGGTGGCTGGAGAAGACGACCGGGACGCCCTGCCGGACCTGGTCCAGCAGCCCCTCGGCGAGGGAGTCGACCCCGACCGGGTCCAGCCCGGAGAACGGTTCGTCGAGGATCAGCACCTCGGGGCGGCTGACCAGCGCGGCGGCCAACTGCACCCGCTGCTGGTTGCCCAGCGACAGCTTCTCCACCGGGTCACCGCGGCGCTCGCCCAGCCCGAGCCGGGACACCCACTCCTCCGAGGCCCGCGCGGCGGCCGCGGCGTCCAGTCCGTGCAGCCGGGCGAAGTAGGTCACCTGCTCGCCGACCTTCATCTTGGGATAGAGACCCCGCTCCTCCGGCATGTAGCCGATGCGGCGGCGGATCTCCTGGTCGAGGTGGTGGCCCTGCCACCGGACGGCGCCGGCGTCCGGCCGGACCAGACCCATCGCGATGCGCATGGTCGTGGTCTTGCCGGCTCCGTTGGATCCGCAGAAGCCGAACATCGTGCCGGGCGCGACGGTGAAGCCCACGCCGTCGAGCACGTGGTTGTCACCGAAGCTCTTGTGGAGCCCGTCGAACTCCAGCACGTCGCCCTCCCGAGGTTCCGTTACCCGTCCGTACGGTATCGGCCGGTTCCGCTCACGCTGGGACCTTCCGCACGGTGAGGAGGATCGGGTCGAGGCCACGCCGGGAAGCTCTCCGGCTCAGGCGAGGGCGTGCGCGACCACCGTCAGATCCGCCACCAACGCGCCGTAGGCGGCGGCGCGGGCTTCATCCGGCGTCCGAAGGATCGCCGAAGGGTGCGTGGTGGCCAGCATCCAGGTCTGGTGCGGGGCGTCCTCGTCGTCGTCCTCGGTCGGCTGCGGTGCCCCGGGAGGGGTCCAGGGGATCAACTGCCCGCGGTCCCGGGTGATCCGAAAGGACGGCGAGATCAGCGCCTTCGCCGCCGTCGCCCCCAGGCAGACGACAACCTCGGGCTGCAGGACGGCGAACTCCGCCTCCAGCCACGGGCGGCATGCCCGCATGTGCTCGGGACCAGGGGTTGCGTGGATCCGACGCTTGCCGACCGCCTTGAACCTGAAATGTTTCACAGCGTTCGTCACGTACGCCTGGCGCCGGTCGACCCCGGCGTCGGCGAGCGCTCTGTCGAGCAGACGACCGGCCGGCCCCACGAAGGGCTCGCCCTTGCGGTCCTCCTGGTCGCCCGGCTGCTCGCCCACGAAGACGATCCGCGCGGTCTCCGGCCCCTCCCCGAACACCGTCTGCGTCGCCGGCTCCCACAACTCACAGGCGCGGCAGTTGGCCGCCGCCTCTCGCAGACCCGCCAGGCCTACTCCGACCGGCACGTGGGCCGGATGCTCCTCGGTGCTCATGGGGGTTGATCGAACTCCCGCTCGACGTCTCGCGCAGCACTGCTGCGACCGCGCTGCAGGTACGGGCCGGCTCAGGCTGCGTAGGAGCCGTGCTCGACGTCGTCGAGGATGTCGCGCCGGGTCGGTGTCCAGCCGATCAGCTGACGGGTCTTAGCGGAGGACAGCCGCTTGTTGAGGACCAGGCTGATGCCCGATCCGATGCCCGGCGGTGGTGCCAGGCGGCTGGCGATGGTGCGGCGCAGGGGCGCGGGGAGTCCTCCTGCGAGGGAGAGGCCGACGCGTGTTGCGGTGTTCATGTCCAGCATGTCGGCGAGTGTCAGGGCGTCGGCGTGGTCGCCGGCGCCGATCATCCGACTGACGGCTCGCGCGAGTTCCCGTTGGGTGACGTCGTCGATCGTCGCGTGCAGGGTCGCGCCTGGGGGTGCGTGCTCGACGGCGAGGCAGTAGAGCTCGGCGAGGTCGTCGATGTGGATGTAACTCTGAGTGGTGGTGCCGGGGCCCCAGTGCCCGGCGTGTCCGCGGACTCGGGCGCGCGTGATGAGAGCGGGGATGTCCAGGCTGCCCCCTCGGCCGTAGACGAGTCCGGGTCGCACGACGACGCCGCGTACCCGGGTGTCGCCGAGCACGGTCCGCTCCGTGTCCACCCGTGCTGCCATCGCTTCACCGAAGCCGGCGACGAGCATCGCAGGAACGCCGGCGTCGGATGGCGCGAAGGTGGCCGTGGGCAGGGGCACCGGGGAGTCTTCGTCGAAGACCGTCTGGGTGGCGCGGCCGCCGTTGAAGATGCCGAAGACGGCCGAGCCGCTGGTGAAGACGAGCGCCGAGCCGGTGCTGGCCAGGGCCTGCTGCATGGCGCGGACCGCGTCGCGGTCGCGTGCGAAGGTGACGGCGGTGTCGCCTCGGGAGGCGCCGAGGCTCGCGGTGCTGACGACCGCGTCCGGGCGGCTGCGGGCGATGGCGGCGTGCAGACTGGCGGGGTCGCCGAAGTCGCCCTCGACCGGATCCAGGCCACGGCTGCGGAGCGTGTCCGCCGAGCGCGGGGAGCGGGCCAGGGCGAGGACGTCGTGCCCGCGGGCCAGCAGTGCCCCCGCGGCGGCTCCTCCCAGGTAGCCGGTGGCTCCGGTGACGAGAATCCGCATGTCCATCCACTCCAGAGGTCAGCGAGCTCGTTCGTGGCACCGGCCCCCGGATAGGCCGCCATCGACGCGCCCAGCGCCCCGCGCCCCGCAGCACCGCGGACCTACCCAACCTGGCGGATCTCACCCAGCCCGCGGGGATGCCTCGGCCAGCGTCACCGGGCTGCCGGAGCAGCGCTCCCGGAGACATACGCTCCGCCTTCGGCGTCGACGGGATGCACAAGCACTTCCGGTTCACCGTGAAGGGCAAGCGCCGGATCCACCCGACACCGGGCCCGAGCACCTGCGCGCCTGCCGGCCCTGGCCGACTTGGAAGTCGTCGCCCGCCCTCTCGTGAGGGGATCCGCTACGCGACGGAGCGGGAGGCGCGGAACAGCCAGAACGAGGGCACCGCCACGGCGACGACGGCCATGGCGACGACGACCACCACGCCGCCGGAGACCATCGCGAACCCGACCCCGGCCGCGCTCGCGAGCGCCCCGGCCCGCAGGTCCCCCAGCCGCGGTCCACCGGCGACGACGACGATGAAGACGCCCTGCATGCGCCCGCGCATCCCCTCGGGCGCGGCGATCTGGAGCATCGAGGTGCGCAGCACCGCACTGACCATGTCCGCCGCCCCGGCGACCGCGAGGAAGAGGACTGCGAGCCAGAGGGCCGGGGCCAGGCCGAAGCCGATGATCGCCACACCCCACACGGAGATGGCGCCGAGCACGACCGCGCCCTGCCGGTCGACCCGCGTCACCCACCCCGAGGTCAGCCCCATGACGAGGGCGCCGAGGGAGGCGCCCGCGAACAACCAGCCGAGGCCGTTCGGGGATCCGGCGAACCGGGTCTGCGAGAGCTCCGGGAAGACCGCCTGGGGCCAGGCGAACGTCATCGCGATGATGTCGACGACGAAGGTCATGAGCAGCACCGGCCGGGTGCGTAGGAAGGCCAGGCCCTCCCCCACGCCGCGCACCGCGGAGCGGAGCCGCAGCGGACCGACCGTGTGCCCGGGTGGAAGCGGCGGCAGGCCGCGCAGCAGCAGGGCTGCGATCACGAAGCCGACGGCGTCGACGGTGTAGGCGAGGAAGAGGTCGCCGACGCCGATCAGCACGCCGGCCAGCAGCGGGCCCACGATGACGCCCGCCTGTCGCACCGTCATCGCCAGCGCGTTGGCGGCGGGCACGCCGGCCGGCCCGACCAGCGCCGGGATCACCGAGCTGCGGGTCGGCTGGTTGACCGCCGCGAACCCGGAGACGCAGGCGGCCAGCAGCCACAGCGCGACCAGGTTGCCACCCCCGGGCAGCCGCGCCTGCACAGCGAGCAGGGTGCTGGTCACCGCCGCCCCGGTCGAGGTGATCAGCATCAGCTTCCGCCGGTCCATCGCATCGGCGATCGCGCCACCGAGCAGACCGAACACGATCAAGGGCACCAGCGCGACGATCGACGTCACACCGACCAGCAGCGACGAGCGGGTCAGCGCGTAGACCTGGAACGGGACCGCGACCAGCGTCATCTGCTGGCCGAGCATGGTGGCCGCGACACCGCCGAACAGCCGGCGGTACGAGGGATTGCGCAGTGGGGTGGTGTCGAGTGCCCATCCGCGCCGGGGTGGCGCCGGAACCGGCTCCTCGACCGCGGCACCGCCCTCCACCGGGTCCACCGGGGCGCTCACGGCGCCAGCCGCTGCACGATCCAGCCGCCACCCTCCGCGTCGTCGCGCACGAACCGCAGCCGGTCGTGCAGCCGGTCGGTGCCACCCTGCCAGAACTCGATCCGCTCGGGGACCACCCGATAGCCGCCCCAGATGTCCGGCCGCGGCAGCGGCCCCTCCGCGGACTGGTCGTCGAGCAGCCGCATCCGATCGACGAGCTCTTGGCGCGAGTCGACGACCGTCGACTGCACCGATGCGGCCGCGGCCAGCTGGGCGCCACGCGGGCGGGGGTCCCAGAGCCCGTCCGAGGCGGTGTCCCCGACCCGTTCGACACGTCCGGCCACCCGCACCTGACGCTGCATCGGGTGCCAGGGGAAGACCAGCGCCGCCCGTGGGTTCACCGCGAGCTGGGCGCCCTTGGCCGAGGCATAGCTGGTCGCGAAGACGAAGCCGCTCGCGTCGTAGCCCTTCATCAGCACGGTCCGTGCATCGGGTGCGCCGTCGGCGTCGGCGGTGGCGACGACGACGGCGTTCGGCTCGGGCAACCCGGCAGCGACGGCGTCGGAGAACCAGCGGTCGAACTGCTCGACCCAGGTGGGGGCCAGTTCCTCCTCGGTCAGCCGGCCGGCGGTGTAGTCGGTGCGCATGCTGGAGAGGTCGGCCACGTCTTCATGCTGCCCGATCGCCCCCGCGTGCACCGGGCGTGTCGAGACCACTTAGGGTCGGCAGGCAATCGTGCGCGCCATTTTCGGGGCGCACGGGTCCCGCGCAGAGGAGCATGCGAGATGGCCGACGACTTCGTACCCGGCCTGGAAGGCGTCATCGCCTTCGAGACAGAGATCGCCGAACCGGACAAGGACGGCGGCGCCCTGCGTTACCGCGGGGTCGACATCGAGGATCTCGTCGGCAAGGTCACGTTCGGCAATGTCTGGGCGCTCCTGGTCGACGGCAAGTTCGGCCCCGGGCTCCCTCCGGCCGAGCCGTTCCCGATCCCCGTGCACACCGGCGACGTCCGCGTCGACGTGCAGGCGGCGCTGGCGATGCTGACCCCGATCTGGGGCTACCGCCCGCTGCTGGACATCTCCGCCGAGGAGGCGCGCGAAGAGCTCGCCCGCGCCGCCGTCATGGCGCTGTCCTATGTCGCGCAGTCCGCACGTGGGATCGGCATCCCGGCCGTGCCGCAGAAGCGGATCGACGAGGCCGCGACGATCGTCGAGCGCTTCATGGTCCGCTGGCGCGGCGAGCCCGACCCCCGCCACGTCGCCGCCGTCGACGCCTACTGGACGTCGGCCGCCGAGCACGGCATGAACGCCTCCACCTTCACCGCCCGGGTGATCGCCTCCACCGGCGCGGACGTCGCCGCCTCGCTGTCCGGCGCCATCGGTGCGATGTCGGGCCCGCTGCACGGCGGTGCCCCCTCCCGGGTGCTGCACATGCTCGACGGCGTGGAGGAGAGCGGCGACGCCGACAAGTACGTGAAGGACCTCCTCGACCGCGGCGACCGGCTGATGGGCTTCGGCCACCGCGTCTACCGGGCCGAGGACCCTCGCGCCCGCGTGCTCCGCCGCGCCGCCGAGGAGCTCGGGGCCCCGCGGTTCGAGGCCGCGCGGGCCCTCGAGCAGGCCGCGCTCAAGGAGCTGCGCGAGCGGCGCCCCGACCGGCCGATCGAGACCAACGTCGAGTTCTGGGCGGCCATCGTCCTCGACTTCGCCGAGGTCCCCAGCCACATGTTCACCTCGATGTTCACCTGTGCCCGCACCGCCGGCTGGTGCGCGCACATCCTCGAGCAGAAGACCACCGGCCGTCTCGTCCGGCCGTCGGCCCGCTACATCGGCCCAGACCCCCGCAAGCCCGAGGACGTCGAAGGCTGGAACACCATCAAGACCACGACCACCACCCAGGTCGCGCCCGCCTGACCAAGGACCCCGCTGCCCCCAACCGCTCGCACGCTCGCGGCGGGACCCTGCAGCCGGGCCATACCGAGAGGCACCTCCCCGGATGAGCATCTCCATCCCCGCCGAGCTCCTGCCCGCCGACGGCCGCTTCGGCTGCGGACCGTCCAAGGTCCGTCCCGAGGCGCTCCAGGCCCTCGCCGGTGACGGCGCCGCGATCATGGGAACCTCCCACCGCCAGGCGCCGGTGAAGGGGCTGGTCCGGCAGATCCGCGAGGGCCTGGCCCAGCTGTTCGACCTGCCCGACGGCTACGAGGTCGTGCTGGGCAACGGCGGGACGACGGCCTTCTGGGACGCCGCCCTGATCGGCCTGATCCGGCAGCGCAGCGCGCACGGCACCTACGGCGAGTTCTCCGCGAAGTTCGCGTCGGGGGTCGCCGAGGCGCCGTTCCTCGACGACCCGGTCATCGCCAAGGCCGAACCCGGGTCGCTCGCGCTGCCGGCCGCGCAGGCCGGGGTGGACGCCTACGCGTGGGCGCACAACGAGACCTCGACCGGCGTGATGGCCCCGATCGTGCGCCCCGCGGGTGCCGACGACGGCTCGCTGGTGCTCATCGACGCCACCAGCGGCGCCGGCGGGCTGCCGGTCGACATCGCGCAGACCGACGTCTACTACTTCGCGCCGCAGAAGTCGTTCGCGGCCGACGGCGGCCTGTGGCTGGCGGTCATGTCCCCGGCGGCGCTCGCCCGGGTCGCCGAGATCAAGGCGTCGGGCCGCTGGATCCCCGGCTTCCTGGACCTGTCGATCGCCGTCGACAACTCCTCGAAGGACCAGACCTACAACACCCCGGCGGTCGCCACGCTGTTCCTGCTGGCCGACCAGATCCAGTGGCTGAACGGGCTGGGTGGGCTCTCCGGCGCAGTCGACCGGACCCGGGAATCGTCGAGCCGTCTCTACAACTGGGCGGAGAAGTCGGAGTTCGCGACCCCGTTCGTCACCGAACCCGACCAGCGGTCCCTCGTCGTCGGCACCATCGACTTCGCCGACTCCGTGGACGCCGCGGCCATCGCCAAGGTGCTCCGGGCGCACGGCGTCGTCGACACCGAGCCGTACCGGAAGCTGGGGCGCAACCAGCTGCGGATCGGCATGTTCCCGGCCGTCGACCCGGACGACGTCAGCGCGCTGACCGCCTGCATCGACTACGTCGCCGAGCGGCTCTGAGC
>JAODNN010000023.1 GCA_025465355.1 Blastococcus sp. | reverse complement strand
TCTGATCTTGTACGGCCCTCGGTAGACCATCGCTCGCACGTGGACTCCTGGCGGATCTGGAGGGAGCTGCGGGGGCGTTCACACCCCGGGAGCGCCTGACCTACCCCGGAGCTGAGGGCGGCGGCTTTCGACAACTCTGCCCCCTGTGCCAAAACCCGTCCATTCGGGGACGCGGAACCGCCAAGGTGAGCGGCTAGAGATTCACCGCGATGGTCGCTGCGAGCTCGCTGCAGGCCTCGAGATCGGCGGGAACCGGTGTGCCGGTCAGGCTCACCGGTGCGGCGACCTGCTTCCAGCGCAACCCGCCGGTGATCCGCTGGATGCTGGCCAGTGCCCCGACAGTGTCGTCGTTGCCGTGCACGTACACCCCGAACGGGAGGCCGACGGTGGCGTCGAGGCACGGGTAGTACACGGTGTCGAAGAAGTGCTTGAGCGCTCCGGACATGTACCCGATGTTCGCCGGCGTCCCGAGCAGGACGCCGTCCGCGGCCAGCACGTCCGCGGCGCCCGCCGACAGGGCCGGACGGAGGACGAGTTCGACGGTCTCCACCATCGCGACGCCGTCCTTCACCGCCTCGAGCACCGCCTGCAGCGCCGGCGAGGGCGTGTGGTGGACGACGAGCATGCGCGGCACCCGAGAATCATCTCCCTGCTCCCGGCACCGCCGTGCGGTCGGCCCATGGCGCCGCTTTCCACGCCTGCGAGCGCCCGGCCACGGACGACGGAGCCGCTACATTGCCGCAGATGCATCTGGTGTTGGAGTACGCCCTGGCCGACGACTACCTGGAGCGCCGCACGGCGTTGCGGGACGATCACCTCACGCTGGCGCAGCAGGCGCACGAACGGGGCGAACTGCTCCTCGCCGGCGCACTGCCCGACCCCTATGACCGGGCGCTCCTGGTGTGGACGGCGCCCCGCGAGGTGGTCGAGCGCTTCGTCCGACAGGACCCCTACGTCACCCGCGGGTTGGTGACCGCATGGACGATCCGACCGTGGAACGTCGTCATCGGGTGACGCCTGCCGGGCCACCTGGACGGCCGTTCGACACACAGGTGTCGAGATGGACACCCGCGGAGCCCCCCCGTCACGGGCCCCGGATCTCTAGCTTGTCGGCATGACCCCGTCACCGGTTCGCGCCGCCGCCGTTCTGCTCCCCGTGCTGGTCGTGTGTGCCTGTTCGTTCCGCGGATCGGTCACGGACGCGCAGGCCGGGTCCACGGCGACCCACTCCCCCGGCACGTCGGCCGGCACGGGCGCGACGACCGGCAGGACGTCGGGCGGAACGCCCACCACGGGCGCGGTCGGCCTGAGCACGACCACGGCCGACCGCCCGCCCGCCGGAGGTAGCGCGAACGCAACGGGAGGCGGTGCCGGCCGGGTCGACCGCTGCCACACCAGCGAACTGACCGGCCGCCTCGTGACGGGCGGTGCGGCGGCCGGTAACCGGTACGCGACGCTCGTGCTCCGGAACACCGGAGGACAACAGTGCACCGTCCACGGGTACGGCGGCCTGGGGCTGGTGGACTCGTCCGGGCGCGCGCTGCCCACACGGCAGGTCCGGGCCGGCAGCCCCGCCCCGGCAACAGTCCTGCTCACACCCGGCACCACCGTGAGCGCCCAGCTGCACTGGGGCGCCGTCCCCGGCCCCGGAGACACACCGTCCGGCGACTGTCAGCCCGCTCCTGCGACGCTGCGGGTCATCCCGCCCGACGAGACCGATCCCCTGTCGGTTCCCTGGAACCTGGGATCGGTCTGCGAGGGCGGCACGATCGACCAGCGCGCCTATACCCGCTGACGGCGCCCGCTGAAGGAGCCCCCCTGACGGCCGAGTGCCCCGGAGAGGCGAATGTGTCGAAACCGGAATCAGGCGTGCCAGGACCGACCTCTGTCGGACATCCCGGCGGCGCACGGGGACCTTAGCGTCGGGAGTGCGGTTCCCGGAGTGGCTGGGGACCGATCCCCAGGAGAGCAGCCATGACACGGACCATCAGTTCCCACCCGCGCGGGACCCGGCAGATCGCCGCCGGAGCGGCGGTGCTGGCAATCGCGGCAGCGGGCGTCTCGTTCGCGCCGACGGCCGGGGCGGCACCGGCCGCACCGGCCCAGTGCTCGACGGCCGACCTCGGGGTGCAACTGAAGGGCGGCGGCGCGGGCGCGGGTCAGCGGTACGCCACCGTGGTGCTGTCCAACACCAGCGGACGCACCTGCACGGTGCACGGGTACGGCGGGCTGGCCCTGCTCGGCGCCCCGCGGCAGGGGGTTCCGACCGACCTCCGCCGAGTCGCGTCACCCGCTCCGGGAACGGTGACGTTGACCCCCGGTGGCTCCGCCCGGTCCCTGCTGCACTGGGCCGTCGTCCCCGCGCCCGACGAGAACGGCACCTCCTGCGAGCCGACCGCACTCACGGTCGTCGTGACACCCCCGAACCAGACGACCGCGGCCCTGAGGTCGTGGACCTTCGGTCCGGTGTGCCAGCACGGCGTGATCCAGCAGAGCGCCTACGTCACCGGATCGGCACCGTTCTGACCACTGCTCCTTCTGACCTCCGTGGGTCGGTGGCGGGAGAGGTCATGCCTCGCCCGCCACCCCGCTCGGCAGTTGCACCCGCACGACCGTCCCCCGGCCGACGCGACTCTCGGCCGCGACCGTCCCCCCGTGCTGCTCCACCACTGCCCGCACCAGTGCGAGCCCGAGCCCGCTGCCCGCGACCCCCCGTGCGCGGGTGCTGCGGTAGAGCTCCTCCCAGATGTGCGGCAGGTCCTCGGGAGGGATCCCCGGACCGGTGTCGGCGACCTCGACGACGACCGAGCCGGCCGTCTCGCGCGCCCGCACCTCGATACGGTCGCCCGGCGCGGTGTATTTCAACGCGTTGTCGACGAGGTTCAGCAGCGCCAACGACAGCAGCTCCCAGTCACCGCGCAGCTGCGGGAGCGGCCACGGCGCCCGCGGCAGGTCCAGGCTGAGGGCACGCTCGGCGGCGGCCGGTTGCTCGCGCACGATCTCCATCGCCTCCTCCAGCAGCGCCGTCACGTCGACCGGACGGCGGTCCACCTCGGAGCTCTCGACGTCGGCGATCTTCCGCAGGTCCGCGGTCAGCCGGCTCAGCCGCAGCACCTGAGCCTCGATGCTGCGGAGCCCCGCGTCCTGGTCGCTCCCCGTGGCGGTCGCGGACACGTTCGCCAGGGCCGCCCGCATGGCGGTCAGGGGGTTCTTCAACTCGTGATCGAGCCGGGACAGCAACAACCGGCGGTCGAGAGCGCCTGCGGTGGTCTGCTCGTCGAGCCGCCGCCGCCACCGGGCATCCCGCACGCCGACCAGCACCACGGCAAGGCCGCCCAGGAGGCTGACCAGGCACCCGGCGGCGAGCAGCCAGTCGCTGCGCAGAGCGGTGGCCTCGACCGCCAGCCGCCGGTCAGCGACCAATCCGCCGCGGATCGCCGTCCAGAGACCGGCCGCGACCGCAACCGGTAGCAACGCAACCGTCCAGCGCAGCAGATGACGCGCCACCTCAGGCGCTCTCGACGCGCGCGGTGAATCGGTAGCCGACGCCCGGCACCGTGGTGATCAGCTCCGGGCTGCCCGAGTTCTCCTCCAGCGCCCGGCGCAGCTCCGCCACGCGGGTGTCCACCGATCGCGTGCCGGCCGGGAAGGCCCAGCCCCAGACCTCCTCCAGCAGCCGCTCCCTCGTCATGACCTCGTCGGGATGGGTCATGAAGTACGCGAGCAGGACCGTCGCCCGGGGGGTCAGCAGCACCTCCGAACCGTTCCTGAACACCCGCTGCGAGGCCCGGTCGAGGACGACGTCCCCGCTGCGCAGCCGTTGCGCGGTGGCCAGCGACGCACCGGTGGTCGGTCGTCGGCGGAGCACCGCCCGGATGCGGGCGACCAGTTCGTGCGGGTCGAACGGCTTGTTCAGGTAGTCGTCGGCACCCTCCTCGAGCGCCATGGCCCGCTCGCCGGACTCGCCGACCTGGGTCAGCAGGATGATCGGCACCTGACGTCGTTCCTCGCGCAGCTGCCGCAGGACCGCACGCCCGTCCATCCCCGGCAGCAGGACGTCGAGGACGACGAGATCCGGCGGGATCGCCCGCACCCGCCGCAAGGCTTCATCCCCGCTCTGCGCGACGACGACCTCGAACCCGGCACGGCGCAGCAGCGGCGCGAGGTTCTCCGTGATCGCGGGCTCGTCGTCGACGAGCAGGATGGTCGGCACGGCGACCATGATCGGGCCGCACGGTCCTGACCCGACGTGTCTGCTCCACGCCTCGCTACGGCGTGTCGCAGACTGTGCGCGTTCCACACGGCACGAGGAGGGAGGGCGGATGCGCCCGCTGATCGGCATCACCACGTACCGCGAACCGGCGCGCTGGGGCACCTGGGACGTCGCCGCGGTGCTGCTCCCGGCGGCCTATCCGGCTGCCGTCGCCGATGCAGGCGGCGAACCCGTCCTGCTCCCCACGGGCTCCGTCACACCCGAGGTCGTCGCCCGGCTCGACGGGCTGATCCTGGCCGGCGGCGCCGACGTGGACCCCGTGCACTACGCCCAGGCGCCCGGACCGCACACCACGGTGCTGCGACCCGACCGCGATGCCACCGAGCTCGCCGCCCTCCGGGCCGCGCTGGACCGGGACCTGCCGCTGCTCGCGATCTGCCGCGGCATGCAACTGCTCAACGTCGCTCTCGGCGGCGACCTCCTCCAGCACCTGCCCGACGTCCAGGGGGCCGGGTGCCACGACCCCGGCCCTGGGCTGTTCCAGCGCCGCGACGTCCGGACGGAGCCGGGCACCGAACTGGAACGCCTGCTGGGGCCGGCCGCCGAGGTGGACTGCCACCACCACCAGGCGCTGGGCAGGATCGCCCCGGAGCTCACCGCCACGGCGTGGGCGGAGGACGGCATCGTGGAGGGGGTCGAGGCAGTCGGTCGCCGGTTCTGCCTGGGGGTGCAGTGGCATCCGGAGGAAGGGAAGGACCGGCGGCTGTTCGAGGCGCACGTCGCGGCCACCCGGGAGCACGTTCGTTAACAACTGTCGCAAGTCATTGCGGAGCGCGCTCAGCCAGCCCTAAGGTCCGGTCCTGATCCATTGACCGGATCGGCCAGCCGCCTGGAGGTAGGACGCGCATGAGCAGCGAGCCAGCAGTCCGAGCCGAGCAGCCCGCCGAGAACTCCGACACGTCGCGCCTCCACCAGCTCGGCTATGCGCAGGAGCTGGCCCGACACATGTCCGGATTCTCGAACTTCGCCGTCTCCTTCACGATCATCTCGATCCTGTCCGGCTGCCTGACGCTGTACGGATTCGGCCTGAACACCGGTGGGCCGGCCGTCATCGTCTGGGGCTGGCCGTTCGTCGGCCTCATGACCCTGTTCGTCGGCCTCGCGATGGCCGAGGTGTGCTCGAGTTTCCCGACCGCCGGTGGCCTGTACTACTGGTCGGCGAAGCTCGCCAAGAAGAACGCCGCGGCCTGGTCCTGGTTCACCGGCTGGTTCAACTTCCTCGGCCAGGTCGCGGTGACGGCCGGCATCGACTTCGGTGCGGCCTTCTTCCTGAACGCCTTCCTCGATCTCCAGTTCGGCTTCGATGCCCGGCCGTGGCACACCATCCTGCTGTTCGGTCTGATCCTGCTGCTGCACGGCGCCCTCAACCAGTTCGGCGTCAAGGTGGTCGCCCGCCTCAACGACATCAGCGTGTGGTGGCACGTCATCGGCGTGGCGGTGATCGTGCTCGTCCTCGCCTTCGTGCCCGACCACCACCAGTCGGCATCCTTCGTGTTCACGAAGTTCGTGAACAACACCGGTTGGGGCTCGACCTTCTACGTGGCCCTGATCGGCCTGCTGCTCGCCCAGTACACGCTCACCGGCTTCGACGCCTCGGCGCACATGACGGAGGAGACCCACGACGCGTCGCGGTCGGGCCCCCGCGGCATCGTGATGTCGATCGTGGTGTCCATCATCGCCGGCTGGATCCTGCTGATCGGCCTCACCTTCGCCATCCAGAGCTACGACAGCGCGACCGGCACCGCGACCGGCGTGCCACCGGCACAGATCTTCATCGACGCGGTGGGCGAGACCGGCGGCAAGCTCCTGCTGCTCATCGCGATCGGCGCGCAGCTGTTCTGCGGCATGGCATCGGTGACCGCCAACTCGCGGATGATCTACGCCTTCTCCCGGGACGGCGCGCTGCCGGCGTCGTCCTTCTGGCACCGGATCAACCCCCGCACCCGGACGCCGACCAACGCCATCTGGCTGGCTGCGGGCGGCGCGTTCGTGCTCGGCCTGCCGTACCTCTTCAACGCGACCGCATATGCCGCCGTCACCTCGATCGCGGTGATCGGCCTCTACATCGCCTATGTGCTGCCCACCTTCCTGCGGCTGCGCCAGGGGAACTCGTTCGAACCCGGGCCGTGGAACCTGGGCCGCTGGAGCCGCCCGGTCGGCATCATCGCGGTGATCTGGGTCGTCTTCATCACCGTGCTCTTCATGCTGCCGACCGCCAGCCCGGTGACGAGCCTGACCTTCAACTACACACCGATCGCCGTGCTCGTCGTCCTCGGCTTCGCCGGCATCTGGTGGCTGGTGTCCGCACGCACCTGGTTCACCGGCCCGAAGGTGCAGGGCTCGCCGGAGGAGCTGGCCGCCGCGGAACGAGAGCTGGAGAGCCTTGCCTGAGACACACCACCCCGTCCTGTCCGTCGAGGACCTGCGCCGTCAGGTCGAGCACCGCCAGGTCGACACGGTGCTCGTCGCGATCACCGACATGCAGGGCCGCCTGCAGGGCAAGCGGCTGCACGCCCGGTACTTCCTGGACGTCGTCCTGGAGCACGCCACCGAGGGCTGCAACTACCTGCTCGCGGTGGACGTCGACATGAACACCGTCGACGGCTACGCGATGTCGTCGTGGTCGAGCGGCTACGGCGACTTCGTGATGCAGCCCGACCTGTCGACGCTGCGTCCCGTGCCCTGGCAGGAGAGCACGGTCATGGTGCTGGCCGACCTGCTGTGGGAGGACGGCAGCCCGGTGGTCGCCTCCCCACGGCAGGTGCTCGCCCGGCAGACCGCCCGGCTGGCCGATGCCGGGATGACGGCATTCGTGGGGACGGAGCTGGAGTTCCTCGTCTTCCGCGACACCTACGAGCAGGCCTGGACGGCGGGCTACCGGAACCTCACACCGGCCAACCAGTACAACGTCGACTACTCCATGCTGGGCACGGCCCGGATCGAGCCGCTGCTCCGGCGGATCCGCAACGACATGACCGGCGCCGGCCTCGTCGTCGAGTCGGCCAAGGGCGAGTGCAACCTCGGCCAGCACGAGATCGCCTTCCGCTACGACGAGGCGGGGCGCACCTGCGACGGGCACGTCATCTACAAGAACGGCTCGAAGGAGATCGCCGCGCAGGAGGGCGTGGCGCTCACGTTCATGGCGAAGTTCGACGAGCGCGAAGGCAACTCCTGCCACATCCACTGCAGCTTCCGCGGCACCGATGGTTCGCTGGTGATGGCCGACGGCGACGGCATGTCGGCCCTGGGCCGGTCCTTCGTCGCCGGGCAGCTCCGCTACATGCGCGAGCTGACCCTGCTCCTGGCGCCCAACATCAATTCCTACAAGCGCTACGTCGAGGGCTCGTTCGCCCCGACCGCGCTGCGCTGGGGCCGGGACAACCGGACCTGCGCCTTCCGGCTCGTCGGTCACGGCGCCTCGCTCCGGCTGGAGAACCGCATCCCCGGGGGCGACGTGAACCCCTATCTGGCCACGGCCGCCGTCGTGGCCGCCGGCCTCGCGGGGATCGAGGAGGAGCTCGAGCTCGAGCCCGCCTACGAGGGGAACGCCTACGGCGACGTCGACGCGCCGCGCGTGCCCACGAGCCTGGCCGAGGCGCTCGACCTGTGGCGGTGCAGCGATTTCGCGCGCCGTACGTTCGGCGACGACGTGGTGGATCACTACGCCAACATGGCCGCCGTCGAGCTGGCGGCCTTCAGCAGGTCGGTCACCGACTGGGAGCGCATCCGGGGGTTCGAGCGGTTGTGAGCACTGCGATGTCCTACGACGTGATGTCCTACGACGTCGTCAACCCGGCCACCGAGCAGGTTCTCACGACGGTCCCCCTCGCCGGGGTCCCGGAGACCGACGCTGCGGTGGCGCGGGCAGCACAGGCGTTCCAGTCGTGGCGGCAGGTCACCCCGGCCGACAGGGGGCGGCTGCTGCGCCGGTTCGCCGAGCAGGTCGAGAACCACCTTGAGGAGCTCGCCCAGCTGGAGGTGCGCAACGCCGGGCACACGATCGGCAATGCCCGCTGGGAGGCCGGCAACGTCCGGGACGTCCTGACCTACTACAGCGCGGCACCCGAGCGGCTCTTCGGCCGGCAGATCCCCGTGGCCGGTGGCGTCGACATCACCTTTCACGAGCCACTCGGCGTGGTCGGCGTGATCGTCCCGTGGAACTTCCCGATGCCGATCGCCGGCTGGGCGTTCGCGCCGGCCCTGGCGGCCGGCAACACCGTGGTGCTCAAGCCCGCAGAGCTCACCCCGCTGACCGCGATGCGGCTGGCGGAGCTCGCGCTGGAGGCCGGGCTGCCCGAGGGGGTGCTGACCGTCCTGCCGGGCAAGGGGTCGGTCGTCGGGAACCGGCTAGTCGAGCACCCGGAAGTCCGCAAGATCGTCTTCACCGGGTCCACCCAGGTGGGCAAGACGGTCATGGCCGGCTGCGCCGACCGGGTCAAGCGGGTGACCCTCGAGCTGGGCGGCAAGAGCGCCAACGTCGTCTTCGCCGACGCCGACCTGGAGAAGGCCGCGGCGACCGCGCCCTACGCCGTCTTCGACAACGCCGGCCAGGACTGTTGCGCCCGGTCCCGGATCCTCGTGCAGCGCTCGGCGTACGACCGGTTCCTCGAACTGCTCGAGCCCGCGGTCAAGGGCGTGCGCGTCGAGGACCCCGCGTCGGAGACGGCGGAGATGGGCCCACTGATCAGCCGCACCCAGTGGGAGCGGGTCGCCTCCTACGTGCCGGACGACGCCCCGGTCGCGTTCCGCGGCACGGCGCCGGAAGGACCGGGTTTCTGGTTCCCGCCGACGGTGCTCGCGCCCGTCGACCCCCAGGACCGTGCGGTCACCGAGGAGATCTTCGGACCAGTCGTCGCGGTGGTGCCGTTCGAGGACGAGGCCGACGCCATCCGCATCGCCAACCAGGGCGAGTACGGCCTGTCCGGCTCGATCTGGACCAGGGACGTCGGCCGCGCACTGCGCGTCTCCCGAGGCATCGAGGCGGGCAACCTGTCGGTCAACAGCCACTCGTCGGTGCGTTACTCGACGCCTTTCGGTGGCTTCAAGCAGTCCGGGCTCGGCCGGGAGCTGGGGCCGGACGCCCTGCACTCGTTCACGGACGAGAAGAACGTATTTCTAGCGACGGAAGGGTGACTGTGAGCGAGCAGGCAGTGGTGCGCCGGCTGGTCGACCGCGTGGCGGTCGTGACCGGCGGGGCCAGCGGAATCGGGCTGGCGACCGCCCGGCGATTCGCCTCCGAAGGCGCGCACGTCGTCATCGGCGACGTCGACCCGACCACCGGCAAGGCCGCGGCCGACGAGGTCGGGGGCCTGTTCGTCCAGGTGGACGTGACGTCGCCCGACCAGGTCGCCGCACTCTTCGACGCCGCGGTCGACGCGTTCGGCGGACTCGACATCGCGTTCAACAACGCGGGTATCTCGCCGCCCGACGACGACTCGATCCTCACGACCGGGCTGGACGCCTGGCGCCGCGTGCAGGAGGTCAACCTCACGTCGGTCTACCTCTGCTGCAAGGCGGCGATCCCGCACATGCAGGCGCGCGGCCGCGGCTCGATCATCAACACCGCGTCGTTCGTCGCCCGGATGGGTGCCGCGACGTCGCAGATCTCCTACACGGCGTCCAAGGGCGGCGTCCTGGCGATGTCGCGGGAGCTCGGGGTGCAGTTCGCCCGCGAGGGCATCCGGGTGAACGCACTCTCGCCGGGGCCGGTGAACACCCCTCTGCTGCAGGAACTGTTCGCGAAGGACCCCGAGCGGGCCGCGCGGCGCCTGGTGCACATCCCGCTGGGGCGGTTCGCGCAGCCCGAGGAGATCGCGGCGGCGGTCGCCTTCCTGGCCTCGGACGACTCCTCCTTCATGACCGCCGCGGAGTTCCTGGTCGACGGCGGGATCAGCGGGGCGTACGTCACGCCCGTGTAATGAGCGATCTCGGGCAGTTCCCTCGGCCGGCCGATCCCGTGGATGTGGCATTCCGTCCCGTCCGCAGCGGAAACGCGTTCGAGGACTGCGTCGAGCGGCTGCTGTCCGCCCTCAAGCTCGGCATCGTGTCGCCGGGCGAACGGCTACCGCCCGAACGCCAGCTGTCCGCCCGCCTGGGTGTCAGCCGGTCCACCCTGCGCGAGGCCCTGCGGTCGCTCGGGGACGCCGGGTGGCTGGAGGTCCGCCGGGGCCGGCACGGCGGCACATTCGTGACGCAGCAGCGGTCCGGCACAGCCCAGGTCGACCGCGCGAAGCTCTTCTCGGCCGCCGGGCTGGAGGACGTGCTCGTGCTCCGCACAGTGATCGACCTGGGTGCCGTGGAACTCGCCGCCTCGATCCCGCTCTCCGCCGAGGCCCGAGCCGGTCTGCGGCACGCGCTCGCCGAGTGCGAGCGTGCGGGCCCCGAGCGCTACCGGCCCGCCGACTCGCGGCTGCACCTCGCCATCACTGAGCTCGCCGGATCGCCGTCACTGCTCGCCGCCGCGGCCGACGTCCGGATGCGGATCAACGACCTCCTGGACGCGATCCCCCTGCTGGAGCGCAACATCGCGCACAGCAACCAGCAGCACGAGAAGATCGTCCGGGCCGTCGAGCGTGGTCAGCCGGCGGCTGCCCGCGCGGCGATGGAGGAACACCTCGCCGGCTCGGCCGCGCTGCTCCGTGGATTTCTCAGTTGATGCCCTGATCAGGAGCCCATCGTCGCGTTCGGGGATCATGGCGACATGCCCGCGTCCTCCTCGCTCCGGTCGAGCGACCTGGGTCGCGCGTGAGCCCTACCGTTCGACTGGCCGTCGGCCTCGTGGCGCTGGCGGCGATCTCCATCGCGGTGCTGACCATCGGCCGGGTCGGCCAGCGGCGCGCCGTCCTCGTCGCCGGGGTTCGCGCGGTGCTGCAGCTGGGCCTGGTCGCGCTGGCCCTGCGCGGGGTCTTCGCCGCCCCCCAGTTCGTCGTCCTCATGCTCGCGGTCATGTTCGGCGTGGCCACCTGGACGGCGGCGCGCCGGCTCCGCGGGTTCTCCGGGGCCGGCCGGGCGGTGACCCTCGCCTGTGCCGCCGGGGCCGTGGTCGCCGTCGGCCTCATCTGCGGGCTCCCGGTGCTCGACCGATCGGTGCGGACGCTCGTGGCCGTGTCGGGAATCGTCGTCGGCGGCACGATGACCGCGGCCACCCTGACCGGACGACGGCTGCTCGACGGTCTGCGGCGCCGGCGCGAGGAGGTGGAGGGCTGGCTGGCGCTCGGCGCCACATCACGGCAGGCGGTGGCACACATCGCTCGTGACGCGGCCTCCGAGGCGCTGGTCCCGGCGCTGGACCAGACCCGCACGGTCGGCCTCGTCACGCTGCCCGGTGCCTTCGTCGGCGCGCTGCTCGGCGGCGCCGGCGCGGTGGGTGCGGCCCGGTTCCAGATCGTCGTCCTGGTGGGCCTGCTCTGCGCCGAATCCATCACCGCCGTCTCGCTGGCCTGGCTGCTCGGCGCTCCGGCCACCCTGCCGGAGATCGAGACGACGGGCCACCGCGACTAGCCCCCCTGCAGGTCCCAGGGCTCCTTCGCGATCCGGTCGGCCTGCGCGCGGGTCAGCGTGCCGACGGCGACCAGCCGGGCCAGGACGTGCGCCTGGCGGGCGCGGGCGGCATCGGGGTGCTTGACCGGGTCGTAGGCGCTGGGTGCCTGGAACAGGCCGGCCAGCAGCGAGGCCTGGGCCCAGCTCAGGTCGGCCGGACGGACCCCGAAGTAGCCCGTCGACGCGTCGGTGAGCCCGTAGAAGCCGTGGCCGTAATAGCCGTCGTCGAGGTACATCCGCAGGATCTGCTGCTTGCTCCACGTGCGGTCCAGCTTCAGTGCGAGGACCACCTCCGCGGCCCGCGCCGTCAGGCTCATGCTGCCCCGCTCGTAGAGGTTCTTCGCCAACTGCTGCTCCAGCGTCGCGCCGCCGGGGTCGCGGCCCGACAGCACGCCGATCGGCGCGCGCAGGAGGCTGACGGGGTCCACCCCCGGGGTGCTGTAGAAGCGGCTGTTCTCGGTGGCGAGAAGTGCCGCGGCCAGCCGGGCCGGGACGGCGCCCTGCAGCGCCGGCGCGGAGTGCGCGGCGAGGTGGGTCGAGACACGGGTCGCCGCATCCTCGACCGACGGAGTGAGCGCCCAGCCCGCTCCGAGCAGCACGGCGCCGAGCAGCGCGAGCGCCACGAGCGTCCGGACCAGCCGCCGGAACACCCCGCGCCCCCGAGCACGCCGCTGGACGGGAGGTACCGCGGCGCGGCTGCCCGTCCGCGTCACTGTCGAGACCACGCGGTGACCTCCTCACGAGAGGAGGTCTCGGGCTGGACGCCGTGCCGGGTCGCCGCGACGTAGGCGACCAGCAGCGCGATCCCGGCCGTCGCCACCCCGCTGACGACCCCGTCCCCCCAGCCGAGTCCCCCGAGGGCGTGTGACTTGCCCAGCCAGTCGGCGAAGGATGCGCCCAGCGGACGGGTGAGCACGTAGGCGGACCAGAAGGCCACGACGGGGTTCAGCGCGAAGCGCCACCAGGCGAGCGCCGGGACGGCGATCGCCACCGCGAACAGCACGCCGGACCAGAGGTACCCGAGGTGCAGGACGAACGCGGTGAGGTCACCGGCGGCCGTGCCGAGCGCGAAGGTGAGCAGCACGGTGAGCCAGTACCAGACCTCCCTGCGGCGGCTCCGGATGCTGTGGATCGACAGAGTCCCCTCGCTGCGCCGCCACAGGACGAAGACGACCGCGAGCGCGAGCGCGTAGAAGGCCGTGGTCACCGGGTAGGGGATCCCGAGCACCTTGTGCAGGGCATCGGCGGCCATCGTCCCGAAGACCGCCACCATCAGCACCGCGAACCAGTACGCCGCCGGGACGTAGCGGCGGGTGCGGAACTGCAGCCACAGCGAGATCGCGAACCCCGCAGCTCCGATCCCGCCGGCGACGACCAGGCTCACCGAGGCGAAGTAGTCGGAGGCCGCCTCCCCCGTGCCGGTGGTCAGCACCTTGAGAACCCAGAACAGTGCGGTGATCTCCGGGACCTTCGCGGCGACCGGCCGCTTGTCCTTCTGCACGTCAGGCACGAGCGCGGACGGTACGGGCCCTTCCTTCAGGGAGCCTGTGAACAGGGCTCGTTCGTGTCCGAGGTCACGGCCCGGCGTCGACCGCGTCGACCACCGGACCGCGGAACTGGGTGTTGTACAGCCGGTAGTACGCCCCGCGGGCGGCGAGCAGCTCGTCGTGGTTCCCGGACTCGACGATCCGGCCGGCCTCCATCACCAGGATGAGATCGGCGTCTCTGATCGTGGACAGCCGGTGGGCGATGACGAAGCTCGTCCGGTCGGCCCGCAGCGCCGCCATCGCCCGCTGTACGAGCAGTTCGGTCCGGGTGTCCACCGAGCTGGTGGCCTCGTCGAGGATCAGCAACGAGGGCTCGGACAGGAACGCCCGGGCGATCGTGATCAGCTGCTTCTCCCCCACGCTGACGTTGCTGGCCTCCTCGTTGATCACCGTGTCGTAGCCGTCGGGGAGGCTGCGCACGAACCGGTCGACGAAGGTGGCCTCGGCGGCGGCGTGGATCTGTTCCTCGGTGGCCCCCGGCGAGCCGTAGGCGATGTTGTCGCGGATCGTGCCTCCGAACAGCCAGGTGTCCTGGAGCACCATGCCGATCTGCGACCGCAGGTCCTCGCGCCGCATCGCGGTGATGTCGACGCCGTCCAGGGTGATCCGGCCGCCGTCCAGCTCGTAGAAGCGCATGACCAGATTGACCAGCGTCGTCTTCCCCGCCCCTGTCGGCCCGACGATCGCGACCGTCTGCCCGGGTTCGGCCACGAGGGACAGGTCGTCGATCAACGGCTGGTCCTCCTCGTACCGGAAGGACACGTGCTCGAACTCGACCCGCCCCCGGCGGGCGGTCGGGACGAGCGGCCGCTCGGGGTCGGGAAGCTGCTCGTCGGCGTCCAGCAGCTGGAAGACCCGCTCGGCCGAGGCGACGCCGGACTGCAGCAGGTTGGCCATCGACGCCACCTGGGTGAGCGGCTGGGTGAACTGCCGCGAGTACTGGATGAACGCCTGCACGTCACCGAGCGACAGCGACCCGCTCGCGACCATCAACCCGCCGACCACCGCAATGGCGACGTAGACGAGGTTGCCCACGAACATCATCGCGGGCATGATGATTCCCGAGACGAACTGGGCGCCGAAGCTCGCCGAGTAGAGCTCGTCGTTCTTCTGCCTGAACGCCTCGTTGATCTCGCGATGCCGCCCGAAGACCTTCACCAGGGCGTGGCCGCTGTAGCTCTCTTCGATGCGGGCGTTGAGGGCGCCGGTGTGCTTCCACTGCGCGACGAACAGCTTCTGCGAGCGCTTCGCCACCATCGTCGTGATGAACAGCGTCAACGGGATCGTGACCAGCGCGATCAGTGCGAGCAGGGGCGAGATCACGAACATGAGCGTGATGACGCCGATGACGGTCAGCAGCGAAGTCATGATCTGCGACAGAGACTGCTGCAGGCTCTGCGAGATGTTGTCGATGTCGTTTGTGACACGGCTGAGCAGCTCTCCTCGCGGCATTCTGTCGAAGTACCCGAGCGGCAGACGGTTGAGCTTGTCTTCGACGTCGGCGCGCAGGCGAAAAACGGTGCGCTGCACGACGCCGTTGAGCAGGTACGACTGGGCCCAGCTGAACAGCGACGAGAACACGTAGATCGTGAGCACGATGAGCAGCACTGTACTCAGAGCGCTGAAGTCGATACCCGATCCCGGTGTCAGCGTGACCGAGTTGAACAGGTCGGCCTGCGCACCCTGGCCCGAGGATCGCAGACCTTCGACGAACTGCTGCTGGGTGACGCCCGCCGGCACGGCCTTCGAGAGGATGCCGGAGAAGATGATGTTCGTCGCGTTGCCGAGCAGCTTCGGGCCGAGCACCGACAGCGTGACGCTGATCACGGCGAGCAGGGTGATGAAGCCGATGAGCATGCGCTCGGGACGAAGCCTGCCGATGAGC
>JAODNN010000020.1 GCA_025465355.1 Blastococcus sp. | reverse complement strand
GACGGCACGCGTGCGCCTCGCGGATGGTCGCGACTGCTGTCAACCCACCCAACCGCCGAGCAGCGGATTAGGGCGCTCCAGACGACAACCGTCGGCCAGCGGCCCGACGGAGAGTGGATCGCCATGCGGACGTCCCCCATCGCAGGAGCCGCAGAACGACTGACGCGGGCGGCGTCTCGAGTCCCCGAGTTGGAGCAGTGAGCGCGCGGTCGCGAGATGATCTCCTGACGCTCATCGAGCGGAGGGAGTTGTCGGCGTCGCCCGACCGATGCGGCAAACCATGCATCACTTACTCATCAAATACTGCCGTCCGCCACCGTCGCCAACCGATGCAACCAACGCCCTGGAGCAGGGTTGACCTGCATGTTCAGCACGGACCAACAGCAGCCAACGCTCCAAGATCAAATCGCAGGGTTAGTGGTTCGAGTCCACTCGGGGGAGCCACGTCAAGCCCGTGACCAGCGGAAACGTCGGTCAGGGGCTTTCCTCTTTCCACGGTACGGGCACCCTGGCACCCTTTAGGCACTCAGTATCGAGGGCCGGAGGCGTCCGTGGGCCGTCCACCGCTGCCGCTGGGCACCAGCGGCACGATCTTGTTCGCCACCATGCCAAACGGCCGGGTCAAGGCCCGGGTCAAGTTCCGCGACCACGACGGCGAGGTGCGGCTGGTCTCCAAGACCGCAGCGTCTCGGGCCGCGGCGGAGCGGGCGCTGAAGACGGAGCTGACCGTTCGCCGCGCGCCCGACGGGACCGGCGCGCTGACCGCCGGTACCCGGGTGGCGGCGCTGGCCGACGCCTGGCTGGCGGCCGACCACGGCTGGTCGACCGGCACCGAACGCACCTACCGCTCGACCGTGCGCGCCCAGGTCGTCCCGGCCTTCGGTCGGCTGTGCCTGCGTGAGGTGACGCCCGGCACCGTCAGCCGGGCGCTGGCCACGATCGCCTCGACGAGTGGCCCCGGTGCGGCCAAGACGGCCCGGGCGTGCCTGTCGGGGATGTTCGCCATGGCCATCGCGGACGGCGCCGTGATGGCCAACCCGGTGCGCGCCGCGGCCAGCCGGCTGAACACCAGCGCGAAGAAGGCGCCGCGGGCGCTGACGGTCCAGCAGACCGGGCGCCTCGTCGAGCTCTTTCACGCCAGCCCGCGCGCCACCGAGCTCGACATCGCTGACCTGGTCGACTGGATGCTCGCTACGGGGGCCCGGATCGGCGAAGCCCTGGCCCTGCGCACCGGACAGACCGCCGGCCGGCCGCTGCTGGACCTGGACGCTGGCACCTGGGAGGTCAACGGCACCGCCGTCCGCGTGCCCAAGCGGGGGATGGTCGTCCAGCCGCGGACCAAGACGGCCGCCGGCTGGCGGATCATCGCGGTGCCGGCCTTCGCCGTGGAGATGGTGCGCCGACGGCTGGCGTCACCGCTGCGCCCGGACACTGAGCTGGTGTTCCCGGCGCCAGTGGCCGGCACGCTACGCGACCCGAACAGCGTCTCCGGCGACCTGCGTCAGCTGCTGGACTCCTTCGAATGCGACGCCTGTGACGGAACCGGCTTCCAGCCGACGACGAGCCGGACGGCGGCCGGCCGCCCGGTCCGCTGCGCCGAGGGACCGTGGTCCTGGGTCACCTCGCACACCTTCCGCAAGACCGTGGCCACCCGGCTGGACGAGGCTGGGTTCACTCCGCGCCAGGTCGCCGACCAGCTCGGCCATGCCAACCCGTCGATGACCCTCGACGTCTACTTCGGCCGCCAGGTGGTCAGCGCCGAGGCCGCACGGGTGCTCGGCCGTTGACCCAGTAGCTCTCCTGTTGTCCAGTGAAGCTAAGGATGGGCTCGTCATGGACGGTCTCTGACTGGCAGCTCCTGACCCTGCCGGCCGTGGTAGAGGACCTCCACCACGAGGTCGCGGCCGTCGAACTCACGCTGCAGTTCTTGGGCGAGTGCCAGACCCTCGTCCCACCAAGCCTCGTCGTTGTCCACTGGGTCATTCGCATCGCCGCCGAACCTCGCGTTCCAGGAGCGCAAGCGCTGTGCGAGACCGGGGGAGATCCCCAGGGTGACGGGGTCGAGCACGTAGTCATCGGCGAAAGGTTCGCGGTCAGGAGACCGATTCCACAGAAAGGCGTCTGTCCACTCCGCCATGACCACGATCACCGTGGGCGCGGGCCAGGGTTTCGTCCAACCCAGCCAGTTCCCCGCATCGGGCCACGGTTCCGTCTTCGACTCTGAGAAGACGGGATCTCGGCCAAATTCCTTGTGGTACTGCTCAGGGCTCATGAACCTCAGCGGTGCGGCTGCCGAGTCGTTCCGCCGCCTCTTCCGCGTCACGTGGGCATCCAACACTTCACGCGTCCTGGCCGGGTACCCGGTACCCGGATCGGCTCAGCGGGTGCCGTGCAGCGCCGCCGCGACCTGGGACTCCCACCACCGGTCGCACTCGGCCTCGTCGTAGAGGACCCGACGGCCCACGCGAACCCCGGCGGGACCGATCCCGATGTGGCGCCAGTACCGAACGGTGGATGGGCTCGTGCGGAAGCGCTGGGCCACCTCCTCGGTGGTCAGCAACCGAACGTTCATGGTTCCTCCTTGGCAACGGCGATGGAGTGCGGACGGAGGTCCGTCAACGTCAGAAGGCGCCAATCGGGGGCGATTGGTGACAGCCGGACGGGGGTGACCTTGAGGATTCGAGGCGTGAACCCACGTCACCCCGGTGTCACCCCCGCGGCCACCGCGACCCCGAGCGCGGGTTTACGGCGGCGCGCCTCTGTAGGGCCCGCATGACGTCGTCAAGGGCTGCTGTGATTACGGCCAGGTGGCGGTCGTAGACCGTGCCCTGCTCGACTTGGACGGCGAGCTGCCGCAGCAGATCCGCCCAGGCAAGCTGGCGCGGCCGCGGCGCCGACGGAGGTGGCGGGACCGCGACGGTGACGACCCGCTCGACGATCTCGGCGGCGCTGCGCCCGGAAGCGGCCGCGCGGGACTGCTCCCATGCCCGGTGCCGGCAGGTCGCTGAGCACCACTTCGGGATCGGTCCTCGTGACCGCGGGGTGATCGTCCCGTGGCACCACCCGCAGGTCGACGCCGCTGCCCTTCGGGCCTCAGACCTCGAACCGTTCTCTGCCATCGCTCTGTCGAGTTGCGACGGCCGTCGTGCGGCGGCTCGCTCCTGTTGCTCACGCCGACGCCGTTCGCGCTCACGTTGAAGCGCGCGGTACTCACTGCTCCCCTTGCTGCCCATGGTCTCGAGCCTCCGGGGTGACGTTCGTGAACCTGTCACCACGAATTGCCGGGTTCCTGGATGCATAAGGTGTGATCCTTTGCGATCTTGATCCCTGCGTCGGCGGATGAGAACTGCGAGGACACTGCGGCTGCCGGCCGGCGACGTCTAGACACAGTGGTGCGTGAAGCCCGGTGAGGTGTATGGCGCGGGGTCCTCGGGCGCGCTGGATTGTTGCTGCGAGCACGTGGGTCTGTCTCCGGTCAGAGGGCCCTCCGGTCGGCGCCGGGATGTCGCCGAGGGGAGTGGTTGCGGTGGAGGTGCTCTACGACCGGGTGGCTGGTCTGGATGTGGGCAAGGCGACGTTGACCGCCTGCGTGCGCACGCCGGGTCCGCGGGGCCGGCGAGGGGAGACGCGGACGTTCAAG
>JAODNN010000004.1 GCA_025465355.1 Blastococcus sp. | reverse complement strand
ATCGGTCGCGGCGTTCCAGCTCACGTCCACCGCCGAATCGGACAGGGCCACGGCGCCGAGGCCGTCCGGCACGCTGGGGGGCCGCACGTCCGGGTTGCCGACGACGACCGTCACGGCCTGGGAGGTGGCGGTGTTACCCGCCGCGTCCGTCGCCTGCACGCTCAGCTGGTGGGGCCCGTTCGCCACCGCCGTCGAGTCCCAGTGCAGGAGCGCCGGCGCGAACGGTTCGACGGCATCCACCGCCCCGTCCGCGCCGTCCACCCGCAGCCGGACGGAGCTCACCCCTGTCTCGTCGGAGACATCGGCGGCGACGTCGACGGTTCCCTGCACCGTCGTGTCGGCGACCGGGGCCCTGATGAACGCGCTCGGCGCGCTGATGTCGGGCAACGGGACTCCGTCACCGACCAGCACCGGATCGCCGGCGAACGCCGTGTAGTGAGCCTGTGTGACGGCGTTGAGCACCCCGCTCACGTAGTTCACCCGGTTCTCGTTGCCCTCCGGGCCGATGTTGTCGAAGGTCAGGTACGCCTTCAGCCGCGGGAACCGGTGCGCATCCAGGGCCGCTTTCGCCTGGTCGTAATAGGAGACGGCTGCCGCCTCGGTCGCGTTCTGGTAGTTCCACTCGACGATCCCCCACGGCTTGGAGAGATAGTCGTGCCCGACGTCGGAGTTCGCGGTGAGCAACTGGTAGAAGTGGCTGACGTTCGCCGCGTAATCCGGGTGCAGACGGTCGCCGTAGGCGTTGAACATGACCCAGTCGACCAGGTCGTTACCGGGATACAGCTGGTCGACCAGGCAGTCCCACGGCGGATAGTTCATGTAATCCATGACCCAGACGACGTTGTCGACGCCTCGCGCGGCGAAGCGGTCGTGGACGTTGCGCCACATGTTCCGGTAATCGCTGGGGCTTCCCGACGCCGCCGCCGTCGCGTTGGCGGTGCAGTTGCCGGCCGAGACGTCGTTCTCCGGCTCGTGGTACAGCGTCAGGAACACCTTGTGCGGAGACACGGCCCGGAAGCGGTCGGCCACCTGGTCGATCTGCGAGTTGACCGTCTCGTCCCCGCCTGCCGCGGAGGCCCACACGACGGCCGGCTTCCAGTTGAGGAACACGAGAGTGTCGGGTCGGTTGACGAAGTAGAGCTCGTCGGCGTTGAGCGGCAGATCACCGGCCGGGTGGTAGTTGTGCACGACGTCGAGCGATCGGCCGATCCGCTTCTCGTGCGCCTCGATCTGAGCCCGGAATCCGGTCCCGACGTTCGGATACCTGCCCGCCGACGCTCCGAGCCATGGACGGCACGAGTTCACGAGCGTGTCGGAAACGACGCACGGCGGCACCTCGGCCGACGCCTTCGGCGTCAGCGCCTCCGCTCCGGCCAGGACCAGACAGGCGGCGACAGCGCCGAACAACAGCCGTCGCACCGCGACGCCGCCTCAGCTGCTCCGGCGGGGCGGGATCCAGCCGGCTGCGACCTTGCGGAGCACGATCTGCATCGCCTCGAGCAACGACGCCGACTTCTCCACCTGTACGCGGGTGACTTCCTCCATGACGGCGTCCCAGCGGTCCGGCGGGACGGAGTCACGCAACTTGGCTCGCGACTCGGCCAGCGCCGCCGAAATACCCTGCGGCCGGACCGTCCGGGCCTGTGACGGCATCGACAGCCGCACGCCTTCGACGTCCATGTTGCGCAAACATAGAGGTCAGCGATCGATTGCGGAAGCATGACCCACAACGATCCTGTTTCGAGTCCAACGGTCAGGAGGGCGCCCACCCGGGGTCCCGTCCGGTCTGGCCGAGCAGCCGGTCGAGCACCGGAGCGTCGTCCGGCACCGGCACGACGGGTCCGTAGATCCCGTTCCGCGCCTCGGGCATACCCGCAGCGAAGTCGCCGGCGAACGCGAGGCAGCGCTCGGCCGCGGCGGGATCCGCACGGTAGGGCTGCCCCGTGACCACCGCGAGGTCCCAGCCGTGCACCAGCACCTCGTTCAGCGCGACCACGCCCATGGCCGCGGCCGGCATCTGCACCCCGCCGACCTCGGTGAGCCCCTCCCACGCCGCCGGGTCGCGCCACGCGGCCGCCAGCGCGTCGAGCTGCTCGGGCAACCGGGTCCGCCAGTCGGCCGCGAGCTGGCCGGCGTTCGCGGAGGCACCACCGGTGAGCGGCGCCTTCTCCGCGCCCATCCGGAAGGCCAGCGTCAGTCCGAGGAAGTGGTCGAGCAGGCCGGCCACCGACATGCCTTTGCACGGCGTCGGACCGGTCAACTGGTCGTCCCTGACCCCAGCCACCACCCGCGCCACCTCTGCGGCCTGCGGGCCCAGGTCCAGCGTCGTCATCTCCATGGAGGAGAGACTGCGGCGAGCCGCCGAACTCATCGCAGGGACGGCCCCGGCAGCCCGCCCGGTTGCCCACGCACCTCCCGGCAGCCAGCCTGACGAGGGTGAGTGATCCCTTCGACCTCCAGCGGTTCGTCGACGCCCAGGACGGCGGCACGTACGAGCAGGCCCTCGCCGAGATCCGCGACGGCAGCAAGCGCAGCCACTGGATGTGGTTCGTCTTCCCGCAGATCGCCGGGCTGGGCCACAGCGGCATGGCCCAGCGCTATGCGATCTCCGGACTCCCCGAGGCGCAGGCCTACCTGGCGCACCCGGTGCTCGGACCGCGGCTGGTGGAATCCGCCCGCACTCTCGTCGACCTACCCGGCGACGACGCCGTCCGCGTGTTCGGACCGGTCGACGCGCAGAAGCTGCACTCCTCGATGACGCTGTTCACCCGCGCTGCTCCGGACGAGCCGACGTTCCCTCAGGTGCTCGACCGGTACTTCGGCGGCGCCGACGACCAGGGGACGACGAGCCGGCTCTGACCGGTGTGTCCCGGACGTGGCCCCGTTGACTCTCCCCTCCGGACGCGAGAAGCATCGATGTCGTCCTCGGCACGACGCCCACACCAACGGAGGCAGCCGTGAGCACCCTCACCACGACGGACGGCACGGAGATCTTCTATAAGGACTGGGGCTCGGGACAGCCGATCGTGTTCAGCCACGGCTGGCCGCTCTCGGCCGACGACTGGGACACCCAGATGTTGTTCTTCCTCCAGCACGGCTACCGCGTCGTCGCCCATGACCGGCGCGGGCACGGACGCTCCACACAGACCAGCGGCGGTCACGACATGGATCACTATGCCGATGACCTGGCCGCGCTGACCGCCCACCTCGATCTCCAGGACGCCGTCCACATCGGGCATTCCACCGGCGGCGGCGAAGTCGTGCACTACATCGCTCGACACGGTTCGAGCCGCGTGGCCAAAGCGGTACTGATCAGTTCGGTGCCCCCTCTCATGCTGCAGACCGAGGCCAACCCAGGCGGCCTGCCGAAGAGCGTGTTCGACGGCTTCCGGGACCAACTGGCCGCCAACCGGTCCGAGTTCTACTGGGATCTGGCGGCGGGGCCGTTCTACGGCTTCAACCGGCCCGGCGCGAAGTCCTCGCAACCCATCGTCCAGAACTGGTGGCGCCAGGGAATGATGGGCGGCGCGAAGCCTCATTACGACGGCATCGCCGCCTTCTCCGAGACCGACTTCACCGAGGACCTCAAGAAGATCACGCTGCCCGCCCTCGTCATGCACGGCGACGACGACCAGATCGTGCCCTACGCCGACTCGGGACCCTTGTCCGCGGAGCTCCTGCCGAACGGGACGCTGAAGACCTATCCCGGATTCCCGCACGGCATGCCGACCACACAAGCCGAGACCATCAACGCCGACCTGCTGGCCTTCATCCGGTCCTGACGGCTCCGAGTTCGATCGGCCGGGGAGGTTCGATGGCCGGGGCGGTGTGCGGGCCGATCAGAAGGCACCCGTGCCACGCGGTGAGCCCAGGCCCGTCGGACCGTCCCAGCCGGGGCCGCCCCGGCACCAGACGGTCGGGGTGCAGACGCCGTTGCGGCCGGCGGTCACGTCGCCCAGGACGGTCGGGTCACCCGCGTGCGACCAGGTGACCGCGCCCGGGTAGTCGCCCACGCTGACCGCCGTCCCCATGGCGTAGACGCTGGCGATGATCGGCGAGGAGACGCTGGTGCCGCCGAACCGTAACCAGCCCGAATAGCCCTCGACCGCGTAGGAGTCGTAGACCGCGACCCCGGTGTTGGGGTCCGCGACGGCCGAGACGTCCGCGGTCGCCTTGTGACCGGGGCAGAGGGTGGCTGCCTCGTCCTGGTAGCCGGGATCGACGTTCGCTCTCGAGCAGCCGGATCCGGCCCCGCTCCAGGCCGTCTCCGTCACACCCAGGCTGCCCATCGTCATCGACGTGCCGCCGACGGCGACGACCGTCGGGAACGACGCGGGCGCGGACACCCCGTACCCGCTGTCCCCGGTGGACGCGGTCACCGCGATGCCGGGCTGGTCGTAGGCCGCCGCGAGGGGATCGCTGACGTCGTCGCCCCCGTAGCTGTTGCTGATCGCAACGACGCCCGGTTGCTTCGCCGCGTAGCGAACGGCCGCCGCCAGGTCGTCGAGGGTGGGGGCCTGGGCCTCGACGAGCAGGATGTGGCAATCGGGGCAGATCGCCGAGACCATGTCCACATCCAGGGAGATCTCCTGCGCCCAGCCGCCGTTCGGCGGAGGGAGAGCTGTCTCGCTGCCCGTCTGACTGACCTTTCGGAAGCAGCCGTTGGCGGTCGTGCACGCGGGCAGCCCGAACTCCGAGCGGTAGACGGCCAGGTCGGCCTCCGCCACCGGATCGTCGTAGGCATCGACGATGGCCACGGTCGCGCCGTCGCCGGTCGACGACTCGAGCTCGTAGGCCGATCTGAGGTCGGCAGGGGTGTAGCCCGACGGGCCGGCCGCGTGCGGTGCGGCGGCACCCTGTGCGGTCACCGGGTCGCTGCGGATGGCGAAACAGCTGGCCATGCCGGCGGGGGCCCGGGCGCACACCGGCACGTTGCGGTACCCCGCAACGGAGGAGGGCGCGGCGCCGGCGGCCGGCGCCAGCGCGACGTTGGACAAGCACAGGACAGCTGCCGCCGACAGTGCGGCGAAGACCCTTCGGCGCATGCGGGGACGATGCACCTCCGATGGCCGCTACGGAACCGAAACGGTCGCGAAAAGTCGAGAACGACGACGACGCGCCGCGCGACTCGCCGAATCCGATGCAGGCGCCCGCACGGCACCGGCCCGGCACCCCGGTGACGGGATGCCGGGCCGGTGCCGTGCCGGTCAGCGATCGGTCAGAAGGCGCCGGGGCCGCGCGGCGTACCGAGGCCGGTCGGGCCGTCCCAGCCGGGGCCGGCGTTGCACCACGTGGCCGAGGGGCACGTGCCGTTGGAGCCGCTCGTCACGTCGTTCAGCAGGCTCTGGTTGTCGTTGTAGCGGGACCAGGTGGTGGCACCCGGGTAGGTGGCCGAACCCTTGCCCGGAGCCGCCGTTCCCTGCGCGTAGATGCTGGCGATGATCGGGGACGCGGCGCTGGTGCCGCCGAACTGCATCCAACCGCTCTGGCCCTGGTAGCTGTAGGAGTCGTAGACCGCGACGCCGGTGTTCGGGTCGGCGACGGCCGAGACGTCCGCGGTGGCCTTACCGGGACACGCGGTGCCGACCTGGTAACCGGGGTTTGCGTTCAGCGTCGAGCAACCGGAGCCTGCGCCGTCCCATGCCGACTCGTTCCAACCACCCGAGATGCTCCCGTACAGCGACGTGCCGCCCACCGCGATCACCGTCGAGAACGACGCCGGCGACGCGATGCCGTAGCCGTTGTCACCGGTCGAGGCGGTGACGGCGATGCCGGGCTGCTTGTAGGCGGCCGCGACGCTTGACGTCCCGCTCTGGTCGCCTCCCCCGTAGCTGTTGCTGATCGCCACGACACCGGGCTGCCCCGCCGCGTACGTGACCCCGGCCGCCAGGTTGGCGAACGACGAGCTCGAGGCCTCCACCAGCAGGATCTTGCAGTCGGGGCACGCCGCCGAGACCATGTCGAGGTCGAGGGAGATCTCCTGGGCCCACCCGCCGTCGTTGCGCGGCAGCCTCGTCGTGCTGCCGGTCTGGCTGACCTTGCGGAAGCACTTGTTGGCGGTGGTGCACGGCGGCAGGCCGAATTGCTTGCGGTAGACGCCGAGGTCGGCCTCCGCCGTCGGGGCGTTGTAGGCGTCCACGATCGCGACCGTCTTGCCATGGCTGCTGCCGGAGAGGCCGTACGCAGAGCGGATGTCGGCCGGGGTCTTGGCCGTGGCCGGCACCGTGGTGGCCAGGGGCGTCACCGCGCCTGCGGCGGACACCGCGCCTGCGGCGTACACCGTGCCAGCGGGGGCCGCCGCCCCTGCGGCCGCCGGGTCGCTGCGGATCGCCTGACAGGCCGCGTGCCCCGGTGTTGCCTGCGAGCACACATGGACGTTGTGGCGGGCGTGTCCGTGCGACGGCGCGGCGCCGGCGGGCGGCGCCAGCGCGAGAGTCGAGAAGGACAGGGCGGCCACCGCGGCGAGGGCGGCGAGGGTGGGTCGGCGCATGCGCGGCACCATGCCATCCGGACGGCTTCAGCAACAGCCGACACGGGAAGAAAGTCGGCGAGCGGTTCCGATGCCGGCCCGTCATTGACCCCACCCCGTCATTGACCCGAGCTGAACACATGGTTAGCTTGCTGAACATGCGTTCAGTCGGAGTGGTGCCCGAAGACCTGACGGCGCGGGCACGCATCCGCGACGCCGCCGTCCGCCGCTTCGGCATCGAGGGCTTCGGGGCCTCCGTGCGGGCGATCGCCGCCGAGGCGGGCGTCAGTCCCGGCCTGGTGATCCATCACTTCGGCTCGAAGGACGCCCTGCGCGCAGTCTGCGACGAGCACGTCCTGCGGGTCATCCGCGAAGCCGAGACCGACGCCTTCACGTCCGCCACCCCGACGGACTTCATCGCCCGGTTCGCCGAGATCGACGAGTACGCGCCGCTGGTCGGCTATCTGGTGCAGGCGCTCCTCGCCGGTGGAGACCTCGCCGCCACCCTGCTCGCCCGCATGACCGCCGACGCCGAGAGCTATCTCGCCGACGCCGTCGCCGCCGGCCGGATCCGGCCCAGCCGCGACCCGGCAGCCCGCGCCGCGTTCCTCGTGGACGTCGGCATCGGCGCAGTGCTCTCGTTCGTCCGTCGGCACCCACCCGTGGACGGCGACTACGGGGCGGCCCTGCGCGCCTATGCCGAGGCCAGCTCGCTCCCGGCCCTGGAGCTCTACACCGAGGGCCTGCTCACCGACGCCTCGATGCTCGAGGCCTACCTGACGTACCGCGACACCGAAGAAAGCCGGAACCAGCCATGACCACGCCGTCCGCCGTGGAGATCCGCGGCCTGACCAAGAGCTTCGGCGACGTCCGCGCCCTCGACGGCCTCGATCTGAGCGTCGCGCGCGGGGAGGTCGCCGGTTTCCTCGGCCCCAACGGGGCCGGCAAGTCGACGACGATCAGGGTGCTGCTCGGCCTGCTGCGTGCCGACGGCGGAACGGTCCGGTTGCTCGGCGGCGATCCGTGGGCCGACGCCGTCGAACTGCACCGTCGGCTGGCCTACGTGCCCGGGGAGGTGACGCTGTGGCCCACCCTCACCGGCGGTGAGGTGATCGACCTGCTGGGCCGGCTGCACGGCGGCCTCGACGCCGCCCGCCGGGCCGTGCTGCTCGAGCGCTTCGAGCTCGACCCCACCAAGAAGGTCCGCACCTACTCGAAGGGCAACCGGCAGAAGGTGGCGCTGGTCGCCGCCCTGGCCGCCGACGTCGAGCTGCTGGTGCTCGACGAGCCGACCGCCGGCCTCGACCCGCTCATGGAGGAGGTGTTCACCGAGTGCATCCGAGAGGCGAAGGCGGCCGGCACGGCGGTGCTGCTCTCCAGCCACATCCTCGCCGAGGTCGAGAAACTCTGCGACACGGTCACGATCATCCGGAACGGCCGCACCGTCGAGGCAGGCACGCTCGAGTCGATGCGCCACCTGACCCGCACCACCGTCACGGCGGTGACTTCCGCCGACCCCGCCGTCCTGGCCGGGCTGCCCGGGGTGCACGACTTCGCCGCCGACGGGCACCGGGCGACCTTCCTGGTCGACGCCGAAGCCCTGGCCGCGGTCACCGGCCGGCTGAGCAGCCTCGGGCTCACAAGCCTGGTCTGCGCGCCGCCGTCCCTGGAGCAGCTGTTCCTGCAGCACTACGGCGACCGGCTCCCCGCGCCCGAGCAGGTCGACCCTGGTCTCCCCAGAGGGGACCACACCAGCCGAATGCGACGAACTCGTGGCGATCACGGCCTGATGGCCACGAGTTCGTCGCACTCGTCGTCCTCAGGCCAGTCCCAGCGCGCCGGCGATGGTCCCGACGGTGATCCGATCACGCCCGAGCACGTCGGCTGACGTGAACCGGCGCGCGATGACCGCGGCACCCCTCTCCCCCGACCGGTCCGTTCCGTTCACGCGCGCCGGAACGCTGCTGCGGTTCGCGGCGCGCCGCGACCGTCGGCGGCTGGTGATCTGGGTGCTCGCCCTCGCCGGCATCACGGTCTACGCGACGACCGCGCTCGGCGCCGTCTACCCCACCGCCGCCGACCGGCAGGCGCGCGCCGCGGTCATGCAGACCCCGGCCGGCATCCTGTTCAGCGGCCCCGGCTACGGCACCCGCGACTACACGCTCGGCGCGATGATCGCCAACGAGCTGGGGCTGTCGGTGATGATCGCGATCGCGATCATGTCGATCCAGACCGTCGTGCGGCACACCCGCGCCGAGGAGGAGGACGGCGGCGCCGAGCTGCTGCTCGCCGGTTCGGTCGGGCGCCGGGCGCCGCTCGTGACGGCACTCGGACTGACGGCGCTCGCCGACGTCGCAGTCGCCGTCGTCGTCACCGCCGGGCTGGCCGGCGCGGGACTGGCGCTCGTGGACTCGGCGGCCCTCGCCCTCGGCTGGGCCCTGACCGGTGTGGTCTTCGGCGGGGTCGCCGCCGTCACGGCCCAGCTGTTCGAGCAGGCACGCGGTGCGACGGGAGCGGCGCTCGCCGTGCTCGGCGTCGCCGTGGTGGCGCGCGGCGTGGGCGACGTGCTGCGGCCCGGGGGCGGCCCGCTGTCGTGGCTCTCGCCGATCGCCTGGGCACAGCAGACCCGCCCGTACGTCGACCTGCGGTGGACGCCGCTGCTGCTCTCGGTCGCCCTCATCGCGGTACTGGTCGCCGCGGCCCACCGGCTCAGCAGGCACCGCGACCTCGGCGCCGGCCTGCTGGTCCCACGCCGCGGACCGGCCACCGCCTCCCCCCTGCTGGCCGGGCCGGCATCGCTGCTCGCCCGGCTGCAGCGCGACACGGTCATCGGCTGGACGATCGCGCTGTTCATCCTCGGCGCGACCTTCGGGTCGCTGACCGACGCGGTCATCTCCATGGTGGCGAACAACCGGCAACTGGCCCGCGTCTTCGCGTTGACCGGCGCCAGCATCACCGACTCGTTCACCGCCGCCGTCACCGTGGAGCTCGGGCTGTGCGCGGCGGCCTTCGCCGTCGCCTCGATCCTCCGGGTGCGCAGCGAGGAGTCGGCCGGCCGGGTCGAGCTGATGCTGGCCGCGCCGGTCCACCGGCGCCGGCTACTCGGTTCCGGCGTCGCGGTGACCGCCTCCGCCTCCGTGCTGCTGCTCGTCGCCGCGGGGCTCGGCGAGGGGTTCGCGGCCGCCGCGGTCAGCGGCGACGCCGGACTGGTCGGCCGGTACCTGGTCGCCACACTGGTGCATGTGCCGGCGGTGCTGGTGATCCTCGGCGTCGCCGCGCTGCTGGTGGGCGCTGTGCCACGGTTCGCCCCGCTCGCCTGGCTCGTCGTCGTCTGGGCGCTGGTGGCGGGGATGTTCGGCCAGCTGCTCGGCCTGCCCGGCTGGGCACTGAAGCTCTCGCCCTTCGGCTGGACGCCCAAGGTGCCGGCCGAGCACGTGAACGTTCTGGTGCAGGCGGGGCTCGTCGTGGTGGCCGCCCTGCTGATCGCCGCCGCCCTCGCCGGCTTCCGAGCCCGGGACGTGCCTGCCTGACGCGATGTCGGGGTACCGGCCGGCAGACGACGGCTCGACAAGGAGACAGAGACGAGGAGACGCAGCAGCGCCATGGACGACCTGCCCCTGACCGGTCACGTCTACGTCCCCCGCCTCCTCACCGACGACGCCATGGCGGAGCTCGGCACCCTGGACCGGACGCTGGTCGTCGGGCCCGAGGAACCGCCGTCGAGGGCGGAACTCCTCCGTGGCGTCACCGGCGCGGCCGCGGTGATCTGCACGCTGACCGAGCGGATCGACGCCGAGGTGCTCGACGCCGCCGGACCGCAGTTGCGCGTGGTGGCCAACACCGCGGTCGGCTACGACAACATCGACGTCTCCGCCGCGAGCAGCCGGGGCGTCGTCGTCACCAACACCCCCGGTGTCCTGGACCGGGCGACCGCCGACCTCACGCTGGGGCTGATCCTGGCCGCGGCGCGCCGGATCGCCGAAGGGGACCGGTTCCTGCGCCACGGGACGCCGTGGACGTGGGGCCCGCGGATGATGGTCGGCCTGGACCTCTCGGCGGGGGCCACGCTGGGAATCATCGGCCTCGGCCGCATCGGCCGGGCGGTCGCTCGCCGCGCCCGCGCCTTCGACATGCGCGTCCTCGCAACCCCCACCCGTGCCGAGCTCGACGAGGACGAGCGCGCATCCATCGAGTTCGTCGACCTGCCCGCGCTGCTGCGGCGCAGCGACGTGGTCTCGCTGCACTGCCCACTGACGCCGGAGACCCGTCACCTCATCGACCGGGAGGCACTGCGGCTGATGAAACCGACCGCACTGCTGGTCAACACCGCCCGCGGACCGGTGGTGGACACCGACGCGCTGGTGGCCGCCCTCGAGAGCGGCGAGATCGGCGGCGCGGCGCTGGACGTCTACGAGGACGAGCCGCACGTCGACCCGCGGCTGCTCGCCTTCGAGCAGATCGTGCTCACGCCCCACCTGGGGAGTGCCGGGGACGCCACCCGCAGCGCCATGTGCCGCATGTCGGTCGCCAATGCCGTCGAGGTCCTCGCCGGGAGGCCCCCGCTCACCCCCGTCTCCTGAGCGGGCGACGTCGTGGCCGATTCAGACGATCCGGACGCGCAGCCGGCGGAAGCCTCTGCCCTTGTTCTCCATCTTGACGACCTCGACCCGCCCGACCATCGCGGTCGAGGCGACGTGGGTGCCGCCGTCGGCCTGGGTGTCGAGGCCGACGATGTCGACGATCCGCACCACCTCGATGTCGGGCGGCAGCAGGTTCGTCGCCGTCCGGATGATGTCGGGGATCGCGAAGGCCTCGTCCCGCGGCAGCGTCTTCACCTCGATCGCCCGGTCGGCGACGATCTCCGCGTTCACCGACTCGGCGATCCGCTCCTTGAAGTCCGGCGGCACCTCGGCGAGGTCGAAGTCCATCCGCGCGGACAGCGGCTCCATGTTGCCGCCGGTCACCAGCGCCCCGAAGTCGCGGAAGACGACGCCGGTGAGCACGTGCAGCCCGGAGTGGGTGCGCATCAGCCGGGTGCGCCGCTCGTCGTCGAGTGCCCCGCGGACCGCCGTCCCGACCGGTGGCAGCGGGTCCCCCTCGACCGGGATCAGGTACAGCTCGTCGCCTCGGCGGGTGCCGGCGATGCGGGTGCGCACCCCACCCCACAGCAGCACGCCCTCGTCCGGCGGCTGGCCACCGCCACCCGGGTAGAAGGCCGACCGGTCCAGCACGATCCCCTGCTCCGGATCGGCGACGAGCACGGTCGCGTCCCACTCGCGCACGGTGGAGTCGGCGAGGTCGAGGCGGTGCGTGTGTCCGTGGGAGCCGGCGCTCATCCCCCGATCCTGCCGCCTGCGCTCCCGGAGCAGGAATCTGCGGCACGATGCGACAGGACGAAGGGAGCTCCGTGGCCGGCCTCTCGCTCGCGCTGCCCAGCGCCGGGCCCGATCCCATCCCGGTCGACGTCGCGGTGGCCGCCGTTCTCGGCTACGCGCGCGGCCGCCGTCCGCTGCGCTTCCGGTCCCCCGGCCAGCCGGCCGGCAGCTGGGTGCGGGTCCCGGCCTTCGGTTACGAGCGGTTCGACCGCCTGCCGGTCGACGCGCAGGCCCCGGGTGACGCCGACGTCCTCGTCGCCGAGGGCCTGCACGGCCGGCTCGACCCGCAAGGCTGGGCTGCGGTCCACGGCGCGCTGGACCGCGTCAGCACTCTCGCCACCGCGGCGGTCCACCGCGCCGCGGGCCGCACGTTCTGGGAGCTGCCCGACGAGGAGCTGTCGGTGCTGGGCGAGCCGGGCACCGTGGGAGCCGCGCTCCGCGAGATCTGGACCCGCTGCGCCCGCGCACCCGACGTCCGCCCGGAGTTCGTCTCGGCCGCGCTGCACCACCGGCAGCCCGCGCTGATGCCGCACCTGGACCGCACCACCCGGCGGCAGATGCTCCCGCACATGGTCGAGAGCGACAGCGGCGTCGAGGCGGTGATCCACCGCGAACTGCGCGGCAACCCCGCCGGGTTCGCCACGCTGGAGACGGCCACCGCCGCGTTGCTCGGCCGGGAAGGCGACGTGCCGCTGACCCGCCTGCGGCTGCACGACATCCTGGTGTGGCTGAGCGGGAGCCTTCGGCTGACCCACGCCCTCCAGCTCGGCCACGCCACCGCGGAGTGGGCGGAGTACGCGGCCGGCCACTGACGGACGACCTCCACACCTTGCCTCCCCCGCAGCGGGCGAGGAGGGTTTCCTGCTGCGGCGATGCCGCCGGGGCGTCGCCCGCACCGAGAAGGGGTGGCCGCATGTACGCCCGATCCACGACCGTTCACGGGGATCCGAAGAACCTCGACGACGGGATGCTCTACATCCACGACAAGGTCATGCCGGCCGTCCAGCAGATGGACGGCTGTGTCGGCATGTCGATGCTCGCCGACCGCGAGTCCGGCAGATGCATCATCACGACCTCCTGGAGCGACGCCGAGGCGGTGCGCGCCAGCGCGGACGCGGTGCGCCCGATGCGCGAGCGGGCCTCCCAGATCTTCGGTGGCTCGACGGAGGTCGCCGAGTGGGAGGTCTCCGTCATGCACCGCAGGCACGAGACCGGGGACGGCGCCGCCGCCCAGGTGACCTGGACCCACGGCGACCCGGCCGCCATGGACGAGCTGATCGACGCCTTCCGGATGACCGTCGTGCCGCGGATGGAGGAGCGGCCGGGCTTCTGCAGCGTCAGCCTCATGACCGACCGGAAGAGCGGCCGGGCCGTGACCGCGGTGACCTACGAGAGCCGCGCGGCCATGGAGACGTCCCGGGACGCCGGCGCGGCGATGCGCGAGGAGTTCCTGCGATCCATGAACCGGGACGCCACGGAGACCGCCTCCTTCGACGTGGTGCTCGCCCACCTGCGGGTGCCCGAGACGGTCTGAGTCACACCACCCGGGTGAGGGCGGGCCACAGCCCGTCCGGGCCGGTGACGAGCAGTCCCGTGGCCAGCACCCGCGACCAGTACAGCTCGCTACCGGCCTCGTCACGCCACGACCACAGCCGCCGCGTCAGGTGATGGAGCCGGTGCTCCTGGGTGAACCCGATCGCGCCGTGGACCTGGTGGGCCAGCCGGGCGACCACCTCGACCGCCGCGCCCGCACGCACCTTCGCGGCGGCGGCGGCCAGGACGACATCGCCCGACCGGCCTTCCACCACCTGGACGGCGGCGTCCGTCAGCGCCGTCACCGCGGTGACCTCGCCGGCCATCTCGGCCAGTTCCATCTGGATCGCCTGGAACTTGCCCAGCGGACGACCGAACTGCTGCCGCTCGCCGGCGTAGTGCACCGTCCACGCCAGCACCTTCTCCAGCGCGGCGGCCAACTGCACCGCCCGGGCGAGTGCGAACCGCACCCGCAGCTCGCCGGCCTGGGCCTCGGTCAGCAGCGCGCCGGTCGCGGCCGTCTCATCGAACACGAAGGAGCCGCGCGGCTCGCCGGCCAGGTTGGACGCGGACGTCGCCTCGGCACCCGAGACGTCCACCAACGCCAGCACCGGGCCCGCGGGCCCGACCGCCAGCACTGCCAGGTGCTGCGCGGTACCGGCCCACGCGACACCCGTGACCACCCCTGTCAGCGTGAACCGGCCGGGGCCGTCGCCGTCGTCGGAGGCGTGGGCGGTCACGGCGTCACCCAGTGCGAAGGTCAGCGGCTCCTCCACGGGCGGCAGCTCGAGGTTCGCGGCGAGCAACGCCGGGCCGGCCACCAGCAGCTGCTCGGCCACCGGTACCGCGGCGGCACCGGCCGCCAGCGTGCGGACGATGGCGACCGCGTCGGCCAGCTCACCGCCGGAGCCCCCGTTCGCCTCCGGGATCCCCACGCCGGTCAGCCCGGCCTTGGCCAGGGCTCCCCAGAGCCCGGCGTCCCACGGCCGTTCCGGCGTCAGGACGAACGGCTCGTGCACGGCCAGGATGTCCCGGACGGTCTCGACGACCAGATCCTGCTCCGACATCAGCGCAGCCCCAGTCCGCGCGCCACGATCCCGCGGAGGATCTCGTTGGTGCCCCCGCGCAACGTGTAGCCCGGCGCGTGCAGCTGTGCCTCGGCGAGCGCTCGGCCGAGCGGGTCGGGCGAGTCCAGCGACGGCGTCACGTCGACCACCTTCCTGATCTCCTCGATCACGTCACCCTCGAACGTCGTCCCCACGTCCTTCACCAGGGCGGCCGGGATGTTCGGCAGCTCACCCCGGTCCAGCGCGGCGGCGATCCGCAGCGACATCTGCCGCAGCGCCAGCAGCCGCGCCGACAGCCGGCCCAGGGTGGCCAGTGCCGCCGGGTCGCCGGGGGGGACCCGCCGCGCGAATTCGGCGACAAGTGGATATGTCGACAAGAACCTCTCCGGCCCCGACCGTTCGAAGGCGAGCTCCGCGGTCACCTGGTGCCAGCCGTTGCCCTCCTCGCCGAGCAGCATGTCGCCGGGAACGACGACGTCCTCGAACACGACCTCGTTGAAGTGGTGGCCGCCGTCGAGTATCCGGATCGGGTTGACCGTGATGCCCGGCAGCGAGAGGTCGACCAGCAGCTGGGAGAGCCCCGCGTGCCGGTTGGCCGGGTCGGCCGGCGACGTGCGCACCAGCACGATCCCGTAGTGCGAGTAGTGCGCGTTCGAGGTCCAGACCTTGGCGCCATTGACCACCCAGTCGCCGGCTTGGTTGCGCGACGCCTTCGTGCGGATGGAGGCCAGGTCGGAGCCGGAGTCCGGTTCGCTCATCCCGATGACGAAGAAGCACTCCCCCGCCGCGATGCGCGGCAGGATGTCCTGCCGCTGCTTCTCGGTGCCGAACTTCAGCAGGTTCGGGCCGGACTGCCGGTCGGCGATCCAGTGCGCCGCGACCGGGGCGCCGGCCGCCAGGAGCTCCTCGGTGACGGCGTAGCGCTCCATCGCCGTCCGCTCGTGCCCGCCGTACTGCTTCGGCCAGGTCATCCCGAGCCAGCCGCGGTCGCCGAGCTTCTTCGAGAACGCCGGATCGACACCGGACAGCCAGGTGTCGACGTGCGTCTCGAAGGTGCCGGCGGCCAGTTCGGCGGCAAGGAACTCGCGCACGTCCGCGCGCACCTGCTCGGCGGCCTCCGACCGCGGCGCCGGGGCCAGCGTCAGCGCCGAGCTCATGCCGTCACCCCCGCACCGTCGTAGCGGGACAGGTCGACGTGGGTGAGCAGCACACCGGCGCGGGTCTTGTACCGCTTGTTCACCGCGATCAGCACCGCCGTGAACGGCTCCAGCACCCGCGCCTGACGCAGCGCGCCGACGTCCACCCCCGGCCGCCCGGTGACGGCGGCGGCCAGGTCGACGACGCGGGCCCGGGCCGCGGCGTCGTCGCCGCAGACCAGCACGTCCTCGCCGGAGAGGTCCTTGTCGAGGTTGGCCAGGCTCGGGGCCGAGAGGTGGTGGAACGCGGCGGTCACCGTGCTCGACGGCAGCAGCGCGGCGACCTGCTCGGCGGCGCTGCCCTCGGGCACGGTCAGCCCGTGCGGCCCCTTCGCGTCGAAGCCCAGCGGGTTGATGCAGGAGACGACCAGCCGCCCCGCCAGCGCCGGGGCCAGAGCGGCGATGCTCTCACCGGACTCGTCCCACGGCGTCGCCAGCAGCACGATGTCACCGGCCGCGGCGGCCTCCTCGTTGCCGGCGCCGTCGATCCGGGCCGTCCCGCCGACGAGGTCGCGCAGCTCAGCGGCGGAGACCTCGGCCCGCGCCCCGTCGCGGGACCCCAGAACGACGGCCCGGCCGGATCGCGCCAGGCGCGCGGCGAGCCCGCGGCCGAGGGCGCCGGTGCCGCCCAGGATGGAGATCGTGTCGCTCATCGCGCACCCTTCGTCGATGCGACGCCGTTGCCGGCCGTCATCGTGCCCGAGCCCTGCGCCGAGCGGCGCATGGACCACATCTGTGTGGGCCGCTCGAACTGCGTGGCGACCTCCCAGCTCACGGCGCCGTCGACGGCCTCCTTGCGGAAGTTCCCGACCGCGGCGCGGGCCAGGTCGGGGTCGGCCGCCACCCGGCGAGCGAGTTCGATCGCGCGGTCCTCCACCGCGTCGTCCGGCAGCGATTCCCACGCCAGGCCGAGCTCACGCGCGCGGTCGCCGTCGATCTCCTCGCCGAACAGCGCCATCGCGGCCGCCGCCTCCCGGCCGATCAGCCGGGACAGGATGACGAAGTGCCCGCCACCGGGGTGCAGCCCACGCTTCAGGAACCCGCAGATCAGCCGCGCGTCCCGGGCCACCACACGCAGGTCCGCGGCCAGCAGCATGTTCATCCCTGCACCGACCGCCGATCCCCGCACCGCCGCCACGGTGGGCACCCGCACCTGACCCAGCCGGTAGAACGAGTCGTATATGCGGGTCATCCCCTCGTACGCCGAGGACTCGGCCGGGTCGTTGCCCGCAGCGGTCAGCGTGGCGATGTCGCCGCCGGCGCAGAACGACCTGCCGACCGCCCGGATCACCAGTGCCCCGACGTCGCTGCGCGCGTCGACCTCGTCGAAGACCTCGATGAGTTCGCCGGCCATCGCCGGCGTCAGCGCGTTCCGCCGATCCGGCGCGTTGAGCGTGACGAGTGCGACCCCCTCGTCGACCTCGAGCAGTACCTCACCGGAACCGGCCACGAGCCCACCTTCCGTCCGCGGACCGACCTCGCCATCGGCTCCGACCATGAACATCAAATCATCCGGAGGAATACGTGCCGAACCGCCCCGCGGGAACGAGCATTCGACGAGAACCCCGTCTATCGTCGCCGCTCGACACCCGGCGCTCACGAGGCGGCCGGCCCAGCGATCCAGGGAGAGCCACCGTGGAGAGGGCGAACGGCGCACCGGAACGGGGCAGTGCACGCGAGGCGATCGTGCAGGCCGCGATCGACTGCTTCTACGAGCGCGGCTACGAGACGACCTCGGTCCAGGACGTCGTCGAGCGGGCCAAGGTCACCAAGGGTGCCTTCTACCACCACTTCGAGAAGAAGGACGACCTGCTCCTCCACATCCACGACCGGTTCATGGACGAGTTGCTCACGGCCATGGAGGAGCTGCGCGCACGGCAGCTACCGCCCCGCGAGGCGCTGGCACTGCTGATCGAGGACATCGTCGTCGCCACCGCCACGTACCAGCGCGAGTACGCCATCTTCTTCGAGCAGCGCCGCAACCTCGCCGCCGAGCCGTTCCAGAAGGTGCGCGCCAAGCGGGACCAGTACGAGCGATTGGTGGTGCAGGCGATCGAGGACGGCATCGCGAAGGGTGCCTTCCGCGCCGTCCCCTCGGCCCACGTCCTCGCCTTCGGGATCATCGGCATGGTCGCCTGGGCCTATCACTGGTACCGGCCGAGCGGTCTCAGTCCGCAGGAGATCGGCCGGATGTACGCCTCCGTCGTCCTGGACGGGATCGCTCCGGCGTAGCCCCTTGAGCCCATACCGACCGGCCGGTATGTTCCGCTCAGCGTCCGACGACGGGCGCGGGGAACCCCGGGGGGCGGCATGGCAGTAGCGGCAACGGTCGGCGCACCTCCGTCGGACGACGTCCTCGCGGGCCTGCTCCGGGCGGCAGGGCAGCGCTACCCCGATCGGCCCTTCGTCGTCGACGGCGACCGCCGGCTCACCTTCGCGGAGGCCGACGCGCGGGTCGACGTCCTCGCCTCGGCCCTGCTGGCCCGCGGCGTCGGCCACGGAGACCCGGTGGCGCTCTGGCTGCCCAACGGCGTGGAGTGGCTGCTCGTCGCCCTCGCGAGCTTCCGCATCGGCGCGGTGCTCGTCCCGCTCAACACCCGCTACAAGCGGGCCGAGGCCGAGCAGGTCCTCCGCGCCTCCCGCGCCACGGTCCTGGTGCTCACCGACCACCGCTGGAACGTGGACTACTACGGCGCCGCCTGTGAGATCGTCCCCGAGCTCGGCGGCAGCACCCCCGGCGCTCTCGACAGCGCCGCGCTCCCCCACCTGCGGCACGTCGTCGCGGCGGCGGCCGCCGGCCCGCTGCCCGGCACGACCGCCCTCGACGACCTCCTCGCGGAACCCGCCGACCTCGACGCCGTCTCCGCGGCCGAGGCAGCGGTCCGGACCGACGACACGGTCCTCGTCGTCTACACCTCCGGGACCACCGGGCTGCCCAAGGGCGCCATGCACTCGCACGTGCTGATCCGCAACGTCCGCAACATCGCCCGTGAGATGCACATCGAGGACGGCGACCGCGTCCTCGGCCACATGCCGCTCTACCACATCGCCGGGTTCTGCACGGCCTTCGTCCCGGCGCTCCTGCAGGCCTGCACCTACTACTCGGCGCCCCAGTGGGAGCCCGATGCCGCGGCCGCGCTGATCGAGGCGGAGCGGGTGTCCATCTTCGGCGGCATCCCCACGCACTTCATCGACCTCGCCGACTCACTCGAGCGCACACCGCGGGACACGTCCTGCCTGAAGAGCGCCTGGATCGGCGGGGCCAACGTCTCGCCGGCGGTGGCCGCCCGGGCGAAGGAGGTGCTCCAGCTCGACGCGCTGATCGCCGTCTACGGCATGACGGAGACGACCTCGACGACGGTCATGTCGAAGTTCGAGGACCCGATCGAGCTGGTCTGCGAGAACAAGGGCCTGCCGGTCGGCGACTTCGAGGTCGCCGTCTTCGACCCGGAGACCGGCCTCGCCCGGCCTCAGGGACAGACCGGCGAGGTGCGGGTCCGCGGGCACATCGTGACCCAGGGCTACTACCACGCACCCGAGGCCACCGCCGCCGCCATCACCGAGGACGGCTGGTTCAAGACCGGCGACCTCGGGGTCTTCGACGAGCGCGGCTACCTCAAGATCGTCGGCCGTCTCAAGGACATGTTCATCGTCGGCGGCACCAACGCCTACCCCGCCGAGATCGAGAAGCACCTCGAGGCGCTCCCCGGCGTGCGCCAGGCAGTCGTGGTCGGCGTCCCGCACGCCCGGCTCGGCGAGGTCGGCTATGCCTTCGTCCAGTCCACCGACGACACCGCGCCCTCGACCGACGACCTGCTCGCCGCGTGCAAGAAGACTCTGGCCGACTACAAGGTGCCCCGCTACGTCGAGTTCGTGGACACCTTCCCGATGACCAGCACCGGCAAGCTCGAGCGCCACCGACTGGCCGCGCAGGCCGCCGCCAGCGTCACGCGGCCCGCCTGATACCGGAGAGGCGACATGCTTCGCGAGCCCGCCGTCCCCACCGCCGAACTCGACCGGCGCGCCCTGACCGGCGCCGTGGCGGTCGCCAACCTCCCCACGCTGCTCATGGTGCTGTTCCACCTGACCGGCGAGGAGCGCTGGCTGCGCGCCCCTTACGTCCCGGCGCGCACCCCCGGGCTCGCCGAGCACGACGACGCGGGGCTGCCCGAGGCGGTCCAGGAGGAGATCCGGGCGGCCGCGGTCGACGCGGTGCTCGACTGGTCGCGCGGCAAGCCGGTCGCCGTGGAGTCGCCCGACGAGGAACTGCTGCAGACGATGATGAGCGTCTGCATGGGCGAGCCGGTGCCGCCGGAGTACGCGACGATGATGGTCCGCGAGATGGGCTTCGCCCCGCGGGAGCGCGCCGCCGTGCCTGCACCGGGGAACGCCTCTGAGTGGCCGGTCCTGGTGATCGGCGCCGGCGTCTCGGGGCTGGCAGCGGCCAAGGAGCTCCGGGATCGTGGCGTGCCGTTCGTCGTCGTCGAGAAGAACTCCGACGTCGGCGGCACCTGGCTGGAGAACCGCTACCCCGGGGCCGGCACGGACACCCCGAGCCACCTCTACTCCTACTCGTTCTTCCCGCACGACTGGTCGACGTACTTCGGCAAGCGGGGCGAGATGGCGGCCTACCTGCGCGAGGCCGCCGAGCACTTCGACCTGCTCCCCTCGATCCGGCTGGGCCACGAGGTCGAGCGCCTCGTCTACGCCGAGGACGCCCAGCAGTGGACGGCGACCGTCCGCACCGCCGACGGCAGCTACGAGCTCACCGCCCGCGCCGTCATCACCGCCGTCGGCCTGCTCAGCCGCCCGAGGATGCCGGACCTCCCCGGCATGGCCGACTTCCGCGGCCCGCTCTTCCACTCCGCGCGGTGGCCCGAGGACGTCGGCCTCACCGGCAAGCGGGTGGCGGTGGTCGGCACCGGCGCGAGCGCGATGCAGATCGTGCCGACCGTCGTCGACGACGTCGCGGGACTGACGATCTTCCAGCGTTCCCCGCAGTGGGTCGTGCCCAGCACCAACTACACCCGCCGGGTGCCCGACGGCATCCACTGGCTGATGGCCAACGTGCCCTTCTACCAGCGCTGGTACCGCTTCCGCGGGGCGTGGACCTTCAACGACAAGCACCACCCGTCGCTGCAGAAGGACCCGACCTGGCCGCACCCCGAGCGGTCGCTCAACCCGATCAACGACGCCTACCGGCGGGCCTTCACCCGGTACCTCATGACCCACCTCGAGGGTCGTGAGGACCTGCAGGAGAAGTGCCTGCCGACCTATCCCCCGTACGGCAAGCGGATCCTGCTCGACGCCGGCTGGTTCACCGCGCTCACCCGGCCGCACGTCGAGCTGGTCACCGACGCCGTCACCGGCTTCACCGAGACCGGCGTGGTGACGGCGTCCGGCGACGAGCACGAAGCCGACGTCGTCATCGTCTGCACCGGGTTCGAGGCGCAGAAGCTGCTCTTCCCCATGGAGATCCGCGGCCGCGGCGGCCAGTCGCTGCGCGAGCTGTGGGGGGACGACGACGCCAGCGCGCACCTGGGCATCTCGATGCCCGGGTTCCCGAACCTGTTCTTCACCTACGGCCCGAACACCAACCCGGTGGGCGGCAGCTACATCTTCATCGGCGAGTGCCAGGTGCGGTACATCGCCGACCTGCTCAGCACGGTGATCGACAGCGGTGCCGGTGCCGTCGAGTGCCGGCCGGAGGTGCACGACGAGTACAACCGCCGGCTCGACGCCGCCCACGAGCAGATGGTCTGGACCCACCCCGGCATGGAGACCTATTACCGGAACGCCGCCGGCCGGGTGGTCACGAACATGCCGTGGCGGGTCGTCGACTACTGGCACATGACCCGCCGCCCGCAGCTGGACGAGTACATCGTCGAACCCGCGCGCTGACCTGTGGACCGCCCGCGGCTCGCCCATCTCTCCCTGCCCGCCGACCGGCCGCCCTGGACCGGGACCGGCCTGACCGTGGCCGCCGGCGACGAGGTGACCCTGCTCGGCAGCGGCTTCATCCGATGGTCGGAGCGGGGCGACGCCGGAGCCGGCGCGAAGTACCCCCTCTGGGGCCGGGTGCGCGGGGGCCGCGCGTTCGGCTGCACCCAGGACACGACGACCGCCGTGGCCGACCGGGACGGGGAGCTCGAGGTGTGCGTCTACCGCGGCGCCTGGGCGGACGCGTACGGCGGGCTGGCCACCGGGACGGCCCCGTACGCCCGGGGCTCCGGCGGGCTGTCGGTCACCGCGATCGCGTGGCCGTCCGGCGTGCCCGCCGAGGACGGCCTGGCCACCTTCTGCGACATCCGGCTGGTCGACGACGACGGTGTCGTCCAGGTGCTGTGAGGAGCAGGTCCATGCCGTTCTACGAGGCAGAGCACGAGGAGTTCCGCGCGGTCGTCCGCGAGTACGTGGCCCGCGAGGTGACCCCCCACCTCGAGCGCTGGGACGAGCAGCGCCTGGTCGACCGGGACGCCTGGCTGGCCGCCGGCGCGCAGGGCGTCCTCGGTATCCGCTTCCCCGAGGAGCACGGCGGTGGCGGGCAGCACGACTACCGGTACCGCTGCGTCGTCGCCGACGAGCTCGCCCGCGTCGGCGCCGCGGCGGTCTCCTCCGGTTTCGGCATCAACGAGGACATCGTCGGCTCCTACCTCACCGAGCTGGGCACGCCCGAGCAGCAGGCGGCCTGGCTGCCCGGACTGGCGGCGGGCGAACTGGTCGCCTCCATGGCGATGACGGAGCCCGCGGTCGGCAGCAACCTGCGCGGCATCTCGACCACCGCCCGCCGGGACGGCGACGAGTGGGTGGTCAACGGCGCCAAGACCTTCATCACCAACGGCTACACGTCCGACCTGGTCGTCGTCGTGGCCCGCACGGGCGGCGAGCCGAGTCGCCCCGCCTTCTCCCTGCTGCTTGTCCCGGCCGGCACGCCCGGCTTCAGCCGCGGCCGCAAGCTGCGCAAGGTCGGGCTGCACGCGCAGGACACCGCCGAGCTCTTCTTCGACGACGTCCGGGTGCCGGCCGCGAACCTCCTCGGCATCGAGGGCCGGGGCTTCTTCCACCTCACCGACCAGCTGCCGCTGGAGCGGCTGTCGATCGCCTACCGGGCGCTGGCCGCCTGCGAGGCGGCCCTCGACTGGACGCTGGACTACACCGCCTCCCGCGACGTCTTCGGCCGCCCGGTCATCGACCACCAGAACAGCCGGTTCCGGCTGGCCGAGCTGGTCACCGAGGTGGAGGTGACGCGGGCCTTCGTCGAGCAGCAGGTGCTGCGCTTCGAGTCGGGCGGGCTCGACGCCGTGCAGGCGGCGAAGGCCAAGTGGTGGACGACGGAGCTGCAGAAGCGGGTCGTCGACGCCTGCGTCCAGCTGCACGGCGGCTACGGCTACATGGCGGAGTACCCGATCGCCCGCGCCTTCGTCGACGGCCGCGTCCAGACCATCGTCGGCGGGACGACCGAGATCATGAAAGAGATCATCGGCCGCTCCCTCTCCACGCGCGCCGCGCGCTGACCAGCCCAGGAGGACCAGTGGAACTGAACGACGTCTCCGCCCTCGTCACCGGCGGCGCCTCCGGCCTCGGCCGGGCCACCGCAGAGGCGCTCGTCCGCGCCGGAGCGCAGGTCACGATCACCGACCTGCCGTCCTCACCCGGGGAGGAGGCCGCAACCGCGCTCGGCGGCGGGACCCGCTTCGTGCCCGCCGACATCACCGACGAGGCCACGTTCAACCAGGCCCTTGACGTCGCCGAGGAGCGCGGCCCGCTCCGCGCGGTGGTGCACTGCGCCGGCCGGGGCGGCGACCGGCTGCGGATCGTGGACAAGGAGGGCAACCCCGGTTCCCTGGAGAGCTTCGAGCAGGTGCTGCGGGTCAACCTGGTGGGCACCTACAACGTGCTTCGGCTGTCCGCGGCCCGCATGGTCGGCAACGAGCCGGTGGACGGCGAGCGCGGGACGATCGTGCTCACCGCGTCCGTAGCCGCCTTCGACGGGCAGATCGGCCAGACCTCGTACACGGCGTCGAAGGCGGGGGTGCACGGCATGACGCTGGTCGCCGCCCGCGACCTGGCCGGCGCGCAGATCCGGGTGAACACCATCGCGCCCGGCATCTTCGACACCCCCATGCTGGCGCGACTGCGCCAGGACATCCGCGACGGCCTCGCCGCCTCCGTGCCGCACCCGCGGCGGCTGGGCGACCCCGACGACTACGCCCAGCTGGCGCTGACCCTGCTGCAGAACTCCTACGTCAACGCCGAGACGATCCGCCTCGACGGCGGCATCCGCATGGCCCCGCGGTGACCGGCAGCGAGGTGCGCGTCGACGTCGACGGCGGCGTCATGACCCTCACCATCGACCGCCCGGCGCAGCGCAACGCAATGACCCTGACCGCCGCGGAGGCGATCGCCGCCGCGCTCACCCGGCTCGACGACGACCCGGAGCTGCGGGTCGCGGTGCTGACCGGCAGCGGCGGCACCTTCTGCGCCGGCATGGACCTCAAGCGGTTCCTGGCCGGTGAGAAGGCGCACGTGCCGGGGCGCGGGTTCGGCGGCCTGGTCGAGGCGCCGCCGCGCAAGCCGCTGATCGCCGCGGTCGAGGGCTGGGCCCTCGGCGGCGGCTTCGAGCTGGTGCTGGCCTGCGACCTCGTCGTCGCAGGCCGCGGCGCGCTCTTCGGGCTGCCCGAGGTCGCGCGCGGACTGATCGCCCGTGCCGGCGGCGCCGTGCGGCTCCCCCGGCGGCTCCCGCGGGCCATCGCCCTGGAGCTGCTGCTCATCGGCGCGCCGCTCGACGCCGAGCGGGCCGCGCACCACGGGCTGGTCAACCTGGTGGTCGACGACGGGACCGCCCTGACCGCCGCCCGCGAGCTCGCCGCCGCGGTGGCGGCGAACGCCCCGCTGGCCGTGGCGACGGCGAAGGCCCTGGTCGTCGACTCCGCGGACTGGCCCGAGGCGGAGCTGTTCGTCCGCCAGGCCGCCTACACCGAGCCGGTGTTCGACTCGGCCGACGCCCGGGAAGGGGCCAGAGCCTTCGCCGAGCGCCGGACGCCGCGGTGGGAAGGCCGCTGAGCCGGCGGTCAGGGACGGCGCCGGCCCAGCGGCCGGTCTAGGGACGCTCGACGAGCATCGTCTTGTTCACCCCGGCCTCCGGCAGCACACCGGGCGGGACGAGTTCGAGCCTCGGCCGGAAGGCCAGCACCTGGGTGATCCGCCGCTCGAGGTCCTCGGCGAGCACCGCCAACTGCGCCGCGTCGAGGGCCGGGGCGTGCTCCACCCGGACCTTCAGCCGCTGCTCGGTGGAGTGACCGGGGAAGTCGGCGAGGATCCGCAGGTTGCCGGTCGTCTGCGGCGAGAAGCCGATCACCACCTCGCGCACCGCCGACGGCCACACGTTGATGCCACGGACGATGAGCATGTCGTCGGTACGGCCGAAGCAGCGGATGCGCGGGCCGGTGCGGCCGCAGGTGCAGTCGGTGCCCATGACCTCCACGTGGTCACGGGTGCGGAAGCGCACCAGCGGGGACGCCTGCCGGTCCAGCGCGGTGAGCACCACCTCGCCGGTGGCGCCGGTCTCCCACGGCACCGTCTCGCCGGTGACGGGGTCGATCAGCTCGGCGTGCACGA
>JAODNN010000033.1 GCA_025465355.1 Blastococcus sp. | reverse complement strand
AGCGCCCGGGTGGTCGGTCCGGCTACGGAGAAGACCCGCAGGTCCACGTGCCGGGGCCGCAGCAGGCGCCCGATCAGCGTGGGCACCGTCGAGCTCTCCACCGGCTCCTGGGCGACGAAGCGGTGCGGCGCGGCGGCCACCTCGGCCTGCAGCTCCGCGAGCTCGGCGGCCGAGCACGACGGGCCGGACACCACTCGCCCGCCGCCGTAACCGGCCACCGGCATGAGGACCAGCTCGTGCAGCCGGTCGCGAACCTCCGACCACTGCGCCGGGTCGGCCAGCACCCAGGTGTGCACCGAGGGGAGCAGCGGCTCCTCGCCCAGGTAGAACCGGATCATCGCGGGCACCCACGCGTACGTGGCGGCGTCGTCGGCCACGCCGTTGCCGGGCACGTTCGCCAGGCCCAGCCGGCCCGCACGCACCGCCTCCGTCAGCAGCACGTCCAGCGGCTGGCCGATCGGTGTGCGGTACGCGCCGATCGCGGCGTCGTCGAAGCGGCGGTGCAGCACGTCCACCGGCTGCCGGACGCCGTCGACGGTCACCTCGATCCCACCGTCCGGCCGTGGCCAGACGTCGGACGGGCGGACCAGCGGCGCGTCGAGGGCGCCGGCGAGCAGCCGGTGCTCGAAGAGGTCGCCGTCCCCGTCCCCGGCGCTGAGGACGGCGATCCGCGCGGGCCCGGAGATCGCCGGCGGGGCCGCGGCCTGCAGGCCGGCGCGCAGCTGCGGAACGGCCTCCGCCGGGTCGACCGGCCCCGCCCCAGCGGCGAACAGCTCGGGCATCACGGTGCGCGCGCTGTCCCGGTTGGCCAGGGCGTAGCCGACGCCCGACGGCACCCGCAGGTTGTCCTTGACCACCAGCCAGTCCCCCGCGGCGGTCCGGAGGACGTCGGTGCCGGCCAGCGTGGCCCGCGGCTGTCCCGGCCACGCCAGCCCGACCGCCTGCGGGTCCCGGCCGGGGCTGTGCGTCACCGCCCACTCGGGGAGCACCCCCGCCTGGACGATCTCCGACCAGCGGTCGGGGTCGCCCCGCCGGCGGCCGGCCGCGCGGTAGGCGTCGGCGAGGAAGGCGTTGAGCGCCCGGTGCCGCTGCTCCACACCGGCCGCCAGCCCCGCCCACGCCGCGGCGGTGACCACCCGGGGCACCGGGTCCAGGTGCAGCAGGTGCAGCTCCTGGCGGCCGTCCGACCACGTCCCGACGGCCACGCCCCGCGCCCGGTGCTCGGCGGCCAACGCCGCCGAGGCCGCGAGCAGGCCGGCCGTCCCCAGCCGGCCCAGCGCCGCGTCGAGGACGGCGTACCCGTCCCGCAGCCGGCCCCCGTCGCCGACCGCCTCGTCGGCCGTGCCCGCGGGGTAGCCGGCGAGAAGATGGTCGCTCACAGCCAGCGGTCGAACCAGGCGGCGACCCGCTCACTGAGCTCGACCAGGTGGTCGCGGCCGACGATCGTGTGCCCCTCACCGGGAAGCAGCAGGAGGTGGGAGGTCGCGCCGAGCGCCTGCAGCGCCTGGTGCAGCTGCACCGACTCGAGGACCGGCACGTTGGTGTCGCGGTCGCCGTGGGCGAGCAGGACCGGTGCCCTCAACCGGTCCGCCGTCGTCATCGGCGAGAGGGCACCCAGCATCTCGCGGTCGGCCACCGGGTCGCCGTACTCGGTCACCGAGGCCGCCGCCATCCACGGCTCGGTGCCGGCGAAGAAGGTGCGCAGGTCGCTCATCCCGGCCAGCGTGGCACCGGCGGCGAACAGGTCGGGCCATCGGGTCAGCGCCACCAGGGTCAGGTAGCCGCCGTAGGACCAGCCGTGTGAGCCGATCCGGCCTGGCTCGGCGATGCCCGCGGCCACCAGCGCCTCGACCGTCGTCCGGACGTCGGCGAACGACGCCTCGCGGGCCGGGCCGTCGTCGGCGGTCATGAAGGCGCGGCCGCTACCGCCGGACCCCCGCACGTTGGGGGCGAACACGGTGAACCCGGTGGCGACCAGACCCTGGGCGACCGGCGAGTAGCTCGGCCGCTCCTGCCCCTCGGGGCCGCCGTGAAAGCTCACCACCGTCCGATTGGGCCCGCTCCTCCCGGGCGGCGTGTACAGCCAGCCGGACAGCTCCACGCCGTCGGGCGTCCGGTAGCTGTGCCGCACCGGCTCGACGAGCAGCGCGGGATCGGGCCGCGGCGGCGTCGAGGACAGCGGACCGGGAACGGCGGTGCCGGTCAGCGGAACGCGCCACAGACCGCGCGGGGCCCGCGGGCCGGTCTGCTCGGCGATCAGGGTCATGCCGTCGGCGGCCAGCGACCAGCCAGGCATCACCGGCTGGGGCAGCGGGATTTGGCGCACCACAGCGCCGTCGACCAGCGCGTGCACCCACAGTTCGGTGACGCCGTCGTTGTTCCACACGGCGAGCAGGGTGCCGTCGGTCCGCAACGCGTAGCCGTCGAGGTCGGCGTCCGGGCGGTACAGGACGGTGCGGCCCACACCCGGCACGCCGTCCTCCGAGAGCGGGACGACGACGAGACCGGCCCGGTCGGCACCCGGAACACCGGGCAGTGACGCCCGGAGGTACACCGAGCGCCGGTCGGGACCGAACCGGCCGTCCTCCGACGCGATGCCCCCCGCGGCCTCCGGTGCCAGCACCCGGCGCTGCTCGCCGGTGGCGACGTCCACGACGACGATGTGCCGGTAGCCGCGGGGCCCACGGCGGGCCAGCACGAAGCGCTCGTCCGCCGACACCGAGGTGACCGAGAGGAACCCACCGCGGGCCAGCGTCCGGGCGGTGCCGTCCTCGACGTCGACCAGGACGACGTCGGCATCGGGCCCGTCACCGCGGGCGATCGTGCAGGCGTAGGAGCCCGGACCGGTCCACCCTCCGGCGAACACGGTGGCGCGCGGGTCCTCCCCCGCGACCATCCGGTGGCCCGTGCCGTCGGCCCCGACGACATGGAGCTCGGCGCAGATGGAGCCACCCGGGCTCACCAGGTAGACCAGCCGGGCGCCGTCGGGCGACCACGCGACAGAGACGACCTCCTCGCCGGGCCCGGACAGCAGCACCGGGTCGCCCGGGCCCTCGACGGGGGCGACCTCCAGCGCGGGCACGCCCGAGCGATCGGTCACGTAGGCGACCCGGCCGCCGTCCGGGGAGAGCGACGGGCACCAGGCGCCGGCCGCTGCGGCGACCTCGGCGATCGCGAGGCGCACCGCGAGCGGCAGGGTGCGTTCATCGGTCACCGGGCCGTTCATCGCACCTCCTCGGCTGGGTCCGTCCAGTGCGCTCCCACTGGAGCGACGTGCGGCACGATTCCACGCCAGAGCCGTCTCCTGCCCTCGGGCGGGTGCGCGCCACGCCGGGGCGCCTGCGGGCCGGGCCCCGGACGCGCGGATAGCCTCGGGCTCCGGTTTCTTGCTGGTCTCAGGTTTGCTCACGTCGTACGGAGGACGTCCATGCGCACGCTGCGCCTCGTGGCGCTCTCCGACGACGGGAAGAGCGTGATCCTCGCCCAGGACGGCGCGGACACCGCCGAGGGGGAGATCCGGTTCGAGCTGCCCATCGACGACCGCCTGCGGGCAGCGGCCCGGGGTGACTCCCGGCGCCTCACCCAGATCGACGTCGACCTGGGCACCGAGCTCCCGCCGCGGATCATCCAGGCGCGCATCCGCGCCGGCGAGACCCCTGAGCAGGTGGCCGCGGCCTCGGGGACCCGCGTGGAGCGGATCATGCGTTTCGCCCATCCCGTGCTGCAGGAGCGTGCCCGGGTCGCCGAGCAGGCGCGGGAAGCCCGCGTCCGGCTCTCCGAGGGAACGCCGCCCGCCTCGCTCCAGCGGTTCATGACCGAGCGGCTGCGGCTGATCGACGCCGGGGTCGAGGCCGTGGTCTGGGACGCCCATCGCAGCGACGACGGTGCGTGGGTGGTCACCGCCGCCTGGAGCGCCGGGGAGAGCTCGGGTACGACGCGGTGGGCCTTCGACCTCCCCTCGCGCACGGTCACCCCGCACGACGCCGCCACGCTGGACTTCGCCGAGGGCACCCGGCTGGTGCGGGTCGTCCCCGACGTGCCCGCCGGGCTCGCGGCCAACCCCTCGCACCGAGCCCGCCCCGTGACGGCGCTGCGGGTCCCCTCCCGGGACGACGCACCGGACGCGGACCTCCTCCACGCCGATGCCGTGCCGCACGTGGACGAGGAGGCGCCGGTCCGCGACGTGCACGCGCCAGACGGCTCGCCCGCCGACGAGCGGTCGGTCGAGGCGCTGCTGGACGAGGTGGCCGACCACGACACCGTCGTCCTCGGGCGCAGCCCCGACGACTCCGACTCCGATGACCCCCGCGCCCGGATCCCCGCGTGGGAGGACATCGTCTTCGGGGTCCGCCGGCACCGCTGAAAGAGGACCCCTCTGCCCCCCGCCCCTCGCACGCTCGCGGCGGGTCCCTGCAGAGGGGCCGAATGAAAGTCGTTCGCTTTGGTCAGTACCCCCCTCTAGCCTGGACAACGTGAACGATCCCGCCTCGCAACCGTTGCCAGCCGACGGCCGGGGCCGGCTCTCCGCTCTGCTGCGCCTCTGGCCGTTCGCGCGTCCCTACCGCGGGATGATCGCGCTCACCTTCGGCGGGGCGCTCCTGGCGACGCTCGCCCAGCTCGCCGTCCCGCTGATCACCGCCGCCATCGTGGACGGGCCGATCGCGGCACACGACCGCGCCGGGCTGATCCCCCTCATCGGGCTCGCCCTGGTGTTCGGCATCGCCGAGGCCGCGCTGTTCTTCCTCCGGCGGTGGGCGATGAACAAGAGCTGCCTGCAGATCGAGCGCGACCTGCGCGACACGCTGTACGCCCGGCTGCAACGGCTGCCGGTGGCCTTCCACGACCGCTGGGCATCGGGGCAGCTGCTCTCCCGCGCGACGACGGACGTCAGCACCGTCCGCCGCTTCGTCGGCTTCGGCGCGGTCTTCCTGGCCGTCAACCTGGTCACCTGTGTCGTGGTCCTCGCGCTGCTCCTGGTGAGGTACTGGCCGTTGGGCCTGGCCGTCCTGCTGACCACGGTCCCGCTCAGCGGCCTGGCACTGCGCTGGGAGCGGCGGTACAACGTCCAGGCCCGGAGCGTGCAGGACCAGCAGGGCGAGCTGACCACCGACGTCGAGGAGGCGGTCCAGGGCATCCGGGTCGTCAAGTCGCTGGGCCGCAGCGGGCTGGTGTTCGACCGGTACGACGCCAAGGCCACCCGGCTGCGGACGCTGCAGCTGAAGAAGGTGCGCACGCTCGCGCTGCTCTGGTGCGTGTTCGAGCTGCACCCCCAGCTGACGCTCGCGATGATCCTGGTCGGCGGCGCGGTAGCCGTGCACGCCGGCGCCCTGACCGTCGGCGGGCTGGTCGGCTTCGTGGCGCTGTTCACCGTGCTGTTGTGGCCGATCCTGTCGCTGGGCTTCCTGTTCGCGTTCGCGCAGGAGGCGGCGAGCGCCTGCGACCGGATCGGTGAGCTGCTGGACGCGCCGATCACCGTGACCGACCGGCCCGGGGTCCGCCCGGCGTCGCTCGGCTCCCCCGCCCGGCTGCGGTTCGAGGGCGCCGGCTTCACCTACCCCGGCTCCACCTCCCCCGTGCTCGACGGCATCGACCTCGAGATCGCGCCCGGTGAGACGGTCGCCCTCGTGGGCGCCACCGGGTCCGGGAAGACGACGCTCACCGCGCTGGTCGGCCGGCTCTACGACGTCACCGCGGGCCGGGTCACCCTCGACGGCGTGGACATCCGCGACCTGCCGCTCACCCAGCTGCGCAGCGTCGTGGCCGCCGCCTTCGAGGACGCGACGCTGTTCTCCATGAGCGTCCGGGAGAACCTCACCCTGGGCCGGCCCGACGCGTCGGAGGCCGACGTCGAGGAAGCCCTGCGGGTGGCGCAGGCCGAGTTCGTGCACGACCTCCCGTGGGGGCTGGCCACCCGCATCGGCGAACAGGGCCTGTCGCTGTCCGGCGGGCAGCGACAGCGGCTGGCTCTGGCCCGCGCCGTGCTGGGCCGCCCGTCGGTCCTCGTCCTGGACGACCCGCTCTCCGCCCTCGACGTGCACACCGAGAAGCTGGTCGAGAGGGCGCTGCGCGAGGTGCTCGCGGGCACCACCGCGCTCGTGGTCGCCCACCGCCCCTCGACCGTCCTCCTGGCCGACCGCGTCGCGCTGCTCGCGGGAGGCCGGATCGCCGCCGTCGGCCGGCACACCGACCTGCTGGCCGACGTCCCCGCCTACCGCAACCTGCTGGCCCAGGACAGCGAACTCGCTGAGGTTCCCTCGTGAGCACGCCAGCGGTGACCGAGAACTGGCGCGGGGTCGCCACGGAGGACACCGAACAGCTCTCGGCCGGTGCCGGGATCTTCCTGCGTGCCCGCTCCCGTCGGCTGCTGGGCGAGCTGCTGGCCCCCCACCACGCCGCCCTGTGGTGGCTGCTGCTCACGATCACGGTGCAGAACATCGCCTGGCTGGCCGGCCCGTTCCTGATCGGGCTCGGCATCGACGTCGCCGTCCCGGCGCTGATGCGCGGGGATGCCGGGCCGCTGGTCTGGATCACCGCCGCGATGCTCGGCGCCGCCGCGCTGGACACCGTGCTGCGGTACGTCTTCCTCACCTGGTCGGGCCGCGTGGGCCAGGCGGTGCTGCTGACCCTGCGCCGGCGGGTGTTCCAGCACGTGCAGCGACTGCCGCTGGCCTTCCACGAGCGCTATACCTCCGGCAAGACGATCAGCCGGCTCACCAGCGACGTCGAAGCGCTGGCCGAGCTGCTCGACGAGGGTCTGGACAACCTGGTGTCGGCGGTGTTCAGCGTGCTCACGATCGGCGTCGTCCTGCTCGTGCTGGACCCGCCGCTGGGCCTGATCGCGCTGCTCGGCTTCCCGGCGCTGCTGTGGGTCGCGCGCTGGTTCCAGCGGCACTCGACCGCCGCCTACCGGCGCACGCGGGAGAGCGTCGCCGCGCTCATCGTGCAGTTCACCGAGACCTTCGGTGGTATCCGCGCCGTCCAGGCCTTCCGCCGGGAGCCGCGCAACGACGAGCTGCACGCGGTCCTGAACGAGGACAACCGCCGGGCGCACGACCGCGCGTTCTGGCTGATCGCGGTCTTCGTGCCGGCCGTGACGCTGATCGGGAACCTGGTCACCGTCGCCGTCCTCGGCGTGGGTGCGCTGCGCGTGCTGGACGGCGGCCTGGCCGTCGGCACCCTGGTGTCCTTCCTGCTCTACCTGCGCCGGTTCTACGACCCGCTGCAGGAGGTCGCGATGTTCTACAGCTCCTACCAGTCGGCGACCGCGGCGCTGGAGAAGCTGTCCGGGGTGCTGGAGGAGGAGCCGACGGTCGCCGAGCCGACCGCGCCGGTGGCACTGCCCGAACCCCGCGGCGAGCTCGCCTACGACGGGGTGCGGTTCGGCTACACCGACCGGACCGTGCTCCCGGGGCTGGACCTGCGCATCCCCGCCGGCCAGACTGTGGCACTGGTCGGCGCGACCGGGGCCGGGAAGTCGACGCTGGCACGGCTGACGGCGCGCTTCTACGACCCGACGGCCGGTGAGATCCGGCTGGACGGCGTGCCGCTGGACCGGCTGACCGATGCCGACCTGCGCCACGCGATGGTCATGGTGACCCAGGAGAGCTTCCTGTTCTCCGGCACGATCGCCGACAACATCTCCTTCGGCCGGCCGGGTGCGAGCCGGGACGAGATCGAGGGCGCCGCCCGGGCCATCGGTGCGCATCCGTTCATCGAAGCCCTGCCCGAGGGCTACGACACCGACGTGCGCCGTCGCGGTGGCCGGCTCTCGGCGGGGCAGCGGCAGCTGGTGAGCTTCGCGCGGGCCTTCCTCGCCGATCCCGCGGTGCTGATCCTCGACGAGGCCACCAGCTCACTCGACGTCCCGAGCGAGCGGCTGGTCCAGCGCGCGCTGCGCACCCTGCTCGCGGACCGGACGGCGCTGATCATCGCCCACCGGCTGTCGACGGTGGAGTTCGCCGACCGCGTCCTGGTGATGGAAGACGGCCGGATCGTCGAGGACGGCTCGCCCGAGGATCTGGTCGGTGGCACCGGCCGCTTCGCCGGGCTGCACCGGGCCTGGGCGGACAGCCTCGTCTGAGCTCTCGTCCGGGCCGCGTGGTCAGCGCTGCCGCTTGTTGCGCCGGCGGATGGTGCGCCGCAGCTGCAGGATCCGTGCGCTGCCGATCACCACGGTGAGCAGTACCCCGGCGACGGCCGCGATCAGCAGCAGCAGGCCGAGTGACGTGTGGCCCGACAGCCCGAAGAACTGCACCTCCACGGTGCGGGTGTTCTGGACCAGGAAGACGATCAGCGCGAGCCCGAGCAACCCGGCCCCGGAGACCGCGACCCAGACCGTGCCGGTCCGGGTAGTCGGGACGGCCGGCTTCACAGGTGCCGGCGACCCGGCCGGGGGCGGCGTCTCGGCCGTCGGCGGCCCGACGGGGACCTGGGCAGGCGCGCCCGTGGGCGCGGGTGCGGGGCCGTTCTCTGGACCGAGCGAGGTCATGGCGCCTTCCCTTTCGGAGGGTGCGGACGTTACGCGCCGCATTCGTATCGAAGCGTGCTTCCGGAAGCCCCGCACCCTTGTCCTGAGGCCGCTCACGGGCGACCCTGGGGAACGATTCCGTGGCCTCGGGAGTGGAGACGGACATGTCAGCGTCGGTGTCGATGCCGCTCGGCGGCGTCCAGGTCGGGTCCTACGACAGCTACGAGCAGGCGCAGGCCGCGGTCGACTACCTCTCGGACGAGAAGTTCGCGGTCGAGAACGTGACGATCATCGGCACCGACCTGCGGATGATCGAGAAGGTCACCGGTCGGCTGACCACGGGGCGAGCCATCGCGGCAGGCGCGGCGGGCGGCGCCTGGTGGGGGCTGTTCGTCGGTCTGCTGCTGGGCATCTTCAGCTCGAGCGGCACTGCGTGGATCGGCTCGGTGCTCACCGGCCTGCTCATCGGCCTCGTGTTCGGTGCGGCCTTCGGCTGGATGGGCTACGCCGCCACCCGGGGGCGGCGCGACTTCACGAGCACCAACAAGATCGTGGCGAGCCGTTACGACGTGATGTGCGACCCGGCGCACGCCGAGGAGGCGCGCCAGCTGCTGGCCCGCTTCTCCCTCCGCGGCTGAGAGCTCGTCAGCCCGCCGTCAACGCAGCGTCGCGAAGGCGATCGCGGCAGCGGCGGCGACGCCGAGCGAGTCCACGCCGGGCCGCATCGGGATACGGGCCCGCACGTCCGCCGCCCGCTGCGCTTCGGGGGTGAGCCCGGGCCCCTCGGCCCCGAGCAGCACCGCCGTCCGCGGATACGCACGCGGGTCGACGTCCCCCAGGTCGACGGCGTCGGGGGCGGGGGTCAGCGCCACCGTGCGGTAGCCCGCATCGTGCAGCCGGCCGAGGTCCGCCGGCCAGTCGGGCAGGACGGCGAACGGCAGCGCCAGCACGTGCCCCATCGAGACCCGCACCGACCGCCGGTAGAGCGGGTCGGCGCAGCGGGGGTCGAGCAGCAACCCGTCCACGCCGAGGGCGAGCGCCGAGCGGGCGATCGAGCCCAGGTTCTCCGCGTCGTTGAGCCCCTCGAGGACGGCGAGCCGGCGGGGTGCCCCGGGGTCCGGCCCGGCCAGCAGGGCATCGAGGTCGGCGGCCGGCATCCGGTCCGCGGAGGCGAGCACTCCCCGCGTGAGCCGGAAGCCGATCACCTCCGACAGGACCCACTTGTCGGCCTCGAAGGCGGGGACGTCGTCCGGCAGGTCGAGAGCGGCCACCCGGCCGGGCACCCCGAAGACCGCCCGGACGCGGTACGGCGAGGCCAGCAGGCGTTCCACGGCGGGCACGCCCTCGACGATCACCGGGCCGGTGCCGCGCGGCGTCCCGACGGGGCGGTCGCCGGCCTTGAGGTCGCGGAAGTCGGCCACCCGCGGATCCGCCGGGTCGGTGATCGTCTGGGGCGCGGGCACGCCGACGATCATGCCCGGACGGGACAGGGAACCCCGTTGACGGGTCGACAACAACTCATCTAGCGTTGAGTTCATCGCCCGTTGAGTTATGGAGGGCACATGGATCCCGCCGTCCGGGTCACCGACCTGGTGGTCGACCGCGGCCCCCGCCGGGTTCTGGACAAGCTCACCTTCGCCGTCGCCCCGGGCCAGGTCACCGGCCTGCTCGGGCCCAGCGGCAGCGGGAAGACCACGCTTCTGCGCGCCCTGGTCGGGGTGCAGAAGGTGCGGTCCGGCGAGGTCACCGTCCTGGGCCTGGCCGCCGGCTCTCCCCCGCTCCGGGCCCGCGTCGGCTACGTCACCCAGTCGCCGAGCGTGTACGCCGACCTCTCCGTCCGGGAGAACGCCCGTTACTTCGCAGCCCTCTACGGGCGCGGCGCACACGAGGCCGACGCGGCGGTCGCCGCCGTCGGGCTGAGCGACGCCGCGAGCCGGCTGGTCACCGGCCTCTCCGGCGGCCAGAAGGCCCGCGCCTCACTCGCCTGTGCCCTCGTGGGCGACCCCGACCTGCTGGTGCTCGACGAGCCGACCGTCGGGTTGGATCCGGTGCTCCGGGTCGAGCTGTGGGACCGCTTCCACGCCCTGGCCGACAGCGGGACGACGCTGATCGTCTCGAGTCACGTGATGGACGAGGCGGCCCGCTGCGACCGCCTGCTCCTGCTCCGCGACGGCGCACTGCTCGCCGACTCGACCCCGGCGGAGCTGCGCGCCGACACCGGCGCCGACGACCTCGAAGAAGCCTTCCTCCAGCTCATCCGCACCCGCGGCCAGGAGGTGGCGGCATGACACTCGCCCGGTCCGCCCCCACCCACCTGAGCCCGCGGCTCACCGCCGCGACCGCCCGGCGGGTGCTGCGTCAGGTCGCGCACGACCACCGCACGGTCGCGATGATGCTGGTCCTGCCCAGCGGCCTGCTCGGGCTGCTCTACCTGCTGTGGAAGGACGTGCCGGCCGTCCCCGGTCAGCCCGGCATCTTCGACCACGTGGGCCTGACGATGCTCGGCATCTTCCCGTTCGTGGTCATGTTCCTGGTGACCAGCATCGCCATGCTCCGCGAGCGGACCTCGGGCACGCTCGAGCGGCTGCTCACCACTCCCCTGGGCCGGCTGGACCTGCTGCTCGGCTACGGGGCCGCGTTCGGCCTGGCGGCCACCCTCCAGGCCGTGGTCACCGTGACGATCGCCACGACCGTGTACGGCCTCGACGTGACCGGCTCGATCTGGCTCGTCGTCCTCATCGCGGTCGTCGACGCCGCTCTCGGGGTGGCCCTCGGCCTGCTGGCGAGTGCCTTCGCCCGCACCGAGTTCCAGGCGGTGCAGTTCATGCCGGTGATCGTGCTGCCGCAGTTCTTCCTCTGCGGGCTGCTCGTGCCGGTCGACCAGATGGCCGGCTGGCTGCAGGCGATCAGCCACGTGCTGCCGCTCACCTACGCCGTCGACGCCCTGCAGGAGGTCGGTGCGCACACGACGGCCACCGGCAGGATGTGGATCGACGTCGCCGTGGTCGCCGGCGCCACCCTCCTCGCGCTCGCCCTGGCGGCGGCCACGCTGCGACGGAGGACCGACTGAGCACCGCACCCGGACGACGTCCCGGACGGCGGCCCGGCAACCCGGCCACCCGGGACGCCGTCCTCGACGCCGCCCGCGCGACCTTCGCCGAGCGCGGGTTCGACGGCGCGACCATTCGCGGCATCGCGATGGCGGCCGGCGTCGACCCGGCGCTGGTGCACCACTACTTCGGCAGCAAGGACCAGCTCTTCCTGGCCGCGATCGAAGCACCGGCCGACCCGGCCGACCTCCTGCCGGAGGTGCTCGCCGCCGGGCGCGACGAACTGGGCGCCGCCGTCGTCCGCCTGCTGCTGCGGATCTGGGACGGCCCCATGCGCCCCGCGGGCCTGGCGCTGGTCCGCTCCGCCGTCGGCAACGAGTGGACGGCGAAGCTGCTGCGCGAGTTCCTCGTGACCCAGGTGATGCGCCGCGTCGTCGGCACGCTGGACGTGCCGGCCGCAGAGCGGGAGGCGCGCGGCAGCCTGGTCGCCAGTCAGCTGATCGGCCTGGTCATGGCCCGCTACGTGCTGCGGGTGGAGCCGCTCGCCTCGGCGTCCCAGGAGTCCCTGATCGCCGCCGTCGGCCCCACCGTGCAGCGCTACCTCACCGGCGACGTCACGCTGCCGGCGAGCTGAGCGCCGCTCCCTGCCGCCCGGTCAGCGGGGCAGGCGGGCCAGCTGGCGGCTCTGCGCGACCAGGCGGCCGGTGGAGTCCCAGATCCGGTAGTCCTCGTCGAGCCAGCCGCCGGCGACCTCGCTCGCCCGCGCCTCCACGAGGCACCAGCCAGGGGCCGGCAGCGCGCGGACCAGCACCTGGAGCTGCACCGTGGGCGCCCAGCCCATCAGCCCGATCGACCAGCTGGTCGGTGGCAGCACGTCGGCGAACAGCAGCAGCACGAACGGGTCCGGGTCGGTGCCGTCGGTCAGGCGCACCCACGCCCGCATGAGTGGCTCCCCCGACGGCTTCCCGATGGCCCATCCGGCGGTCGCGGGGTCCAGCCGCGTCTCGACGCGCCTGCGCAGGCCCACCTCCGGTACGGGGTGCCCACCCAGGTCGTCCCCGGCCTGCGCTGAGAGGCACTCCTCGACCGGCGCGATCTCGGGCATCGGCCGGGAGTACACCGGCGCCTCGTCGTCCAGCGCCGCCGTCGTGACCTGCGCGGTCAGCGTCGGGCCGCCGGCGCCGGCGAGCACGACCGAGGAATGGGCGAGGGTCCGCCCCGCCGGCCCGGGCGTCAGGGTCAGGGTCGCCGGGCCGGGTGGAGTCGCCCGCAGGTAGCTGGCCGACACGGCGACCGGGTCCGGGTGCGGGCTCTCCATGACGGCCGCGCGCCCGGCGACCGCCAGCAGGTAGCCGCCGTTGAGGATGCTGCCGCCGACGTCCCACCCGGGGTCGAGGGCGGCGACCAGCCCGCCGCCCTCGGTCCTCCGGACGGCGGTAGCGGCGTCGAACGTCGTCAGCGGTCCATCGTTCTGCGGCACGCCGATCAGGGTGCCAGGGTTGATCGCATGGATTACACGCACCTCGGCCGCAGCGGCCTGTCGGTCTCCCGCCTCTGCCTGGGCACCATGAACTTCGGCTGGAAGACCGAGGAGAGCGACGCCCACGCGATCATGGATCGCGCCCTCGCCGACGGGGTGAACTTCTTCGACACCGCGAACGTCTACGGCTTCGACGCCGGCAAGGGCCGCACCGAGGAGGTGCTGGGCAGCTGGTTCGCCCAGGGCGGCGAGCGCCGGGAGAAGACGGTCCTGGCGACCAAGGTCTACGGCGGTATGTCCGACTGGCCCAACGACACGTTCCTGTCCGCCCGCAACATCGTGCGTGCCTGCGAGGCCTCGCTGCGGCGGATGCAGACCGACTGGATCGACCTCTACCAGTTCCACCACGTCGACCTGCGCACGCCGTGGGAGGAGATCTGGCAGGCCTGCGAGACCCTCGTCGCCCAGGGCAAGGTGCTCTACGTCGGCTCCTCCAACCACGCCGCCTGGCAGATCGTCGCGGCGAACGAGGCCGCGGCCCGCCGTAACTTCCAGGGCCTGGTCAGCGAGCAGTCGCACTACAACCTGCTCACCCGGCTCGTCGAGCTGGAGGTGCTCCCGGCCGCGCAGCACTACGGCGTCGGCATCATCCCGTGGAGCCCGCTGGCCGGCGGCCTGCTCGGCGGGATCCTGGAGAAGCAGGAGGGCGGACGGCGCGGCGACGCGCGCACGCAGGAGCGCGTGGAGACGCACCGGCCGGCGCTGGAGCAGTACGAGGCGTTCTGCCGCGAGATCGGCCATGAGCCCGGCGAGGTCGCCCTCGCGTGGCTGCTGCACCAGAAGGCGGTGACGGCGCCGATCGTCGGCCCGCGCACGATGGCGCAGTTCGACGGCGCCCTGCGTGCCCTCGACATCACCCTGGACGACGGCCAACTCGCCCGCCTCGACGAGATCTTCCCGGGCTACAAGCCGGCGCCCATGGAGTACGCCTGGTAGGGATCAGGGGACGGGCCAGCCGGCCACCGTGTCGTAGCGGGGCGCGGGGCCGAGGGAACTCTCCAGCAGCCGCACCTCGGCCGCCGGCCACTCCGGCCCGCGATACCCGGCCAGCCGGTCGGGCAGGGTGCCGTCGGCCGGCCGGCCCGGTCGCCAGCGGGCCAGCGTGAGGTGCGGGCGGAACGGCCGGTCCTCCAGCGGCAGGCCCAGCACCCCGACGGCGGCACGCAGCCGCTCGGCCAGGTCGACCAGCGGCTGCACGTCGCCGTCCAGGCCGGCCCACAGCACCTGCGGACGGCGGGTCGTCCCGAACCGACCGGCGCCGGCCAGTCGCAGGTTCATGGACGGCGTCCCGCGCACCGCCGCCGCGCCGGCACCGAGCAGGTCCGGAAGGCGCTCGCCCGGCACCGAGCCGAGGAAGAGCAGGGTGAGGTGCCATCGGTCGGGCGCGGTCCAACGCGGTTCGCCCGCCAGGCCGTGCAGCCGTGCCAGAGCGCGCTGCAGATCAGCCCGCGCCTCCTCCGGCGGATCGACGGCGAAGAACAGCCGGCGGGCCCCGTCGCTCAGGCCCGAACCGCCAGCCCGGCGTCCTCGAGCGCGGCGAGCAGCCGCACCCGCTCGGAGGCGCGGGCCGGTTCGAACGGATCGACCGCAGGCCCCATCCCGAGCGGGGTCCTGACGCCCAGCTCGTGGGGCACCTCCAGCAGCTCGGCGACCTCGATCAGGACGGCGTCGTAGGCGGCCAGCAGGGCCTGCCGACGGAGCATGGGTGCACCGGCCGGCACGAGCGACAGCTGCCGGGCGAGCCGCCGGAGATCGGCCGCGACGACCTGGAGGGGCCGGCGCGGGGACTGCGGCAGGTGTGCTGCCCGGCGTCGGGCGAGGGCGCGCAGCGCGACGCCGACGACGCCCATCAGGCCCGGTATCAGCACGACTATCGCGAGAGCGGCGACCATGGCGACTCCTGGACCGTCCGGGTAGCTCTCACGCTACTCGCCGGTCAGCCCCGGAGAGCCTCCTGACCTGGAATCCTGTCGACGGTCCGGGGTGCCGGTGTCTCGACCCTGCCCCGCCGTCCGCGGGCGAGGAACGCGCCGGCCGCCAGCCCGGCGACGACGCAGACGGCACCACCGAGGATCAGCCCCCAGGGTGCGCCGAGGTGTTCGGAGATCCAGCCGATCAGGGGCGCGCCCACCGGCGTGCCACCCATGAAGCACATGAAGTACAGCGCCATGACCCGGCCGCGCATCTGCGGATCGACGCCCAGCTGCACGAAGCTGTTGTTGGCCACGCTGAAGACCAGCGCCGCCGCACCCGTGGGGATGAGCAGAACGGCGAACGACCAGTAGGTGGGCATCAGCCCGGCGGCCACTGTGAACAGCCCGAACACGACCGACGACCCGATCAGGAAGCGCTGCCGTGGCCGCACGCTGCGCCGGGTCGACAGCAGCGCACCGGCCAGCGAGCCGACGGCGAAGAACGTCGACAGCAGCCCGAACGCCTCGGCGCCGAGGTGGAAGACCTGCCGGGCCATGAGGGCGATCGTGACCTGGTAGTTGAAGCCGAAGGTGCCGACGACGAAGGCCAGCACCATCGCCAGCACGAGGTCGGGGTGGGCCCACGTGTAGCGCAGCCCGGCGCGCAGCTGACCCCGGGCACGGGCGACGGGGACGCTCGGCGTCAGCTCCTCGGTCCGCATCCCGGCCAGCGCCCCGATCGTGAAGGCGAAGCTGGCCGCGTTCACGAAGAAGGCCGGCGCGGTGTTCCCGCCCGAGGCGCCGATCAGCAGCCCCGCCAGCGACGGGCCCACCAGCCGGGCCCCGTTGAAGATCGTGGAGTTGAGGCTGACGGCGTTGGCGAGCAACCGGGGTCCGACCAACTCCGACACGAAGGCCTGCCGCACCGGTGCGTCGATCGCCGCCACCGCGCCCAGCCCTCCCGCGAGGAGGAAGACGTGCCAGAGAGCCACCGAGCCGGTGAGCACCAGCACACCGAGCGCCAGGGCGAGCAGGCCCATCAGCGTCTGGGTGACGAGCAGCATCCGGCGCTTGGCGTAGCGGTCGGCCAGCACACCGCCGACGAGGCTCAGCAGGAGCGTGGGCCCGAACTGCAGGGCCGTGGTGACGCCGAGGGCGATCCCGCTGTCGTGGGAGATCTGCAGCACCAGCCAGTCCTGGCCGATGCGCTGCATCCAGGTCCCGGTCAGGCTGACCAGGTTCGCCGAGGCGTAGCGCCGGAAGTTGGGCACCCGCAGGGCGCGGAACATGCCGCTGCCCCGCTCGGGATCCGCCCGTGATTCAGCGCTCGTAGGGTCACCCACTCGCGAGGGTGTCCATGATGGCGGCCGCCTCGCGCAGCACCGCGCGCTCCTGGGCGGTCAGCTCCTGCAGCCGTTCACTGAGCCAGGCCTCCCGCGCGCGGGCCTCCGCGGAGAGCAACTCCTCCGCCGCGTCGGTCAGGCCGATGATGACCTGCCGGCCGTCGGTCGGGTGCGGCGTCCGGCTGACCAGCCCCATGCCCTCGAGCGCGACGACGACGCGGGTCATCGACGGCGGCTGGACCCGCTCGTGCGCGGCCAGCTCCCCCGGGCTCATCGGACCGTGCCGCTTCAGCGTCGACAGCGCCGCCAGGTGGGTCAGCGTCACCGAGGTGTCGACCCGCTGGTTGCGCAGCCGCCGGGAGAACCGCATGACGGCGAGCCGGAGATCGTGGGCGAGCGCCGCGGTGTCCAGCGTCGTCCGGCTCACGATGCCCCACCCACGATCCTTAGCCTAACTCAGTAAAGCCTCAGAACAGCTGCTGCAGCGGCTGGAGAGCGAAATAGACGACGAAGACCGCGGCGATGATCCACATCAGCAGGTGCACCTCACGGCGCCGTCCCACCGCGGTGCGCAGCAGCACGTAGCTGACCACCCCGGCACCGATGCCGTTGGTGATGGAGTAGGTGAACGGCATCAGGGCGATGGTCAGGAACGCCGGGATCGCCAGCGACATGTCGTCCCACTGGAGGTCCCGGACCTGGGTCATCATCATCGCGCCGACGATCACCAGCACCGGCGCGGCCGCCTCCGAGGGCACGATCAGGGCCAGCGGGCTCAGGAACATGGCCACCAGGAACAGCACGCCCGTGGCGACGCTGGCCAGGCCGGTCCGGGCGCCGTCCCCGACACCGGCGGCGCTCTCGATGTAGGTCGTGTTCGAGGAGACGCTGCCCGCACCGCCGGCCGCCGCCGCCACCGAGTCGACCAACAGCACCCCCGTGGAGTTGGGCAGGTTGTGGTTCTCGTCCAGCAGGCCTGCCTCGGCGCCGACGGCGGTCATCGTGCCGACCGTGTCGAAGAAGTCGGCGATCATGAGCGCGAAGACGATGAGCAGGGCCGACAGGATGCCGATCCGGCTGAACCCGCCGAAGAGCGAGAAGTGCCCGACGATCGACAGGTCGGGCGTGCCGAACCACTTCGTGGGCACGGTCGGCACCTGGAGCGCCCACCCGTGCGGGTTCACCTCGGCACCGTTGGGGCCGGTCCGCGGCCCGATCTTGGCGATCGCCTCGATGATGATCGCCAGGACGGTGGAGAAGAGGATCCCGAGCAGCAGCGCGCCCTTGACCTTCCGGACGACCAGCACGCTGGTCACGAGCAGGCCCACGACGAAGACGAAGATCGGCCAGCCGGCCAGCTCGCCCTTGACGCCGAAGCTGATCAGCGGGATGCCGGGCCGGATGACCCCGGCGTCGGCGAGACCGATGATCGTGAGGAAGAAGCCGATGCCGACGGCGATCGCCGTCTTCAGCTGCGGCGGGATGGCCTCGAACACCGCCCGCCGGAACCCGGTGAGCACCAGCACGGTGATCAGCAGGCCCTCCAGCACGATCAGGCCCATGATCTCCGGCCAGGTCATCTGCGTGGCGGCGTAGACGGCGACGATCGCGTTGATGCCCAGCCCGGCCGCCAGCGCGAACGGATACCGGCCGACGACGCCCATCAGGATCGTCATGACCCCGGCGACCAGCGCGGTCACGGCGGCCACCGAGGCGAACGGGAGGGTCTGCTTCGAGATGTCCGCGCCCGACAGGATGATCGGGTTGAGGACCACGATGTAGGCCATCGTGAAGAAGGTGGTCAGTCCACCGCGCAGCTCGCGGCCGACCGTCGAGCGCCGGGCGCTCACCTGGAAGTAGCGGTCCAGCCCGTTCCTCGGACGGACCCGCGGGCCCTCGCTGCGGCGGGTCTCGGTGGCGTCGGTGACGGTCCCGGAGGACGGACGGGTGTTCTCGGGCATGCGGTCTCCCCGGGACGGACGGGCTGGTGAGCTGCGACAGCGTGCCACATGCTTGGCGAGCAGCGCTCTAGAGTCGGTCCGTGCCCCCCACGAAGCATGCTCCACCACCGCTGCAGGTGGACACCGCACGGGTGGTGCTCGCCGGGACGGCGCTGTGGGCCGTCGCACTCGTCGTCCTTCTCCTCCTCGGCGACCGGGTGGACCGGGTGTGGACCTGGACGTGCGTGGCCGCCATCGGGCTGGCCGCCCTGGGGCTCGGTGTCATGCGCCTGCAGGGCCAGCTGGGCCGCAAGGATCAGTCGGTGAGGACGTCGAACTCCGACGTGTCGTAGCGCGCCGAGGTGACCACCTCGGTGTCGTCGACCGGCACCAGCGTCGCCTGGCTGTGCGCCCCGCAGCCGTAGCCGGCCGTGACCACCCTGCCGTCGGCAGGGGAATAGCCGTTCGCGCAGACACCGACCGTCTGGCGCAGGGAACCCGCCAGCGGAAGGAAGAAACCGCAGGTCGCGCACGGCCCGGGCGCGTGCCGTGCCATCGCGGAGCTCGGCCCGAAGTCGCCGGCGGTCCAGCGGCCGACCGCCTCGAGACGACCCTCGCGCGACATGACCCGCTCGCGCCCGAGCCCGATCTCGAAGGCCACGACCCGGCCCTCGGGGTCGTCGGCGGAGTCGTCGTCCACCAGGTAGGCCGGCGCCAACCGTTCGTCGTCCTCGGTGGAGGGCAGCACGTCGCCGACGGAGAGGTCGCCCGGACGCAGCCGCTCCTGCCACGGCACCCAGGCCGGGGCGAGCAGCGCCTGGTCACCCGGGAGCAGCACCACCTCGTCGACGGTGATCTCGGTCTCTCCCGGCACCCGCGCCAGCGTGACCGCCCAGTGCCAGCCGACGTAGCCGGGCAGCCGGCTGGCGAAGCTGTGCGTGAGCACCTCGCCCGACTCGGGCGCCGACGGCTCCCGGGTGGCGCCGAGGTGCTCGCCGACCAGGCCCGGGTCGCCCGCGGTCTCGGCGGCCGCGGCACGGGCGAGCTCGACCGCTGCGGTCAGGACGTCTGCGAAGGAGTCGGGCACCACTCCACTATCCCTGACGACGCCGGTGCCGCGTCAGCCCCCGGTGAGAGCACAGCCGCGTGCGGCACGATGGAGCTGTGCCTCCCTTCCGCCGACCACCCGGTGCGCAAGGGCAGGACCACGTCGACACGACGCCGCTGGAGGTGCCCCGGGAAGGCACCCGGCCGCTGCCGGAGATCCCCCCGAAGGTGACGGTCACGCGAGTGGCGGTCGCGCGGACCCGGCAGCTGTCCGCGGCGCTCGCCGGGCGGGTGCGCGCGGCCAGCCGCGCCGACGGAGCCGGTGAGAGCGGGCTGACCCACCTGCTGTGGGTCAACGCGCTGCACATGGCCGGTGACGCGATGATCGCGGTCTCCCTCGCGGGCACGCTCTTCTTCGCCGCCACCACCAACGCCCAGCGCAGCAACGTCGCGCTCTACCTGCTGGTGACCATGGCGCCGTTCGCCCTGCTGGCCCCGGTGATCGGGCCGGCGCTCGACCGGCTGCAGCGGGGGCGCCGCTGGGCGCTGGCCGCCAGCCTGGCCGGCCGGGCGGTCCTGGCGCTGGTGATGGCGGGGCACTTCCACGATTTCCTGCTCTACCCGGCCGCGCTCGGCGTCCTCGTGCTGTCGAAGGCGCACAACGTGCTGCGCGCCGCCGTCGTCCCGCGGGTGCTTCCCCCCGGGCTGTCACTGACCTCGGCCAACGCCCGGCAGTCCATCTTCGGGCTGGCCACCGCCGGGATCGCCGGCGGCATCGGGGCGGGGATCGCCGCGCTGCTGGGCTTCAGCTGGGAACTTCAAGCCACCGCCCTCGTCTTCGTCGCCGGGGCCGTTCTCGCCGTCCGGCTGCCCCGGCACGTCGACGTGCCCACCGGTGAACTGCCGGCCGACGTCCTCACCACCGCCGAGATCCCCGTCCCCGGACGCCGGCGGCGGGTGGTCAGCCCCCACGTGGTGCTGGCACTGCGCGCCAACGCCGCCCTGCGCGGGCTCGGCGGCTTCCTGACGATCTTCTCGGCCTTCCTGGTGCAGGCCACCTTCCCGGGCGGCTGGCAGGGGACCGCCGCGCTCGGCGCGATCGCGGCCGCCGCAGGTCTGGGTAGCTTCGCCGGGACGGCGGCCGGCTCCCGGCTGCACAACGCGCCCCCCGACCGGCTGGTGCTCTACTCGGCCGGCGCGGCCGCGGCGATCACCGTGCTGGCCGCGGTCTTCTACAGCTTCCCGATGGCCGCCGTGGTCGCCCTCGTGTCCGCCGTGACCAATGCGCTGGGCAAGGTCTCCCTCGACGCGATCATCCAGCGGGAGGTCCCCGAGAACCTGCGGGCCTCGGCCTTCGCCCGCTCCGAGACGCTGCTCCAACTCGCCTGGGTGTTCGGCGGCGCCCTGGGGATCGCCCTCCCGCCGGTCGGCTGGCTCGGCTTCACCGTCGCCGCCGCGCTGCTCGTCGTCGCCGTCGGCCTGATTCTGTGGAGCCTGCAACGCGGCCGGGCCGAGGTACCCACGTGGTCATGAAACGACTCGGCCTCGCCCTGCTGATGCTCGTGCTGACGGGGTGCGGGGGCAGCGCCACGGCCGCGCCCCCCGACGTGCAGGTCGCCGTCGGCTCGCAGCAGGTGCCCGTGCACCCTGCCCAGTACTGCCTGGACGGCTCCGGAAAGCGCTACAGCACCAGCCCACCGGTCATCGAGGTCGCCCCGAACTCCGCGGTCACGATCACCGTCCCCGACGACGTCGCGGCGCGCGGCTGGGACATCCAGGTGTTCGACGAGAAGCTCGTGAACAAGCTCGGTGTGATCGACGTGCCGAAGGGCAGGCAGGCCTTCACCGACCTCAACACCTCGGACGTCGTCCCGCCCGCCTTCTACCTCGTCGTCGTCGAGAAGAAGGGTGGGGCGTGCGGCCAGTTCTCGGGTGCCTGGCCGGTCGGCTTCCTCCGCGCCGGGGCAGGAAGCCCCTCGTCCTAGCCCTCGAGGTCGGCCGCGACAGCGCGCAGCACGGACGCCACCTTCCGCGACTCCGCCCGGTCGGGGTGCCGGCCGCGGTGCAGGCTGTCGGAGACGTCGTCGAGCAGCTTGATCAGATCCTCGATGATCGGGACCAGCTCGTCGGGCTTCTTCCGGCTCGCGGCGGCGACCGAGGCCGACACCGAGGGCAGCGGGTCGAGCACGCGGACCTGCAGGGCCTGGTCTCCCCTGCGTCCCGCCACGATGCCGAACTCCACTCGCTGGCCCGGCTTGAGCTCCGTCGTCCCGGACGGGAGTGCGTCCTTGTGCACGAACACGTCGGGGCCGCCCTCGCGCGCGAGGAATCCGAAACCCTTCTCCGGGTTGAACCACTTGACCTTGCCGGTAGGCACGTCGATACCTCAGTTCCTTGCTGCGTCGGCACGCTGCCGGGGGGACGACGGCATCGCTGGCCGCTCGTGGCACAGGTTAGCTGCCGGTCGCGCCATTCGGACCTGCCATTCCGCCCTGCCACGCGAGCAGCCCTAGCCTGACCGGATGCGGCCGCCCGACGAAGGCTCCGGACATGACGGCGCCGGACATCCCGACTACCGGTTCACGCTGGCCAACGAGCGCACGCTGCTGGCCTGGCTGCGAACCGGCCTCGCCCTGGTCGCGGGCGGGGTCGCGGTGGCGACGTACGTGCCCGACCTCGGCGCACGCTGGGCCAGCGCCGCGGTGGCCCTGGCGCTGGTGCTGATCGGTCTCGGCACAGCGGTGGCCGGGTACCGGCGCTGGCGGGCGAACGAGGAGGCGATCCGGGCGGCCCGGCCCCTGCCCGCGAGCTGGCTGGTGCCCACCATCGCGGCGGCGCTCGCGTGCGTCGTGGTGGTGGTCGCCGTCCTGGTGGGGATTCAGGTGATGCGGCGGTGACGACCTCCGCGGAGACCCAGCCCGAGCGCACGGCGCTGGCCTGGCAGCGCACCGGCCTGGGCGTGCTCGCGGTGGGCGGCCTCGTGGGGCACGGGGCGCTGAAGACGCAACAGCCGGTGCTGCTCGCCGTCGCCGGCGGAACCGCCCTGCTCGGCCTCGCCATCCTCGGCGGGCTGGCGCCGGTGCGCTACCGCCAGGTGCGCGGGCGACTCCCCGCCGGTGAGGTCACGAGCGCCCCCGGGCTGCTGATCGCCGCCACGGCGGTCGTCGTGCTCGCCTCGGTCGCCGCGGCCGTTGCCGTGACCGCGCTGGTCCTGGGCTGAATGGCCGCGCCGTGCGCATCGCGACGTTCAACGTGCTGCACGGCCGGTCCCCGGACGATGGGCAGGTCGACCCGGACCGGCTGGCCGCAGCGGTACGGAGCCTGGACGCCGACGTGCTCGGCCTGCAGGAGGTCGACCGGGATCAGGAGCGATCGCACGGCGCCGACCTGACCGCCGTCGCGGCCGAGGCCGTCGGTGCCGTCGACGCCCGTTTCGTGCCCGCCGTGGACGTGCCGCCCGGAGCGCCGGCCTGCGGGATCGCGCTCGTCTCCCGCTGGGCGGTGACGTCCTGGCACGTCGTCCGTCTGCCCCGGTCCCCGATCCCGGTGCGCGACGAGCCGCGGGTCGCCGTCGCTGCCGTGCTCGACGGCCCCTTCGGCCCGCTCACCGTCTGCGTCACGCATCTGTCGTTCGTCCCGGGCCGGAAGGTGCGCCAGCTGCGCCAGGTCGTGCGAGCACTCGACCGCTCCCCTGCACCGCGGCTGGTCATGGGCGACCTGAACATGGGTCCGCGCCTCGCGGCCCTGGTCAGCGGTCTGCGGCCGCTCGCGAGGGCCCTGACGTTTCCCGCCGACCGGCCCCGGGCGCAGCGCGACCACGTCCTCGCCGACGACGGGCTCACCGCGGCGGGACCCGGCGAGGCGGTGCGGTTGCCGCTCTCGGACCACCGCGCGCTCGTCGTCCCCGTCGACCCCTCGTGATCACGGATTCGCGGCGCCGTCCTCCGTGCGCGACGATGACCGCCATGGCCATCTCCGGCACCGCACGTGTCTTCGGGCTCGTCGCCACCATCGTCCGGGTCGTGTGCTCGGTCATCGCCGCGCTGATCGTGATCCACGCCGCCTTCGTGCTGTTCTCGGCCAACCCGCAGAACGAGCTGGTGCAGTTCACCGCCGGAGTGCGCGACTCGTTCGGCTGGTTCACGAAGAACCTGTTCACGCCGAAGGACGCGAAGATCGGCGAGGCGATCAACGACGGGCTCGCGGCGCTGATCTGGGTCGTTGTCGGCAACCTGGTGTCCAAGCTGATCGTGCGGTTCGCCCCGGCGTCGAAGGCGAAGGCCTGATTCAGGCGTTGCGGACGGCCGCCGCGGCCTCCAGCCCCAGCTCCTGCACCGACACCTCCCGCATCTCGACCTTGCGGACCTTCCCCGTGACCGTCATCGGGAACTCGTCGACGACCTTGACGTAGCGCGGCACCTTGTAGTGCGCGAGCTTGCCGGTGCAGAACTCCCGCACTGCGTCCGCGGTGAGCGCCTCCGCGCCCTCCCGTAGCCGCACCCAGGCCATGAGCTCCTCCCCGTACCGCTCGTCCGGGACGCCGATCACCTGCGCGTCGACGATGTCGGGGTGGGTGTAGAGGAACTCCTCGATCTCCCGCGGGTACACGTTCTCGCCGCCCCGGATGACCATGTCCTTGATCCGGCCGACGATGTTGAGGTAGCCCTCGGCGTCCATCACCGCGAGGTCGCCGGTGTGCATCCAGCGGGCGTCGTCGATGACCTCGGCGGTCTTCTCCGGCTGGTTCCAGTAGCCGAGCATCACCGAGTAGCCGCGGGTGCAGAGCTCACCGGTCTCGCCCCGGGGCACGGTCAGCCCGGTCTCGGGGTCGACGACCTTGACCTCCAGGTGCGGGTGCACCTGCCCGACGGTGGAGGTGCGACGGTCGAGGTCGTCCTCGGCGCCGGTCTGGGTGGACACCGGGGAGGTCTCGGTCATGCCGTAGCAGATGGTCACCTCGTCCATGCCCATCTCGGCGACCACCCGCTTCATCACCTCCACGGGGCACGGTGAGCCGGCCATGATCCCGGTGCGCAGCGACGAGAGGTCGTAGTCGGCGAAGTTCGGCAGTGCGAGCTCCGCGATGAACATCGTCGGGACGCCGTACAGCGAGGTGCACTGCTCGTCCTGGACCGCCTGCAGGGTCAGCGCGGGGTCGAAGCCAGGCGCGGGGATGACCATGGTGGCGCCGTGCGAGGTGGCCCCGAGGTTGCCCATCCCCATGCCGAAGCAGTGGTAGTACGGCACCGGGATGCAGATCCGGTCGGCCTCGGTGTAGCCGCAGCCCTCCCCCACGAAGAACCCGTTGTTGAGCAGGTTGTGGTGGGTGAGCGTGGCGCCCTTGGGGAAGCCCGTCGTCCCCGACGTGTACTGGATATTGATCGGGTCGTCGGCCGAGAGCTCGGTCTCCCGCCGCTCGAGCAGCGATCGGTCCGCCGCCCGTCCGGCGGCCATGAGGGAATCCCACTCGGGCTCGCCGATGAAGACGATCTCGCGCAGGTCGGTGCACTGGCCGGCCACCTCGGCGACCATCGCGCGGTAGTCGCTGGTCTTGAACGACGGCGCGGACACGAGCACCGAGATCCCCGCCTGCTCCAGCACGTAGCCCAGCTCGTGCGTGCGGTACGCCGGGTTGATGTTGACCAGGATCGCGCCGAGCTTCGCCGTCCCGAACTGGACGAAGACCCACTCGGCACAGTTGGGCGCCCAGATGCCGACCCGGTCGCCCTTCCGCACGCCGAGCGCTTCGAGCCCGAGGGCGCACGCGTCGACCTCGGCGACCAGCTCGCGATAGCTCCACCGGCGCCCGGTGTTCCGCTCGACCAGCGCCTCGTGGCCTCCCACCCGCGCTGCCGTCCGGTCGAGGTTCGCCCCGATGGTGTCGCCGAGCAGGGGAACCGTCGAGGCCCCGTTGCTGTAGGACGGCAGCGCGGGTGTGGTCACCTGCCCTCGCCTGCCTGGAGGCCGGCCCGGTTGGGGCGGTCGGTCGGGTGGGCGTACCGGATCCGGTCCAGCGGCAGGGGGAAGCTGTGGTCCTCACCGAACGGCGAGAGCGATCCGGCGGACACGCTGGTCAGCTCGGTCAGCGGCGGGCCGCCGCCCTCCGACTCACCCCAGGTGGGCTCCACCAGGTACGTCTTCTTCGCCTTGCGCTTCGCCATGTCGCCTCCGTGTATCAGGGTGTGGTGCCGCGTCAGGCACATCTTCTCGTGCCGGGGCCTGCGGTGTCGCGCTCACCTTCCGACGGGCCACCCGCGCGCCGTCCTGATGCTGCGACGTAGCGTGGTCCGGATGGCCACCGAACCCGCGACGCTCGCCGCCTGGCTGCGTACCCGCAGCGACGAGCAGCTGAGCGCGCTCCTGGCGGCCCGCCCCGACGTCGCCCGCCCGGCCCCTTCCGACGTCGTCGCGCTGGCCAGCCGGCTCGCCGTTCCGGTGTCGGTGGACCGCGCCCTCGACGAGCTCGACGCCGCCACCCTGCAGGTGCTGGACGTCGTCCTCCTGGAGCCGACGGACGGCGTCCCGGCCGCCGACCTGGCCGCGGCGCTGCCCGAGCTGCCGGACGACGTCGTCGCGGCCGCGATCGAGACTCTCACCACCCGGGCCCTGCTGTGGGGCGACGAGACGCTCCGCGCGCCGGATCCGGTCCGCCGCGCCGTCCGCCACCCCGCCGGGCTCGGCCGGTTCGCGACGGAACTGCGGGTGCAGCTGCCGGCCCGTCTGGCCGAGGTGGTCGCCGAGCTCGCGCCGGAGGAGCGTGCGGTGCTGGACCGGCTGGCGGGCGAGCGGCCCGTGGGTCACCTGCCCGACAGCCCCTCCGACAGCGCCGGCACCCCCGCACGCCGCCTCCTGCAGCGCGGTCTGCTGGCCCGCATCGACGCGCTCAACGTGGAGCTGCCGCGCGAGCTCGGGCTGCTGCTGCGCGGGGACCGGCCCTACGGTGCCCCCCGGCTCCGCCCCGAGCCCGGCGTCCTCACGCGGGACAAGGGTCCGCTGGACCGGCAGGCCGCCGGTGCGGCGCTGGAGTCCGTCGGCCGGATCAGCGAACTGCTCACCCTGCTCGAGGAGGAGCCGGCCGGGCTGCTGCGCAGCGGCGGGGTGGGCGTCCGCGACCAGAAGCGGCTGGCCCGCGAGCTGCACGTGACCGAGCCGGAGGCGGCCTGGCTGCTGGAGCTGGCCTATGCCTCGGGGCTGCTGGACGTCGGCGGCCCGCACCGCGACGAGTGGCTGCCCAGCCGCGGCTACGACGTGTGGCGCGAGCAGGAGCTCCCCGACCGGTGGGCCGCCCTGGCCGCAGGCTGGCTCGCCGGCCTCCGGTTGCCGTCCCTCGTGGGACAGCGCGACGTCGCCGGCAAGGCCGTGAACCCGCTCTCCCCCGACCTGGTCCGGCACACCGCGCCGGCGATCCGGCGCTCGACCCTGGCCGTGCTGGCCGAGTACCCGGCCGGCTCCGGCCTCGCCCCCGACGACCTGGTCGCCCTGCTGCGCTGGCGCACGCCGCGCCGGGCCGACCGGCTGGCGCCCGTGCCGGCCATGCTGGCCGAGGCCGGGCGCCTCGGGGTGGTGGTGGGCGGCGTGCTGTCCACCGCCGGCCGCGGCCTGCTCGCCCACGGCGCGGACGGCGCCGCCGACGGCATGCGCGGGTTGCTGCCGGAACCGGTCGACCACGTCCTCGCCCAGCCGGACCTCTCGCTGATCGCTCCCGGCCCGCTGGTCAGCGACCTCGCCGACACCCTCGCGGTCGTGGCGGACGTCGAGTCCTCCGGAGGGGCCACGGTGTTCCGGGTGTCGGAGGCCAGCATCCGGCGGTCGCTCGACGCCGGATGGTCGGCCGCGGACCTGCACGACTTCTTCGCCCGCGCCTCCCGCACGCCGGTGCCCCAGGCGCTGGACTACCTGGTGGACGATGTCGCGCGGCAGCACGGCCGGCTGCGGGTCGGCGCGATCGAGTCCTACGTCCGGTCCGACGACCACGGGCTGCTCTCCCAGGTGCTCAACGACAAGCGGACCGGGGGCGCGGAGCTTCGCCGCCTCGCGCCGGGTGTGCTGATCAGCGGCCTGGGCGCCGATGAGGTGCTCACCGTGCTGCGCACCGCGGGCTACGCACCCGCCGGCGAGAACCCGGGCGGCGCCGTCCTCACCCGACCGCCTGCCCGCCCACGCGCGGCCGGCCGCCGTCCCGGCGGCGAGCCGCTGCCGGGCGCCCGCCCGCTGACTCCTGCCGAACGGGGCGCCACGGTGCGCGAGATCCGGGCAGGCGACGCGGCCCTCGCCGCGCGGCGCGGCGAGGCGGTCCGCCAGGTCCCGGGCGTGACCACGGCAAGCACCCTCGAGCTGCTCTCCCGCGCCGTCCGGGAAGGCGTGCCGGTGTGGCTCGGTTACGTGGACGCCCAGGGCAGCGGCAGCCAGCGGGTGGTGCAGCCGGTATCCCTTGTGGGCGGCTTCCTGCAGGGGTACGACGAAGGGCGCGGCGAGAACCGGACCTTCGCCGTGCACCGGATCACGTCGGTGGCCCTGGTCGAGGGCGACGACCAGCAGGCGGCGTCGTCCGGGGGGTGAGGGGCTCCCGGACCGGATCACCCTCGCAGTAAGTTGATCAACGCAACGAAAGTCAACCGGCCCCGCCGACAGCGCCGTCGACAGGCTCAGGAGTGTCCGGACCCACCGGACCGAACACGGGTGGTGCACATGGCGAAGCGAGCAACCGTGGCGCAGCGGGTGGCCGAGGCGGTGGGAACCGTCCTCGGCGTGACGGAGATGCCGATCCGCATCCGCGCGTGGGACGGGTCGGAGGCCGGGCCGGCGGACGCACCCCTCGTCGTCGTCCGGTCTCGGCGGGCCCTGCGCCGGCTGGTGTGGGCGCCGGGCGAACTCGGCCTGGGCCGCGCCTATGTCTCCGGCGACCTCGACGTCGAGGGCGACATCTACGCAGCCTTCAGCGCGGTGAGCTCCGTCGGCCGCCTGGCAGCCGACGACGGGTCCCCCGCCTTCTCGCTCAGGGAGCGGCTCGCACTGATCCGCACAGCCGCGGGACTGGGTGTGCTGGGACCGAACCCGACCCCGCCCGCGGAGGAGGTCCGGATCAATGGCTCCGGCCGGCTGCACAGCCGGTCCCGGGACGCCGCGGCGGTCTCCTACCACTACGACGTCGGAAACGACTTCTACCGGATGGTGCTCGGCCCCTCGATGGTCTACTCCTGCGCCGTCTGGGACGACGCGGGCGTGGGGCTGGACGCCGCGCAGGAGGCCAAGCTCGATCTCGTGTGCCGCAAGCTGGAGCTACGGCCAGGCACGCGGTTGCTGGACGTCGGCTGCGGATGGGGCAGCCTGGCCCTGCATGCCGCCCAGCACTACGGGGCCCAGGTCGTCGGCATCACCCTCTCCACCCAGCAGGCGAACCTGGCGCGCAAGCGGCTGGCCGAGGCCGGGCTCACCGACCGCGTCGACATCCGCGTCCAGGACTACCGCGAGGTCGCCGACGGACCGTTCGACGCGATCAGCTCCGTGGGCATGGCGGAGCACGTCGGCCGCGCGCAGCTGCCCGTGTACGTCAGCCGGCTGACCGACCTGCTGCGCCCCGGGGGGCGGCTGCTCAACCACGCCATCGCCTGGAACGCCGGCGAGACCACCTGGGATCCCGACACCTTCATCGCCCGCTACGTCTTCCCCGACGGGGAGCTGATCAGCCTCGGGGAGATGGTCCGGACGCTGGAGGCGACGGGCCTGGAGGTGCTCGATGTCGAAGCCCTGCGCCAGCACTACGCGCTGACGCTGCGCGCCTGGGTGGACAACCTCGAGAAGCAGTGGGACGAGGCGGTCGCGGCCACCACCGTGGGCCGGGCGCGCGTCTGGCGCCTGTACATGGCGGCCAGCGCGCTCGCCTTCGAGGCGGGCACCATGGGCGTGAACCAGGTGCTCCTCCAGCGTCCGGGCGGCGACCGGCCGCCGTTGCGCCGCACCGGCTGGGTCTGACGGTTCGGACGGGCCGCTCCAGGAAGAGCTGACCGCCCGCCGTCGTTACCGTGGACAGAGCATCAACCGTCCGCGCCCCTGTCCGGCCGGCGATTGTCCCGAGCCCAGCAGAGAGGCGCCTGTATGTCCGACGGCCCCCTGATCGTCCAGAGCGACAAGACCCTGCTCCTCGAGGTGGACCACCCCTTGGCCCGCGAGTGCCGCGGGGCGATCGCCCCGTTCGCGGAGCTGGAGCGCTCCCCCGAGCACGTGCACACGTACCGGGTCACCCCCCTGGCGCTGTGGAACGCGCGCGCCGCGGGGCACGACGCCGAGCAGGTGGTCGATGCGCTGGTCCGTTACTCGCGTTATCCCGTCCCGAACGCGCTGCTGGTGGACGTCGCCGACACGATGGACCGTTTCGGCCGACTGACCCTCGCCAACGACCCGGTGCACGGCCTGGTGCTGACGACGTCGGACCGTGCGGTGCTCGAGGAGGTCGTGCGGTCGAAGCGGGTCGCGCCGATGCTGGGCGCGCGGATCGACGAGGACAGCGTCGTCGTCCACCCGTCCGAGCGCGGGCGGCTCAAGCAGGCGCTGCTGAAGATCGGCTGGCCGGCTGAGGACCTCGCCGGTTACGTCGACGGGCAGGCGCATCCGATCGAACTGGACCAGAGCGGCTGGCACCTGCGCGACTACCAGCAGGAGGCCGTGGAGGGTTTCTGGGCCGGCGGCTCGGGCGTCGTCGTCCTGCCGTGTGGCGCCGGGAAGACGCTGGTCGGTGCCGCGGCGATGGCCGAGGCGAAGGCGACCACGCTGATCCTGGTCACGAACACGGTGGCCGGCCGGCAGTGGAAGCGCGAGCTGATCGCGCGAACCTCGCTCACCGAGGAGGAGATCGGCGAGTACTCCGGGGAGCGCAAGGAGATCCGGCCGGTCACCATCGCGACCTACCAGGTGATCACCACCCGCCGGAAGGGCGAGTACCGGCACCTGGACCTGTTCGACGCGCAGGACTGGGGGCTCATCGTCTACGACGAGGTGCACCTGCTGCCCGCGCCGATCTTCCGGCTGACGGCCGACCTGCAGTCCCGCCGCCGGCTGGGGCTCACCGCCACCCTGGTGCGCGAGGACGGCCGCGAGGACGACGTCTTCTCGCTGATCGGCCCCAAGCGGTACGACGCCCCCTGGCGCGACATCGAGGCGCAGGGCTACATCGCGCCGGCAGAGTGCATCGAGGTGCGGGTCTCCCTGGACGACGAGGAGCGGATGACCTATGCGGTCGCCGAGCCGGAGGAGCGCTACCGGATCGCGGCGACCGCGCAGTCGAAGTTGCCGGTGATCCGCCGGGTGCTGGAGCGCCATCCCGACGAGCCGTCGCTGGTGATTGGCGCCTACCTCGACCAGCTCGAGGAGCTGGGTGCGGCGTTGAACGCCCCGGTGATCCAAGGGTCGACGACGAACAAGGAGCGCGAGCGGCTGTTCGACGCGTTCCGTACCGGCGAGATCCGGACGCTCGTGGTGTCGAAGGTGGCGAACTTTTCCATCGACCTGCCCGAGGCCGCCGTCGCCGTGCAGGTGTCGGGAACCTTCGGGTCGCGACAGGAGGAGGCGCAGCGGCTGGGCCGGGTGCTGCGGCCGAAGGCTGACGGCCGGCAGGCGCACTTCTACACCGTGGTCAGCCGCGACACCCTCGACAGCGAGTACGCAGCCCACCGCCAGCGCTTCCTCGCCGAGCAGGGCTACGCGTACACGATCGTCGACGCCGCCGACCTGGCCGGCCCCGGCGAGGTCAACGGCCCCGGCTGGGTGGACGCGCCCGCCGACTGACCGGAGCACCCCGGGATCAGTAGGGCGGTGGTGTGGTCGTGGCCACCAGGCCGGTGGGGGTGGTGACGGTCAGGGTGCCGTCGGGGGCGAGGGCGTGCTGCCACCCCGGCGCCTGGTGCTTCCCGCGGTGGTGGCCCGTGCAGTAGCCGGTCAGGTTGCCCGCGCTGGTGGGCCCGTCGGGCCAGGGCCGGTCGTGGTCGAGCTCACCGCCCCGCGGCACCCGGTTGCGGCATCCGGGGAACCGGCAGCGCCGGTCCCGGGCGCGGAGGAACCGGTCGAGGGCCGCGCCGGGCCGGTAACCCGGGCTGTCCGGCGGCGGTCCCAGGCCCGGGAGACCGGCGAGGTCGTGGGTGCAGCGGGCCGGATCGCGGCGGCAGGCGGGAGCCCGGCAGGCCGAGCGGCGGCGCAGTTCCCGGCTGTCGGTCAGGGCCAGCAGGGTGCCGGTCAGGGCGTCGGTGACCGCGATCCGCGGCCGGTCGACCAGCCCGCCGCCGGCGGTCGCGTCGATCAGGTCCCGCAGCGCCGCCCGCCGCTCGGCCGAGGCCTGCGTGAGCGCGGCGATCGCGTCGCCGCCCGCCGGCACCCGACCGGCCGCGCCCTGCTCCCACGCCCGCTCGTCGGCGGCGTCGGCGATCTGGGCCCGCTCCACCGCCCTGCGCGCCCGACCAAGCGCGACATCGACCTCCCACATCGCCCCGCTCAGCTCGTCCACCGCCGCATCGGCGGCCGCCCACCAGCCCGACGGCATGCCGTCGTCGGCGGGCGCCGTCGGATCCCCGGGGTCGCGTGGGTCTACCGGTCCCGCGGGATCGGGTGGCACCACCGGTTCCCCAGGGTCGCGTGGGTCTACCGGTCCCGCGCGATCGGGTGGCACCACCGGTTCCCCGGGGTCGGGTGGGCCGTCATCGGGGAGGTTCTCCCACCGCGCCTCCTGCGCCCAGTACGCGGCCAGCTCCTCGGGCGGTGGCGACTCGGACCCGCCCCACTCCTCGCCAAGCACCCGCTCCTCGACCTCGGTCCACCACCGCTCCAGTTCCCGCTGCTCGACGTCGGAGTCGGCGAAGGCGGGGTCGGGGTCGGGGTTGGCACAGGCAGGGCCGGTGGCGGGGTCGGCGAAGGCGGTGGCGGTATCGGGGAGCAGTCCGAGCGCGCGGGCCAGGGACCGGATCATCTCCGCGGGCACCGGTTCCCCGCCGATCTCTCCCGGCTCGTCGCCCCCGGCGAGGGTGGCCACCCCGGCCACCACCGTCCACTGGGCCTGCACCGGCGCAAGG
>JAODNN010000176.1 GCA_025465355.1 Blastococcus sp. | reverse complement strand
CCAAGTGCTGCAGTGAGGTGTGCCCCGAGGGCATCCACCTCACCGACAACGGGATCATCCCGCTGAAGGAGCGGGTGGCCGACCGCAAGTTCGATCCGCTGACCTTCCTGGGATCCAAGATCCGGCGACGGCAGCGGGACTGAATCATTCCGGCCTAATCTGTTCCACAGTCACCCGCGTCAAAACCAGCGCGCCCGGGGCTCCATCTGTCGGGTGCCGAGCGAAGCCCGGCCGGGGGGTCCACCGTGCGCGAACCTGTGGCCGCGGCTCTGGAACTGACCGAGGTCGCCGCGTCCTCCGACCCCCTGCTCGACCGCGCCGACGCACTGCTTGCCACGCTCCGCCGCCTCGTGCCGTTCGACGGGGCGTGGATGGCCCTGGCCGACCCTCAGCAGAACCGCTACACACGGCTGGCGAGCGCTGATCTGGACCGCTCGACCGAGGAGTACCTCTGCGGACCCACCGCGGCGCGCGAGATCGAGTTGACAGGTACCAACCGGCCGGCCCCACCGTTGAGCCTGTCGGACCTGCCGTACCCCGCTGAGGATCTGGCCACCTGGGCCGAGTGCCTGATCCCGGCCGGCTTTCACGAAGCCCTGGCGGTCGCCCTGTTCGCTCCCGGCGGGCGCCACGTCGCGTTCCTCGCTCTGCTCTCCGGCAGCAAGGAGCCGCCGCGGCGGGACATGCGCCGCAGGCTCGGCCGGCTCACCTCGGTGCTGGCGGGTGCCGTCGATCCCATGCGCGACCTGTTGCCGGCCGCCCGTCTCGTGCACGGGGCGCTCGCCGCCGTCGTCCTCCGGCCCGACGGTCGGACAGACGCACTGCCCGGGTTGCCCGACCACCCGCTGCTCTCCGCGGGGTCGCCGGTCCTGGCCACCGCGCACGCCACCATCGACCAGGGCCACACGTACAGCTCCTTCCTGTGGCCTGTGGGCGGGTCGCATGCACCGGACGGGCACTGCCGCATCACGGTCCTCGCGAGTTCCGATGACGTGTCGGACCTGCTCACCGGCCTGGTGCTCGTCTCCCGGCCCGGAGACCTCCGCACCCTGACCCCCCGGGAGCTGGAGGTCCTGGGCCTGCTCATCGAAGGCTGCTCGAACCGGGAGATGGCCCGCGCCCTCGTCGTCTCCCAGCGGACCGTCGCCGCCCATCTCGAGCACATCCTCACCAAGCTGGCCGCGCCGACGCGAACCCTGGCGGCGGTACGCGCCGAACGGGAAGGGCTCTACGTGCCCCGGCCACCGGATGGTCCCGCGCGCCGCCCGTGACCGGGTCGGTTCTCAGCGGGTGATGCCGGTATGACCCAGGGAGTAGCGGCCCGGCTGCGGCCAGACGCACAACCCGTGCGGGCCCTTGGCGACCTTGATCCGCGCGAGCAGATGGCCGTCGACGGTCGACATCACGTAGACCTCGTCGTTGTAGCGGCCGGACAACCACAGCTGGCCGCCGTCCGCGGTCACCCCACCCATGTCGGGGCTCGACGGGGCCGGGATCTTCCACGTGGTGATCGCCGCGCCCGTACGGGAGTCGAGCACGCTCACGCTGTCGTCGTGCCGGTTGGTGACGTAGAGCCGGGTGGCGTCGCGGCTCACGTACAGGCCGTGCGCACCCGGCCCGGTCCGTATATTGCCGAGCACCTTGGAGGCCGCCCCGTCGAGCACCCACAGGCCACCCTGGTCGGAGTCGGCGATGTAGAACCGTGAACCGTCGGGCGCCAGCTTCACGTCCTGCGGGCCCATGTGGAAATGCCGCACGGGCATGTCGATGATCCGGAGCACCTTCCGCGCGGCGATGTCCACCACGGCCACCCGCCCGGCGAACTCGCAGCTGAACACCGCCGTCCGGCCGTTGGGCGTGAAGTCGGCGTGGTCGATGCCGGCGCACTGCGGGATGACCAGCCGGCCCTGCTCCTTCCAGCTGTGCGGGTCGTAGAACACCAGGGACCGGAGGTTCTCGGCGACGGAGATCGCCGAGGCGCCGTCAGGCGTGAAGTACATGTTGTACGGGTCGTCGACCGGGATGCGCGGTCGCGGCCGGCCGGTCAGCGGGTCGATCGGCGTGACGGTGTTCCCGATGTCGTCGGTGGCGTACAGGGTCTTCATGTCCCACGACGGGACGACGTGTTGCACCTCGACGCCGGCCGGGAACTTCTCCACCACCTTGAAGGTGGCCGGGTCGATCACCCACACCGCTCCGCTGTTGTGCGGCACGTAGACCAGCGGCTTGGCGGCCCGCGCCGCGGCGCTGAGCATCCCGGCGCCGGCGGCTGCGTAGACGTTGGCCGCGTCGGTGACCGGCGGCATGCCGGGCAGCTGATCGGCCGGCACCCCCGGCGGGGGTGCCGCCGTGGGCAGTGTGGACGAGGACGCCGTGGAGGGCTGGCCCATCGAGCCCATGGAGCCCATGGAGCCCATGGAGTGCTGGGACGCCCCGGCGCCCTCATGGGCCCAGGTCGACGCGCAGCCGCTGACCAGGAGGACGACAGCCGCCGCCATCACCCCCGACGCCCGAGCGCTCACCGACATCCCCTCACCCTCGCGGTGGGGCGCTGAAGACGCCCTCAGGAACGAGTCAACACGGAGGTACCGTCGCTTGTCAGTCACAACTCCCGGGAAAGCGGGTTGTCCCTGTGTCAGCCGAGTTCGAGCGCCGGGGGCTGCTGCGTGCGGGTGGCCTGCTGACCCTGGCGGCCGTCCTCGACGCCTGCAGCATCACTCCCCGCGGTACGACCGTGGCCGGGACGTCGAGCAAGGCTGCGACGTCCGCCCCTACCGTGTCGAGCCCGCAACCTCCTCCCCCGGCACCCGCGGCGGTGGACCTGCTCAGCAATCAGCGGACGTGCGCGCTCACCAAGGCCACCATCGCCGGCCCCACCTGGTTCGACGCCCACGACGTGCGCAGCGACATACGGGACGGCCGGCCGGGGGTGCCCCTGGAACTGGCCTTCCGGGTGGCCCATCTGCCGAACTGCGCGCCGGTGGCGCGGGCCGTCGTCGACCTCTGGCAGTGTGACGCGCTCGGCGTCTACTCGGGGTTCGCCGACGCCGCGCCGGGCGACGGCGGTAGCCCGGACGGCCGCGACCGGTACGGGGACAAGCAGTCGGCGCCCACCGACGCCGACCGCTGGCTCCGCGGCACGCAGGTGTCCGACGCACACGGAGTGGTCCGGTTCAGCACGATCTATCCCGGGTGGTACCCGACCCGGACGGTGCACCTGCACCTCAAGGTGCACCTGGCCGAGAAGACCGTGCTGACGACGCAGCTGTTCTTCGACGACACGGTGTCCGACCGCGTCTTCGCCGGCCACGATCCGTACCGGCAGCACCCGGGCCGGGACACCCGCAACGACCGCGACCCGTTCTACTCCCCCACCGCGCTGCTCACGACGGCGCCGGACGGCGACCGCTGGCTGGCCGCGCTCACCCTCGGGGTGCTGTA
>JAODNN010000193.1 GCA_025465355.1 Blastococcus sp. | reverse complement strand
ACTGATCGGCGCTGCGGATGATCGGCACCGAATCAGGGGTGACACGCCGCCTGGTCCATGTCACCCCCGTTTTTGTTCCACGTCACCCCTGGGGCGCACGGGCCCGGTCCGCCGGGATCGAGCAGGGACTCGGTCCGGGTCATCTGCCTGTCAGGCTGCGGACGAATGGCCGTCGGTTGTACGCGTCGTGAACGGCATTGAGTGCGTCCGCGAGGGTGAGCAGGTCGCGGTCGTAGATCCGGCCGTCCTCGAGTTGACGGACCAGGTCGCCGAGCACGCGGGGCCAGTCCAGCCGTCTGGGCGCGACCGGCGTGGGGATTTCGACGCGCCGCTCGACGACCCGGAGGGCGGCCAGGCCCGAGGCAGCCGCCCGGGACTGCTCCCAGGCTCGCTGCCGGCACGACGGCGAGCACCACTTCGGGAGCCGCCCTGTGGCCTTGATGGCGATCGGGCCTTTGCACCACCCGCAGGTCCGCGCCGCCAACCGCCGCGGCGGCGTCCCGGTGCCCTCCTGCGACGTTGGGGCTGCGCCGGTTTCGTCGGCGGCGGTTGTGCCCGACAGCGGTCTCGCGCCACGCGCCGGCTGTTGGCTTTGGCCTGTCCGCCTGTGGCGTCTGCTCATGCTGCAGATGGTCCAGACGCCTGTGCCGCACCCTGTCACCCCGATCCGTCACGACGGATCGACGGGGGCCAGTGCATGAGGTGTGTCGGCGATGATCTTGAGAGGATTGGACGGGTGACGCCGAGGGTTGTAGCGGCGGTCGGCCCGGTTGCGTGGTGGCGGTGAAGGTTCGGCCGGAGGGTGCTCCTCAGCCGGTCGACCGCGAGTCCGGGGTGAGTTCGAGTCCGCGCTCTTGGGCGATTGCGATCGCGATGTCGGGCACCGTCTGCCCACGGCGGTCGGCGGCGGCTCGGGTGTAAAGGACGAGCGCCGAGACGGCGTAGGTCCAGAGATGGGGCTCCCAGCCGCCGGCCTCGCGCAGCAGATCGGGGAGCAGTCCGCCGCGCATGCAGGCAGCGGCATAGACGGCGTACTGGGTGCGCTGCCGCAGCGTGCGCCCGGTCAGCATCTGATCGGGCAGATAGCGGTCGGTCAGCCCCTCGTACTCCAGCGGGTCACTTCCTGGCGGGCAGGCGAGGCCCAAAGCGGTGGCCGCCACCTCGAGCAGTGCCACGTCCGGTGTGAAGTGGTGGCGCACGTCGAAGGGGGCGATTGCGCCCATCAGTTCGAACACGTCGTCTTCTCCGGCGGCGAGGCTGGAGAGCACGCGGACCTGAGCCTTGCGGTGCAGGACACCGGGTTCCTCAGCTCTTTTTCGCGTCGCCATAGGGGGAATCGTCTCGCGTGTGGCGCCCGCGGGGGGCTCGGCGATCCGGGCCCAGCGACCGTGAGGGCCCTCGGCCGATCCCCGGAACCCAAGCCGCTGTCGGCCGGCTCGGACGGATGGCTGGCGTCTACCCATGCCGCCGATGGTTCGGACAGCCACCCCGCACGTTGTCACCCCCATGCGTCACGACGAAACGCAGACCGCAGATGCACCAGGTGTGTGGCCCCGTGATCTTGTTCATCGTCGGGGAATCATCCGTTGCCTGTGCCGGGGCGTTGCTGCCCATGAGCCGAATAGGCGAAATTCCGCGGGGTGCTTGGGGTCCGCGTCCGCGTGCGCCAGCGCCGGGGGCGGAGACTGTCGAACCCGACGGCGCGTCGCCGCCTGGAGGAGCCGCTGGAGGTCGGTCTGGTCAAGGCCACGCACACCAAGGTGCCGTGCCGTGCCGAAGACAGACATCCTGGACGCCGACTGGATCTCCCAGCTGCTGGGCTAAGGGCTGGTCGGCTCATCGTTCGTGTCGCCAGCTGGGGCTGCTGATCCGGAACGCGGTGCAGACCATGAGGGATCTTCGAGGCCCCGCGATGCGAAAGACAGCGCCGAACCAGTGATGTCAGGACGTGGCTCAGGTCCCGGTAGTAACGACCGCCGTTGTTGTCGCTCCGGGGTCGTAACCTGCCGCACGTGACGGACGACAGTGAAGAGGAGGCCGACGGGGAGTCCTCGTCAAAGCCGGCGAAGAAGATCGCGTCGCCTGAGGCCACCGGGGGCGCGGGTACGAATTACGAATCGCGCTTTGCAGGCGTTGTCCTGGCGCGACTGCTACGCGGGGACCACGTCGATGGCCTCGGGTTGCCCCTGCAGCGAGTCCAGTTTCAGGGGCGCTTCGCGGGCCATCTGCTGGACGACATAGTTGCCGAAGGTACCGATGCGCTCGGAAGGACGCGGATTATCGAGTACCAGGCGAAGCGAACGCTGAGCCCGGCCCCCAGCGATGACGAGTTCAAAGAGACAGTCGCACGATGCATCGAGGCCCTTCAGGGCGACGGCGAGGATGGCGAGATTGATCGGCGGCTCCGGCGCTTCGGGCTTGTCGCGAATCCTTCTAGGCCGCTCACTGATCTATCACGCGTCACGGACATTGCCCGAGCGCACAACAGCGCTGGGTCCTTCCTAGAGGTGGTCCGTGCAACGGCGAAGTCTGGAGTCGTCCAGAGGCTGGAGCAGCTACGTACCACTGTCTCAAACTGTCTTACCGACGGAGAGGATGAGCTGGCAGCCGCGCCGCTGGAGGCTGAGGTCGACGACCTTGCCTGGCGTGTAGCGCGAGCGATGTGGATTTGGCAGGCGGACGCAGAGCCCGAAGGGCACGTCCTCCTTGCAGCTAAGGATCGTCTGGCAGACCTTGCTCTCGCCGACACCGACCCGTCGGACGTGTTGGACAAGCTCATCACCCTGGCCCGTGATTGGGCGCCGCACGCCGGAAGTATTGACGTCGCCATGCTCCGCGTGGCTCTGGAAGAGAAGGGCGTCGCACTCAGTGCCACGCCTGCGAGAGCAGCGGCCTTCAATGCTCTGCTAGCTGCAAGCGAGAAGGCTCTCGATACAGGCGTGGTGCTGCTGGGCGGTCAGTTGCGCCTGCCCAGGGAGCAGCTGCGCGCCTCCGTCGTTGACACGGTGAGGCAGAACAACGCCACATTGCTCCGAGGGCGGGCCGGGGTCGGGAAGAGCATGCTCGCTCGTCTCGTCGCCGAAGACTTGCGGTCCGAGGGCGACGTCGTCGTTGGCCTCAATCTGGCCGGTAGAACAGGGAACCTTCCCGCTCTGGAGGAGGAGCTTCGGGTCCGATTGGCCGATGGCTTGGCGGGCGCCCCGATCGGGTCACTGCGGGTCCTCCTCATAGACGGTGGCGAGCAGGCTCAGACCGACAGCGGCCAGTTGCTGCGGGCCATTTTCGAGGCACTCCCGAAAGAGCCCGGCGTCGCGCCGGCCTGGCGTCTGTTGGTGACTGCGCGCGACGAGGCCGAGGGAACGATTGCTGGACTCGTCACTTCGTCCTTCGGCACGCCAGAACGCATCGCGGTAGGAGAGTTGTCCGACGCCGAGGTCACGGAGGTAGTCACCGCGTTCCCCGTCCTGGAGCCGCTGCGGCGGAACCCCAGGGCTGTAGCCCTGCTGTTGCGCCGGCCGTATCTGGTGGAGTTGCTCATTAGATCGACAGCGGTCATGGGGCTTCCCCCCGACATTGTCGGTGAGGAGGACCTCATGGATGTCGTGACGCTCCGGCTCGTTCGCCGGGATAACGGCGGCCTTGCCGGACGGGGGGCACCCGATGCGAGAAGCGACATCTACTTGGCTCTGGCGCAGGACGCGATTGCCAACAGCCTCCCGTCGTTCCTAGCTGGGACCGACGCCGAGGCTCGGGCTGGCTTGAGTAGTGACGATGTGATCGCGCCGGTGCGGTTGAGCTGGCGCTTCGCACACGACGTTCTGACTGACTACGCCGTTGCTACCCGGTTGCTTGAGCCCGGAGGCGACGCTTTGCTCGCCGCGGCGCCGTCACCGAGGCGGCTGCTTCGTGGCGTGCGGCTACGGATGCAACGTCGGCTGGCCGATGCCCTGACAGAGGATCGACTGCTCGAGGCATGGGCGCAGACGGTGACAGAAGCCGAGGAGTTGGCCCAGACGGACGGACCCCGCTGGCGCGATGTGCCGTTCGAGGCGCTGCTTCACCTCGGCGCCGTACGAGAGGCGCTCGGCATCCTGCGTCCGGTTCTCTTGACTGACGCAACTCTTCTCAGCCAGCTCGTGGACGTTGCTGATCGGCTCGCCCGTCTGGAGACCACGACGGAAGAGTGGGCGCCGGTCGCGCTCGACACATCGCTCACGGGGCCTGTGGTCGATCTACTTGGCGCCCTCGGGGACGAGGTGCCGGATCGATGCGTGTACCGGGCAGCTCGCCTGGTACACCGACATTTGGTCGCCGGACTCGCTTACAAGGAGTCGCCCGAACACGGCCTCGTAGACGCTCAGCAGCTCCCCGGGGCCCTGATGGGTTGGACTGGGGATGCGAGTTACGGCGACACCCTTGAGATGTGCTTGGGATCGCTGGGCCTCCTCGCCCAGTACCTCGACGATGCGGCGGAGTCGTTCCTGATCGACCATGCGAGCACCAGGCCGCACGAGGTGGCCGAGTTGGTGGAGTCTCGGTGGGCGACTCGCGCTCTTGCGAGGGCACGCCCGGCGCTGTTGCTCACGCTGGCTGGCCTCTACTACCTGGGCCGAGGACTAACACTCGACGGAAGCGTGCCGGCAAGCAGACGAATGCCGCGGTCGCGGAGTGCACGGCTCCACGGGATTTTCGTTGATGACCTGGACGGCGAGGGAGTTCGGGATCGTCACGACCCCCGCCAGGCGCCCCATATTTCGCCGTACCCGCTGGGCAACAACCAGGCTAACCCTCAGTTGGGGCCGTTCCTCGCGCTGCTTGAAGCCGACGCGGTCGCGGGTCTAGCGCTCGTTGGCGCAGTCGTTGATGTGGCAACCGAGGGTCGCTCTCGAACCGAGAGCGGATGGTCGCAAGGCCATCCCAATGTCCGCCTGCGGCTCGAAATCCCTGGTGCGGACGTGGCCAAGGAGTTCGTGGGGCCGCCGACCGTTTGGTGCTGGCACCGGCGGACCACGGTCGGGCCAGGCCCGGCGCAGTCTGCGCTCATGGCGCTACGTCAGTGGGCAAGCGCCAAGGTGAGGGCCGGAGACAGCCTTGCGGCGCTTCGGGACGAGGTTCTGACAACGGGGACGAGCCTTGCCTTCGCAGCCGTCGCCTGGTTCATCCTCCTTGAACATCTCGATGGGGTAACCGACGAGACGGACCCGTTTCTCGTCCACCCGATGGTCTGGCACCTCGAGATCGGGCGCGTTGTGGGGGAGCAACGGCTAGCGCTCCGGGTGCCCGAGGTGACTCGCGTGGACTGGCAGGTAAGCCAGGTCGCGATGCAACTGGTACTGCGTGGGGACGTAGCGCGCCGTGAAACGCTCGCCGGGTTGGGCGATGTGTTGGTTGACAACGCTGAAGCCGAGGGGGTTGAAAGACCCGTCGCGCAACGCTGGGCGAGCGATCTCAACATCGAGAACTACCGGGCCCAGCCGCACGAAGAGGGCGGCGTCGCGATCACCGTTGAGTACGACCCATCCGTCGTAAGCGCCTTGAGCGCGGGCTCCGAAACGGCGCAACGAGGCTTGAGAAGCGGTTCTCTAATGAGACAGGCTGCCGCGCTACGTGATGACGAGGGGGACCTGGCCGAGGCGGAACGGACCTGGCGCGCGGTCATCGAGCACCTAGAGACCCCTGGCGGAGATGTAGACCTGCTGTACACGCGGGCCGACCTGATCTGCGCTGCCGCCGCAGCGGTAGTTCGCGCCGCCGCGGCTGACATGCCTATCGACGATGGGGTTCTCGGAGAGGCCATAACCACTCTGCTTGAGGGGGCGGCGCAGACGGCAAAGCTTGCCCCGCCTCTCAGGGAGGATGACGTCCAAGTCGCAGACGACGCCGATGCGGCGGAGCAGGAGGCGGCTCCCGAGCGTTTCATCCGCGAGAACGTGTGGCCCGACGGTATGGACAGGTCAGTGGCATCGGGCCTGTCATGCCTGCTCCAGTCTCGCGAGCTCATAGCTCGTGCCGGCGTCGATCGCGCAGATGTTCTGCGTGGCCTGTTTGAGGTAGCGGCGAGTCCCTTCGATGAGACTCGCGAGCGTCTAGCAAGCGATCTCCCGCCGCTGTGGAACGTGTCGTGCGAATCGGCCGATGCGGTGCACGAGACGATTGTTGCCGTCGCAAGTCGACTAGTTGAGACTGCTGGATACGGCCCCCTGAATGGATACGACTACGGCTACTCGCCCGCGACGCTGCCTTCCCCGGTGGAGGAAGCGCTAGCTGTACTGCCCGGAGACGTTGGTGCAGCGGGTGATCGGTGGGAGGTTGCCCAGGGCGGTGAGCGGCCGGTGGTGGTTGTAGTGGTGCAGCCAGCCTG
>JAODNN010000152.1 GCA_025465355.1 Blastococcus sp. | reverse complement strand
GTACTTCTGGTATTCGTTGAGGGTGGTGGCGCCGATCAGGTTCAGCTCGCCTCGGGCGAGGGCGGGCTTGAATACATTGGCGATGTCCAGCCCGCCCTCGCCGCCGCCCTGGCCAGCGCCCACTATGATGTGGAGCTCGTCGATGAACAGGATCAGCGCGTCCTTGTGGTCTCGTACTTCCTGCAGGACCTGCTGCGCGCGCTCTTCGAACTCGCCGCGGTACTTCGAGCCGGCGACCATCGAGTTGATGGACAGCTCCACCAGCCGCTTGTTGCGCAGCGCGTCCGGCGCCTCGCCGGCGACGATGCGCTGGGCCAGGCCCTCGACGATGGCGGTCTTGCCGACGCCGGGCTCGCCGATCAGCACGGGGTTGTTCTTGGTGCGCCGCGAGAGCACCTGCACAACGCGGCGGATCTCGGTGTCGCGCCCGATCACGGGGTCGAGCTCGCCCTTGCGCGCCCGCTCGGTGAGATCGACGCCGTACTTCTCCAGCGCCTGGTAGGTGTCCTCGGGATCGGGGCTGGTGACGCGCGAGCTGCCGCGCACCTTGGCGAACGCCTCGCGCAGCGCGTCGGGCGTGGCGCCGTGGCGCTTCAGCAGGTCGGCGACCTGGCTGCGAGCCGCGGCCAGCCCGACCAGCAGGTGCTCGGTGGAGACGTACTCGTCGCCCATCTCCGTGGCGAGCTGCTGCGCCGCGGTGATGGCGGCGAGGGAATCCCGCGACAGCTGCGGAGCACTGACGGTGGCACCGGCGGCCGAGGGCAACCGGTTGCCGAGCTGCGTCAGCTCGCTGCGCACGGCGGCCGCGTCGGCCCCGACGGCGGCGAGCAGAGGCGCGGCGATCCCGTCGCCCTGTGCGAGCAGCGCGCCGAGCAGGTGGGTGGGACCGACATCGGGGTTGCCGGCGAGTGCCGCGGCCTGCACCGCGGACGAGATGGCCTGCTGCGTCTTCGTGGTGGGGTTGAACGAGTCCATCCCTGCACGTCCTCCTGCGTTGTTCCGGGGCTCCATGTTGCCCTCTGCCCTGCCCAACGTGAGGAAAGTTGAGTCTGTTCCGCTCAAGCTGCCCGGATCTGCGCCGAGCGGGATACTCGGAACCGATGCCTGACGACGCGCTGCTCACCAGCCTCCTCGCGGCCGTCGACGCCGCACCCGACGACGTCCCGCTCCGCCTCCACGTCGCGGGCCTGCTCGCCGACCGGGGTCGGATACCGGAGGCGCTGCTGCACTGCACGCAGGCGCTCTCCCATGATGCCGCGAACCCAGAGGCGGTAGCCCTGCTGCAACGCCTGACGGCGGCGCTGGCGGCACCCGCCACCCCCGATCCGGCCGCGGAGCACGCCCGGGAGCCCGCGGCGTTCGACTGGTCGAGCGCGGAGGAGCAGGTCTCCGACATCGCCGCGCCCGAGCTCGCCCGCGCCGCGGACACCGACCCGGCACCGACGGTCGAGGACATCGAGAAGCCGACGGTGAAGCTCGCCGACGTCGGCGGCATGGACGACGTCAAGCAGCGCCTCGAGCTGGCGTTCCTCGGACCGATGCGCAACCCGCAGCTCGCGCGAGCATTCGGCAAGAACCTCTCCGGCGGGCTGCTGCTCTACGGGCCGCCCGGCTGCGGCAAGACGTTCCTCGCCCGCGCCGTGGCCGGAGAGCTCGGCGCGCGCTTCTACGACGTGGGCATCTCCGACATCCTCGACATGTACGTCGGTGCCAGCGAGCGCAACCTCTCCCAGATCTTCGACGCCGCTCGCCGCAACGCCCCGTGCGTGCTGTTCCTCGACGAGATCGACGCGCTGGGCCAGAAGCGCTCGCACCTGTCGCACTCCTCCAGCATGCGCAACACCGTCAACCAGCTGCTCTCGGAGATGGACTCCCTGAGCGGTGACAACGACGGCGTGTTCGTCCTCGGCGCCACCAACCACCCGTGGGACGTCGACAGCGCGCTGCGCCGTCCCGGCCGCTTCGACCGGATGCTGCTCGTCCTGCCGCCCGACGCCCCCGCGCGCGGCGCGATCCTGCGCTACCACCTGCGCGACCGGCCGGTGGCCACGCTCGACGTCGACCGCATCGTCAAGGCCACCGAGCACTTCTCGGGCGCCGATCTCGCCCACGTATGCGACACCGCCGCCGAGCGGGCGCTGGCCGCGTCGATGAAAGCCGGACAGCTCCGCCCGCTGACCACGGGCGACCTGGAGGCGGCGGTGCGCGAGATCCGGCCCAGCACCGGGCCGTGGTTCACCACCGCGCGCAACGTCACCGCGTTCGGCAACGCCGACGGCAGCTACGACGACCTGGCCGCCTACCTGCGCAAGCACCGCAAGTTGTGAGCGCCGCGGAGCGGGTGGAGCACCTGCGCCAGCTCGGACGGCTCGACGACGCCGAGCGCCAGGCCCGCGCGGCGCTGGCCGCGGAGCCGGGCGACGCGCGGCTGCTTGCGGCGCTGGCGGCCGTGCTGCTGGGCACCGACCGCACCGCCGAGGGCCTGGCGGCTGCTGACGCCGCGGTGGCCGCCGCGCCCCGGGACGAGCGCGCCCACCGGTTGCGCGCACTGCTGCTCTCCCGACTGGGCCGCCACCAGGAGGCCGTGGAGGCCGGGTACGTGTCGGTGGCGCTCGCACCGGAGGAGCCGTTCGCCGCCACCGGGTACGCCCGCGTCCTGCAGCGCGCGGGCCGGCTGAACGACGCGGTACGGGTGGCGCACCACGTGGTCACGCTGGCGCCGAACTCGGCCGACGCCCACTTCCTCCTCGCCGACGTCACGAGCGACGCCGGGGACCGGCGGACCGCCCGCGAGGCCTACGCCGAGACGCTGCGCCTCGACCCGCAGCACGCCGCCGCCCGGCACGACCTCGCCGTCCTGGACGCGCGCTCGCACCGCCTGTCCCGCGCCCTCAAGGGTCTGGTCGACGCCGGGACGATGGACCCGTCGATGACGCAGGTGCTGCAGACCGTGACGGTGGTGCTCTGGCAGCTGTCGTGGCGGCTGCGGGTGTGGCTCGCGATCGCCACACTCGTCGCGATCGTCGTCTCCGGCACCGAGGCCCCGGACCGGCCGACCGCCGCGGCCCGCGTCGCCGCCGTCGCGATCCTGCTGGCGAGCGCCGCGCTGACCTGGTGGACCACCCGTGGCCTCCCCGCGCGCACCCGTCCGGTGGTGCTGGCCGCGCTGCGGACCGACGGTCCGCTGCGGTTCACCTACCTCGCGACGGTGGCGTGCATCGTGGTCTACGCAGTGATCGCCGTGACCGGTCTCGGGGTGCTCGCGGCGGTGGTGTGGCTCGTGCTGGGCATGCTCGGCTGGCTGACGCTCGGCGTCCGCGTGTTCCGGTCGGCACGGCAGCGCCGGGAAGGCCGCTGACCGCGGCTCACGGGGTGCGCGGGCGCAGCGTCCGCGACGCGCCCGCACCGAGGTGCGTGGTGCTCGGGAAGCGCCGCCGGGCCGGGCGGGGCGCCGTCGGCGGCGTGCCGCGGGCGCCGAAGTAGTCGCCGCCCTTGCGTCCGGGGTCGTCGGTGCCCCACGCGAGCCGCTGTGTCACCCGCTCCATGCGCGGGATGTGCTTGCGGCAGTGGACGTACGCCTCCTCCACGTCGATCACGACCCAGCGCTCGGCGCGCCTGCCTGCGCTGGTGTCGACGGGGACGTCGGGATTCGCGTCCCGGAAGCCGGCGGCCGGCACGATCCGCGCGACCCCGTTGACGTGCAGCCCGATCAGGTCCTCGACGAAGTCGACCATCAGCAGGCCGACGTGGCCGTTCTCGGAGATGTTGCCCAGGCTCGCGTGCACGCCGTTGCCGCGGTACTCCGGGTAGGCCAGCGTGCGCTCGTCCAGCACCCGGATGAACCCGGCGGGCCCGGCGCGCAGCGACGCGTCGCACTCGCCGTGCGCATCGGACGTGGCGACGAACACCATCTCCATCCGGCCGACGAACGCGACCATTGCAGGGAGTAACCGGTCGCGCACCTGATCGGCGTAGAAACGGTCCGCACGGTCGACGGAACCGAAGGCGCATTGCAGCGCGTGCTCGCCCGCGGAACCCGGACGCCACCCCTCGTCGCAGCTCACGATGCCCGTGGCGGGGTCGCTCCGGGGGTCCTGCCCGGCGTCCGGGTCGGCCGTGACGGAGACGGTCCGCCGAAAGGCGGCCAGGGCCCGGACGTGGGGAGAACGACGACGATCCACTGCCATACCATGCCATCCGCGTGCCCGGGTGAGGGCCCAGGGCCCGCTCGCGCGCTAAGCTGCCAGGCCAGGGCACCCCTTCCCCGATGGGGTGAGTTCCGCCCTGCGCCCCCGTCGAGGAGAGAGAGCCGGCCGTCGATGACCGCTGAACAGTTGCTCACCGCCGATCTGCATGATGTCGGTGAGTCCCGCGGCCAGGCGTCCGGGACGGTCGAGATCATCCGCTCGAGCTGGGCGCTCGTGGAGCCCCGGACCGAGGAGCTCGGGCGGCACTTCTACGCAACGCTGTTCAGCACCGCCCCGGAGACGCGCGACCTCTTCCCCGTGAACATGGAGGTGCAGCGCAGCCGCCTGCTCCGGGCGCTCGTGCACGTCGTCCAGATGGTCGACCAGCCCGACGAGCTCGTGCCGTTCCTGGAGCAGCTCGGCCGCGACCATCGCAAGTTCGGGGTGCTCACCCAGCACTACGACGGCGTCGGGACCGCGCTGATCAGCGCGATCGCGAGCTACTCGGGCGACGCCTGGACCCCCGAGGTCGAGAGTGCCTGGACCCGGGCCTACGGCACGGTCGCCGGCGCGATGCACACGGCCGCGCAGGCCGAGCGCGGACCGGCCTCGTGGCTCGGCCGCGTAGTGGGGCACGAGCGTCTCGGCTGGGACCTCGCCACCATCACCGTGCAGACCAGCGAGCCCATCGCGTACCGCGCGGGGCAGTACGTCAGCGTCGAGACCCCTCAGCGTCCGCGGCTGTGGCGCTACCTCTCGCCGGCCAACGCCCCGCGGCCCGACGGCCTGCTGGAGTTCCACGTCCGCGCCGTCAACAGCGGCTGGGTCAGCCGGGCTCTGGTGGCCCACTCGCGGGTGGGCGACACCTGGCGGATCGGGCCGCCGATGGGCCGCATGCACGTCGACCCCGCGTCCGACAACGAGGTGCTGATGGTGGCGGGCGGCACCGGGATGGCCCCCATCAAGGCCCTGCTCGAAGACCTGACCCGGCGCCCGAAGCCGCCGCGCACGCAGGTGTTCATCGGCGGTCGCACGTGGGAGGACCTCTACGACTTCGGAGCCCTGCGCAAGCTGTCGTACAGCAACAGCTGGCTCGACATCATCCCCGTCGTGGAGAAGGACGAGTCGGCTTCCGGCGCCGAGCACGGCACGCTGGCCGACGTGGTCACCCGCTACGGCGCCTGGGCCGACCACGACGTGCTGGTCTGCGGCTCGCCGTCGATGATCCGCGCCACGGTGAGCCGGATGCTGGTGGCCGGCACGCCGCTCGACCGCATCCGCTACGACCCGTTCACGATGGACTGAGACGGGCTCGCCCGGGTGGACTACTTCTCGCGGGGCTTCGGCCGCCACACCACCAGCGCCGAGCGCCGGTCCACCGGCACGAGGTCGCGCCGGTAGGAGGCGTGCACCGACGCCGCCGCCTGCTCGGCGGCGGCGCGGGCGCCCAGCAGCTCCTGCGCCACGTCCTCGAGCCGCGACCGCAGCTCGTCGACGAGCTGCTCGAGCTCGATGATCCGCTTGATGCCCGCGAGGTTGACGCCCTCCTCCTGGGAGAGCCGCTGGACCTCGCGCAGCAGGGCGATGTCGCGCGCCGAGTACCGGCGCCCGCCGCCTGCCGACCGGCCGGGGCTCACGAGCCCCAGCCGGTCGTAGCTGCGCAGCGTCTGCGCGTGCAGACCGGCCAGCTCCGCCGCCACCGAGATGACGAAGATCGGGCTGTCGGACGTGGCCCCCGGCGGCAGCGACGGTCCGCCGGGCCCCGAGCTCATCGCACGCCCCCGCCGCGCTCGGGCGGCGCTTCGCGCGGGCGCTGTGGCGATGATTCGCGCGCGACCTCGCTCATCGCCCGCCCCCGAACAGCTCGGCCCGGGGGTCGTCGCCCTTCGTGGCCTCGGCGTAGGCCTGCAACGCCTCCGTGGCCGCGTCGTCGAGCTTCGACGGCACCGCCGCCTCGACGGTGACCAGCAGGTCGCCGGTCTTGGCCTTGCGTGGCACGCCGCGGCCGCGGACCCGGAAGGTACGCCCGCTCGACGTGCCAGCCGGGATCTTCAGGGACACGTTCGCATCCAGCGTGGGCACCGTGAGCGTGGTGCCCAGCGCCAGCTCGGGGAACGTGACCGGGACCGTCAGCGTCAGGTCGTCGGCATTGCGCTCCGAGCGACCGAAGAGCTTGTGCGGGTTGACGTGGACCCTGACGTACAGGTCTCCCGCGGGCGCCCCGCCACGTCCCGGCTCGCCCTGGCCCTTGAGGCGGATCTTGTTGCCGTCCGCCACCCCGGCGGGGATGCGGACGGTGAGCGAGCGGATCCGGGTGCTGACGCCGTCGCCGCCGCACTCCGGGCACGGGTCGTCGATGATCCGGCCGGTGCCGCGGCAGTCGCGGCACGGCTCGGAGAACGCGAACGCGCCCTGGCTGCTGCTGACCAGCCCGACCCCCTGGCACGTGGGGCACTGCCGGGGCGGGCTGCCCGGCTTGGCCCCGGTGCCGCCGCAACGCTCGCACCGGCCCGGCGAGCTGAGCCGGATCGGCACCTCGGCGCCGCGCACGGCGTCGACGAAGTCGATGCGCAGCTCCGTCTCGACGTCAGCACCGCGCTGGTTGCGCGGGGCCGACGGGCCGGCGCCACCACGGCCGGCGCCACCGAAAAGGCCGCCGAACAGGTCGTTCAACCCGCCCGCGCCCCCGCCACCGGCCCCGGAGCGGGCGAACAGGTCGTTCAGGTCGAACCCCTGCCCGCTCGCGCCGGTGCCGAAGCCACCGCCGGCCGGGAACCCACCGCCGCCGAAACCACCGGCGCCGCCGGCGAAGAGAGCCCGGGTCTCGTCGTACTCCTTGCGCTTCTTGTCGTCCGACAGCACGCCGTAGGCCTCGGACACCGACTTGAAGCGGGCCTCGGCCTTGGGGTCGCCCGGGTTCGCGTCCGGGTGCAGCTCGCGGGCGAGCTTCCGGTACGCCTTCTTGATCTCCTCACCCGTGGCGCCGGAGGCGACGCCCAGCTCGCGGTAGAAGTCCTTCTCGATCCAGTCGCGCTGGGTCATCCCGCCCCCTTCCTGTCAGACCGGCTTCTCGTCCGTGGGTTCGGCCGCCGGCTCGGGGGCCGTGCCGTCGTCCGGGCCGGGACCCTCGCCGCGGTCGACGACCGTGACCATGGCCGGCCGCAGCACGCGGTCGGCGATCCGATAGCCCCGCCGCAGCACGGCCGAGAGCACCGCGACAGTGGGCCCGGCGGCGTCGCTGGTGTCGTGCTGCACGGCCTCGTGCACGGACGGGTCGAAGGGCTCGCCCTCGGTCCCGAACGACTCCAGGCCCAGCTTCTGCACGACGGCCGTGATCTTGTCGCCGACGGCCTTGAACGGGCCGGTGAGGTCGCCGTGGGTCTCCGCGCGCTCGAGGTCGTCGAGCACGGTGAGCAGCTCGGACACGAACTGCACCCGGGCACCGACGAGCACCGACTCGCGGTCGCGGTCGATGCGGCGCCGGTAGTTGGCGTACTCCGCGGTGACGCGCTGCAGGTCGGCGGTGCGTTCGGCCACCTCGGCGGTGAGCTCGTCGACTCGAGGGTCGACGGCGTTCTCCGACACAGGAACCTCCTCCGCGGGGGCGGCGCCCCCGTCCGGAGACTCTCCGGACGGGGGACGCACCTCACCAGTCACCGGGTCGATCCGGCGCCGGTCCCGGACCACGACCCGCTCGCCGTCGCCGTTCTCGGCGTGCTCGTTGCGGTCGTGATCCGTCACTTCTTGTCCTTCTCCTCGTCGACGATCTCGGCGTCGACGACGTCGTCGGCACCGGCGTCGGCCTGGGTGCCGCCGGCCGCACCGGCGTCACCGGTGGGAGCACCGTCGGCGCCCGGCTGCTGGTAGAGAGCCGAGCCCATCTTCTGGGACTCGGCGGCCAGCTTCTCCATCGACGCCTTGATCGCCTCGGAGTCGGTGCCCTTGAGAGCCTCCTGCGCCTCGGTGAGCGCGGAGTTCACGCCGTCCTTGACGTCGGCCGGGAGCTTGTCGTCGTTGTCCTTGACGAACTTCTCCGTCTGGTAGACGAGCGACTCGGCCTGGTTGCGGACCTCGGCGTCCTCGCGGCGCTTCTTGTCCTCCTCCGCATGGGCCTCGGCCTCCTTCATCATGCGGTCGATCTCGTCCTTGCTGAGACCGGAGCCGCCGGTGATGGTCATGGCCTGGCTCTTGCCGGTGCCCATGTCCTTGGCGGACACGTTGACGATGCCGTTGGCGTCGATGTCGAACGACACCTCGATCTGCGGCACACCACGGGGCGCGGGCGGGAGGCCGGTCAGCTCGAACATGCCGAGCTTCTTGTTGTACATGGCCATCTCGCGCTCGCCCTGGAAGACCTGGATCTGCACGGACGGCTGGTTGTCGTCGGCCGTCGTGAAGATCTCGCTGCGCTTGGTCGGGATCGTGGTGTTGCGCTCGATGAGCTTGGTCATGATCCCGCCCTTGGTCTCGATGCCCAGGGACAGCGGGGTCACGTCGAGGAGCAGGACGTCCTTGACCTCACCGCGGAGCACACCGGCCTGCAGGGCAGCACCGACCGCGACGACCTCGTCCGGGTTGACGCCCTTGTTGGGCTCCTTGCCCCCGGTCAGCTCGCGCACCAGGTCGCTCACCGCCGGCATGCGGGTGGAGCCACCGACGAGGACGACGTGGTCGATCTGGCCCACGGAGATGCCGGCGTCCCGGACGACCTGGTTGAACGGCGCACGGGTGCGCTCGAGCAGGTCCTGGGTCATCCGCTGGAACTCGGCGCGGGTGATCGTGACGTCGAGGTGCAGCGGGCCCTCGGCGCCGGCGGTGATGTAGGGCAGGTTGATGTTGGTCGACTGCGCGCCCGACAGCTCGATCTTGGCCTTCTCCGCGGACTCCCGCAGGCGCTGCATGGCCAGCTTGTCCTTGGACAGGTCGATGCCGTTGGCAGCGTTGAAGGTCTTCACCAGGTGCGTGACGATCCGCTCGTCCCAGTCGTCACCACCGAGGTGGTTGTCACCCGCGGTGGCCTTGACCTCGATGACGCCGTCCCCGATCTCGAGGAGGGAGACGTCGAACGTGCCACCACCGAGGTCGAAGACGAGGATCGTCTGCTCGGTCTCGCCCTTGTCCAGGCCGTAGGCCAGCGCGGCCGCGGTCGGCTCGTTGACGATGCGCAGGACGTTGAGGCCCGCGATGTCGCCGGCCTCCTTGGTGGCCTGGCGCTGCGCGTCCTCGAAGTAGGCGGGAACGGTGATGACGGCGTCGGTCACCGGTTCGCCGAGGTAGGTCTCAGCGTCCCTCTTCAACTTCTGGAGGATGCGGGCGCTGATCTCCTGCGGCGTGTACTTCTTGCCGTCGATCTCGTTGGTCTTCCAGTCGGTGCCCATGTGCCGCTTGACGCTGCGGATGGTGCGGTCGACGTTGGTGACCGCCTGGTTCTTGGCCGACTGGCCGACGAGGACCTCGCCGTTCTTGGCGAAGGCCACGACCGACGGGGTCGTGCGCGAGCCCTCGGAGTTCGCGATGACCGTCGGCTCACCGCCTTCGAGGACGGTGACGACGGAGTTGGTGGTGCCGAGGTCGATACCGACCGCTCGAGCCATGGGGGCTGGCCTCTCTTCCGATGTACAGGGTGGTGCGTGGTCTGTGGGGAGTTGAGGAACCTGCTGTGAATCTTGCGCGGGGTCCGCTCAACTTTCCTGCCCAGACTAACGGCAGCCCCTCCACCCGTGTTCCCGGCCCCCGGTCGCACCCCCATGTCGCGCATCCCCCGGATGATCAGCTGAGCTGGTTCACCCCAGGCTCGTGGTCGTCTTCACGCGTTGTGGGGCGCAGGCGACGACCGCACGGCTGAGGTGAGGCGACCGTGGGTTGTCCACAGGTCGGCCGTCGTTGCCCGCGGCGCACTCGAGCCGCCCGACACTGCGGGCATGCATCCCCTGCTCAGCGCGTCCGCCGAACGCCAGCTCGGCCTCTTCACCGCGGCCGACGCTCGCCGTGCGGGGTACCAGCACGCTGAGATCCGCCGCCTGTGCGCGTCGGGGACGTGGGTGCGCCTGGCGCGCGGCGTGTACATGACCGCCGATGGGTTGGCCGCCGCCGAGGAAGGACGGCGACGGCATCAGGTGGATTGCCTGGCGGTCCTGCTGCTCCTGAGCCGTCGGACCGCGGTCATCAGCCACGAGTCGGCGGCCCGACTGTGGGGGTTTCCCGTCCGGGGACGCCACCTCGGAGCGGTTCGGCTCACCGATCCCACGCTGTCCCGGCGGGGCCACGGCTACACCGTCACGCAGGCGCCCCTGCGGAACGGCGACGTGATGCGTAGCGGACCTCTGCGATTGACCTCCGCCGTCCGCACCCTGGTGGACTGCGCCCGGCGGTGGCCGCTCGGTGACGCGGTCGTCGCCCTCGACGCCGCCCTGCTCTCCGGCAAGGTGACGCCAGAGGGGCTGGCTGACGGCGTCGCATCCCTCACAACCTGGCCGCACGCCCGTCGCGCCGCCCGAGCGGTCACGCTGGCCGACGGACGCGCGGAATCTCCTCTGGAGACGCGGGGCAGGCTGCGCATCGTTGGCGCAGAGCTTCCGACGCCTGAGCTGCAGGTCGAGATCCGGACGGCCGGCCGGCTGGTCGCCGTCGTCGATGCCTGGTTCGAGAAGGCGGCGGTAGCCGTCGAGTTCGACGGGCGGATCAAGTACAGCGACCCGTGGCGCGAGCGTTCTCCGGCGCGCGTGCTGTGGGAGGAAAAGCGGCGCGAGGACGAACTCCGGGCGCTGGACGTCCGCGTCGTGCGTGTGGCAGACGGCGACCTCGGCGCCCGGTGGCCGCTGCTCGAGGCGCGATTGCGCGACCTGATCGCCTCGCCGGGCCCACCGGTCCGGCGATTCACGTCCACCGCCCGCGTTCTCGGCGTGCAGCGGAGCGGCTGACCCCAGCCTCGTGGTCGCGGCCCTAGGGGTGTGGACCTCAGGTCACGACCACGAGCCTCGGCTGACCCCTGGGCGGAGGGATCAGCGTGCCGGCGTCGCGGCCGTCGCCGGGAACACGGGCAGCGGCACCGTGGGGCGCGTGAGGTCCTTCACGCAGATGCCCGGCGACATCCGGGCCCCGGTCGCCCCCACGTCGCCCGGGACGAGCTCGTAGGACTGCGGGAACGAGTTCGGCACCGGCACCCCGTCAGTGGCGCGGGGCTGCTCGAGCCTGCGGAGGCAGCCGTCGGCCCACCACTCCTGGACGCCCACGTGCAGGGGCCGCCCGTCCTGGTCGTAGAGGAGCACGCCCTTCAGCGGCGTCCCGTCGGCCGCGTAGGGCAGCACATCGGTGACCGGCCCGTACCGCGAGAGCAGCGGATGCGTCTCGCTCGGCACCTCCGGACCGGGCGCCCACGCCTCGGCGTAGACCTTTCCCCTCAGGTCGTCGTACACGCCGACCGCGACCGCGGCCGACGCCAGGACCAGGAGGACGCCGGCAGCGGCAATGGTCACCCCGAGCGCCTGCGGCACCTTCCGCCGGCCGAGGAGCACCGACCCGGTCACGGCGGCGAGGACCAACAGCACCCCCAGAAGATGACTGTGCATCGGCGCGGGCACAGGCACGTCCTCGACGTAGTCGTAACCCAGCAGGCAGGGCACCAGCACGACCAGGTAGCCGCGCAGCACCCACCACGCGGGCCGGAGGTCCGCCAGCAGCCGCCCGGCACCCCGCACGGCCGGCACCGCACGCCGGTAGACCGGGGACTCGAGGAGGGCGTCCCACCGGGTGCGGAGACCGGGTGCGCCCGACCCACCGCGCGCTGGAAGGCCGGCGGCAGCGCGGAGATCGGCGGCGTATGCCGCGGGGGCACCGAGCCGGACAGCGACCGGACGGTCGTCGTCCTCGGCCGTCAGGGCCTCGAGGTGGAGGGCGAGATCCTCCAGCAAGGCACTGCGGTCGTCGACAGGGAGATCGGCCAGATCGTGCTCGACCGCCGCGAGATAGTCCTGGGCCTGCCGGACGGCAGGCGTCAGTGCCGGGGCGCTCATGCCGCCACCGGCCCCAGCAGGCCGTCGACGGTGTCGGCGAACGTCCTCCACGTCTTGGTCGAGTCCTCCAGCACCGAACGCCCCCTGTCGTTGATCGCGTAGTACTTGCGGTGTGGCCCCTCGTCGCTCGGGACGACGTAGGACGTCAGCGCGCCGGCCTGGAACAGCCGGCGCAAGGTGCCGTAGACCGACGCGTCGCCGACGTCCTCGAGCCCGGCCGCACGGAGGCGGCGCACCACGTCGTAGCCGTATCCGTCCTCGTCGCGGACCACGGCGAGCACCGCCACGTCAAGCACTCCCTTGAGCAGCTGACTGGCGTCCACCGCACCTCCCCCACTCGGCCCTCTGTAACGGAGTGGACGGTACCGCTCAATGCGCAGTACTGCGGAGAGGTGAGCACTGGACGGCGTGTTGCGCGCTGACAGCCGGCCCTACAGGGTGGGGGGAGGCATGGTTACCGATGGGTAACCTCAGTTCCGGGCAGCTATCGTGCTCGCCGTGCGGACACCGGCGTCCGCATGCGAACCGCGAACCGACCCCGGGCCGGTGCGAACGACGACGCCCAGCCAGAATGAGCCCCGTCGCCGTGTGGCGGATGTGAACAACGGACGCCACCGGGCGTTCGCGGGAGGAAAAGCATGACGGGCCCGTTGCAGATCGTCCTCGGCACGATCAGCGTCCTGTTCCTGATCGTGGCCTCGGTGATGGCCTACCGGGCGGTCCGGGCGATGATCCGGATCATCCGCACCGGGCAGCCCGACCCCACCCGCGTCGGCCCGGTCGGCCCTCGGCTGAAGACGCTCCTGGTGGAGTCCCTCGGCCACACGCGGATGCTCAAGTGGTCGACGATCGGTGCCGCGCACTGGTTCGTCTTCGTCGGCTTCTACGGCCTCTTCCTCACGCTCGTGCAGGCCTTCGGCGAGGTGTTCAACCCGGGCTGGGAGCTGCCGCTGATCGGCAGCTGGAGCATCTGGAACCTGTTCGTCGACGTCATCGGGACCGGCACGGTGCTCGGCATCCTCTACCTGATCTACCGGCGCCAGAAGGAGCACCCGCGACGCCTGGGCCGCGCGAGCCGCTTCGCCGGGAGCAACGAGGGCCGCGGCTACTTCGTCGAGTCCGTCGTCCTGATCATCGGCCTCTGCATCCTCGCCATCCGGGCGGCCTCGATCGCCTCCGGCCTGACCGAGGCCCCGACCTGGTCACACCCGGTGTCCAGCGCCCTGAGCCACCTGTTCCCCGACAACCCGGACCTCGTCTCGATCATCGCCTTCGTCAAGATCACGGTCTCGCTGATCTGGCTCGTCGTGATCAGCCGCATCCTGAACATGGGCGTGGCCTGGCACCGGTTCAGTGCCTTCTTCAACATCTACTTCAAGCGCAACCCCGACGGCTCCCCCGCGCTCGGCCCGCTGCAGCCGATGACGTCGGGCGGCAAGCCGATCGACTTCGAGGATCCGGGCGAGGACGACGTCTTCGGTCGCGGCAAGATCGAGGACTTCACCTGGAAGGGGATGCTGGACTTCACCACCTGCACCGAGTGCGGGCGATGCCAGAGCCAGTGCCCGGCCTGGAACACCGGCAAGCCCTTGTCGCCGAAGATGCTGATCATGGACCTGCGGGACCACCTGTACGCCAAGGCCCCGTACCTGCTCGGCGCCCAGACCGCGTCGGAGACCGCGCCCGACTTCGACGTCCTGCGGCCCAGTGACGAGCAGGCCTGGGCGTCCGGCTACGCGCGCATCGAGGGAACCAACGACGCTCAGGCACACCGGCCGCTGGTCGGGACCCTCGAGGAGGGCGGGGTCATCGACCCCGACGTCCTGTGGAGCTGCACCAACTGCGGCGCCTGCGTCGAGCAGTGCCCGGTCGACATCGAGCACGTCGACCACATCCTCGACATGCGGCGCTACCAGGTGATGATCGAGTCGAACTTCCCGTCCGAGGCCGGCGTGATGCTCAAGAACCTGGAGAACAAGGGCAACCCCTGGGGCATGTCCGAGACCAAGCGTCTCGACTGGATCGAGGACCTCGACTTCGAGGTCGAGGTCATCGACGAGAAGATGC
>JAODNN010000151.1 GCA_025465355.1 Blastococcus sp. | reverse complement strand
GGGTACTCGGCGAAGCGGGCGCGCAGGTCCTTCTTGGAGAACTTGCCGACGCTGGTCTTCGGCACCTCGTCGATGAACTCCACGGCGTCGGGCAGCCACCACTTGGCCACCTGCGGCCTGATGTGCTCGAGGATGTCCTCCTGGGTCGCGGACTGGCCCTTCTTGAGGACGACGCAGGCCAGCGGTCGCTCGTCCCACTTCGGATCAGGGATGCCGATGACCGCGGCCTCCTGCACCGCCGGGTGGCTCATGATCGCGTTCTCGAGGTCGACCGAGCTGATCCACTCGCCGCCGGACTTGATGAGGTCCTTGGTGCGGTCGGCGATCCGGATCGAGCCGTGCGAGTCCATCGCCGCGACGTCCCCGGTCCGCATCCAGCCGTCGGGGGTGGACAGCTCCACGCCGGCGTCCGGGTTGTAGTAGTCCTTCGCGCACCACGGGCCGCGGACCTGCAGCTCGCCGGTGGCCTTGTCGTCCCAGGGCTGCGGCTCCAGGGTGTCGGCGTCGACGATCCGCGCCTCGACGCCCAGGAGCGGGATGCCGGCGCGCGAGCGCTGCATGGCCTTGGTCTCGTCGTCCGCGTCCGCGTACCGCAGCGAGAGAACGCCGGAGGATGCGACCGGGTGGGTCTCCGTCATGCCCCAGGCCTGCAGGATGGGCAGGCCGACCTGCTCCCGGTAGGCCTCCGACAGCGCCTTCGGGACCGCCGAGCCGCCGCAGCCGATGTCGCGCAGCTTGTGCGCGCGGCCGGCGAGGTGCGGCAGCACCCCCTGCCAGATGGTCGGGACGCCGGCGGTGAAGGTGACCCCCTCGTCGACGATCAGGTCGGCCAGCGCCTCGGGCTGCATCCGCGCGCCGGGCATGACCAGCGAGGCGCCGGCGGCCGGTGCTGCCTGCGCGATGCCCCACGCGTTGGCGTGGAACATCGGGACGACCGGCATCGCGACGTCGCGGACGCTGAGCCCGAAGGCGTTGGGCGCGATCACGCCCATCGTGTGCAGGTACGTCGAGCGGTGCGAGTAGACGACGCCCTTCGGGTTGCCCGTGGTGCCGCTCGTGTAGCACATCGAGGCCGCGGAGTTCTCGTCCTCCACGCGGAACTCGACCGGTTGCGCGTCGGCGAGCAGGGTCTCGTAGTCGAGCACCCGGGGGTCGTCGGGGATCTCGTTGTCGCCGCCGTCGTCCATGACGACGACGTGCCGAACGGTCTTCATCGTGTCGATGAGCGGCCAGAGCAGCGGCAGCACGGTGCGGTCGACGAAGACGACCTCGTCCTCGGCGTGGTTGGCGATGTAGGTCAGCTGCTCGGGGAAGAGCCGGACGTTCAGGGTGTGCAGCACCCGGCCCGTGCTCGGGGCCGCGAAGTACAGCTCCAGGTGCCGCTGGCTGTTCCACGCGAACGTCCCCACCCGGCCGTCTGCGCTGATGTCGAGCGTGTCCAGGACGCCGCCCAGCTTCCGGGTTCGCTGTGCCCACTCGGCGTACGTCGTGCGGGTGAGCCCGCCCGGGTTGTTGGTGACGATCGTGCCGTCCCCGTAGTGCTCCTCGACGTGCCGGAAGATCGAGTCGACGGTCAGGGGGTAGTCCTGCATCAGCCCGCGCATGGGCGCATCGTGCCAGTGACGGCGCTCAGCTTCCAGCCGTGCGCCGCGGACCGGCCCGGCCGCGTCCGGACCACAGGTCTCCGGTCCCCCCGGGGGGTCAGCGGCTCAGGACGACGGGCAGCTCGCGCAGTCCGCGGATGACGAACTCCGGACGGCGGACCGGCTCACGGCCCAGCTCGAGCGTCGACGTGCGGTCCAGCAGCGCCCCGAACGAGGCCTGCAGCTCCACCCGGGCCAACGGAGCCCCGATGCAGAAGTGGACGCCGGCACCGAAGGAGATGTGCGCGTTGTCGGTGCGGCCGACGTCGAGGGTGTCCGGGTCGGTGAAGACCGCCGGATCGCGGTTGGCCGAGCCGAGCAGCGCGGCGATCTTCTGCCCGCGTTCGACGGTCACGCCGCCGATCGCGACGTCCTCGGTGGCGGTGCGCTCGAACAGCTGGAGCGGGGAGTCGAAGCGCATCAGCTCCTCGATCGCCGTCGGCAGCAGGCCGGGGTCCTCCCGCAGCCGCTGCAGCTGGCCGGGGTGCTCCAGGAGGGCGAGCAGCCCGTTCCCGCTCACGTTGACCGTGGCCTCGTGCCCGGCGTTGAGCAGCAGGATGCAGGTGGTGACCAGCTCGTCCTCGGTGAGCCGGTCGCCCTCGGTGTCGCGGACCTGCACCAGGTGGGAGAGCAGGTCGTCACCGGGGGAGCGGCGGCGCCGGCCGGCGAGCGTGCGCAAGTAGGCGACGAATTCTTCGGCGGCCCGCTCGGCGCCGGCCTCGATCTCGCTGGTCCGGCCGTACTCGTACATCTTCACGATGGCGTTGGACCAGGGCCGCAGCAGCGGCCGGTCGACGTGGGGGACGCCGAGCAGCTCGGCGATCACGTCGACGGGGAGCTGCTCGGCCATCCCGGTCAGCACGTCGACGGGCTCCGTGCCGCCGGAGCGCTCCACCAGCCCGTCGACCAGTTCCTTGGCGAGCTCCTGGACCCACGGCCGCAGCCGCTCCACGTGACCCCGGGCGAACGCCGTGCTGATCAGCCGGCGCAGGCGCGTGTGGTCCGGTGGCTCCATCTCCAGGATCGCGTTGCGGTGGATCAGGTTGAAGCTCTCGAACCGCTCCACCGGCACCTTGTCGGTCCAGATCCGGCCCAGCCTCCGGTCGCGCAGCACGGCGTTGGACTCGGCGTGGGTGAACGCCAGCCACAGCCCCAGCCGCTCGTGCCACTGGACGGGCGCGTTCGCGCGGGCCCGCGCGAACGCCGGGTAGGGGTCCGCGACGACGTCCGGGTCGGTGAGGTCGAGCGGGACAGCGGCCGTGGTCACGCCGGAAGGGTAGTAAGAGGACCCCCTCGCCCCCCACCACTCGCAGGCTCGCGGCGGGACCCTGCGAGGGGGCCACATACGCTCCTGTCATGGCCCGCTCCGCGACCCGCAAGCGCTCTGCTCACTCGACGGCCCCCTCGACGGCCGCCTCGGCCGCCCCTGAAGGGGTGAACCCCAAGGCCCCGTGCCCGTGCGGGTCGGGACGCCGCTACAAGCACTGCCACGGCTCGGGTTACGCGCCGCCCGTGACCCGGCCGTTCGAGGGCCTGCCGGGCGAGACCGACTGGGTGGCCCTGCGCGAGCTGGTCTCGTCCGCGACCGCCACGCTGCGGACGACGGACGGCCGCGAGGTGACGCTGGCCAGCGTGCTGCCCGGGGGCTCGCCCGCGCTCGTCCGGGCCAACGGCGAGATCCTGCTCGGCCTCCAGATGCAGACCTCCTCCGACGACGTGAGCCGCGACGTCGGGACGGCGCTGGCCGCCGCGCTCGAGGCGCCGGCGGGCGCTCCGGTCGACCCGGGCCCCGTGGGGGCAGCCGGATCCGCCGGCCCCCGCCTCCAGGAGCTGCTGGACCTCTCGGTGCCGTTCGAGGTGACGGTCCACGACGACTTCGGCTTCTGGCTGGAGGGCACCGAGCCCGGCGCCGCGGCACTGGCCGGCCTCGAACACGCCAACGAGTCGATCCTCCCCACCGTCCGGCTCCCAGGCCTGGAATCGGCCTACTGGGTGCGGCCGGGCAACGAGCGTGCCCACCTGCGCTGGGTCCGGCCCGAGCCGGAGGAGCGTCTGCTCGACGCCCTGGCCCGGCTGGGCGCCGCCGAGCAGTTGCTCCTGGGGTCGGGCACCCGCTACGCCGGCGCCTTCCGCGCCCTCGGGCTCGTCGTCCCGGTGTGGGACCTGCCGGCCGACGTCCCGGCGGAGGACTGGGTGGGCCCGGCGACGGAGTTCCAGAACCGGCTCGAGCAGGCTCTCGCGGCCACCGCGGAGTTGACCGCCGACGAGCGGCGGGCCCGAGCCGGGCTGCTCTCCCGCCAGATCACCCTTCGCTGACACCGGGCTCTCCGTACAGCCGCCCGCGGGGCAGCCGGGCGCAGAAGCGTCCATGACGGGAGCGTTACGGGAACGTGACATCCCAAGATGGACGGGGACCTTGACGCAGAGCTCGCAGGCTCGCGGTGGGGCCTGCAGCGGGGCCGTTCCAGCGCGTCACGTGGGGTCGCGGGTGATGGGGCAGGACATGCACCTCGGGCCGCCGCGGCCGCTGCCGAGCTCGGAGCCCGCGATCGCGATCACCTCGATACCGGCTGCCTCGAGCGCGGCGTTGGTGACGGTGTTCCGCTCGTAGGCCACGGCCAGCCGCGGGGCCAGCGCCAGGGTGTTGTTGCCGTCGTCCCACTGCTCGCGCTCGGCGGTCACCGGGTCGAGGCCGGTGTCGATCACCCGCAGCCGGTCGATGCCCATGGCCGCCGCGGCCGCGACGACGAACGGCTGCGGCCCGGTGACGGCGAGCTCGGCGGTGTCGGCGTCGTCGGCTCCTACGTAGTCAGGGCCGGCGGGGGCGGTGACGGTCCAGGCGACCAGCGAGTCCGCGACGGCCGGGTACATGACCATGGCGTCGGCGTCGACCATGGTGGCGATGGTGTCCAGGTGCATCGTCGCGCGCTGCTGCGCGATGGGGACGACGAGCACCGTGCGGGCCAGGCCGCGGGCGAACACCCGCCGGGCCAGCCGCTCCGCGCCGCCGGGCGTCGTCCGTTCCCCGACGCCGACCGCCACCACCCCGGGGGCCAGCAGCAGGACGTCGCCGCCCTCGAGGTGCTCGAGGTGGGCGCCGTAGAGCTGCTCGACCCCCGCGAAGCGCGGGTGGTGGGTGTAGACGGCGGCGGTGATCGTGCTCTCCCGGTGCCGCGCGGGCATGGCCAGCGAGGTGACCGCCACCTCGTCGCCCACCCAGACCGACGAGTCGCGGGTGAACAGCAGGTTGGGCAGCGGGGGGACGACGAAGTCGCTCCGGTCCATCACCTGGTAGGCCAGCCCGCGCCCGCCGCGCAGCTCGTCGTGCGCGAGCCCCGCGATGAGGGCGCCCGAGAGGTCCTCCGGTGAGAGGCCGGCCAGGTGGGCCGACGCGCTGCGCTGCAGGCTCGCGCCGAGCCGGGGGTCGTCCACCGCCGCGGCGATCAGCTCGGCGCGCGCCGACGGGAACGACAGCACCTCGGTGAGCAGGCGGTCCAGGTGCAGCACCTCCACCCCACGGTCGGCCAGGGCGGCGGCGAACGCGTCGTGCTCCTCCTGCGCGCGGGCCAACCACGGGACGCCGTCGAAGAGCAGCTGGTCGTTGTTGCGCGGTGTCAGCCGGCTCAGCTCCGGCCCCGGGCGGTGCAGCAGAACGGTGCGCAGGCGGCCGACCTCGCTGGTGGCGCCCATGGCGGGGGCCGTCGCGGGGGCCGGTGTGGTCGACGCGGACTCGATCATGGTCAGAGGCTGACACAGCTGGGCGCCGCAGCGCCCGTTCCCCGTGCAGGAAACCGCTGGATAGGGTCGCCGGGACCGGCCAGCGGTGGCCGGGACGATCCTCCGGAGGCGCCCCGTGGAGCTGTTCGACCTGACCGGCAAGGTGGCCGTGGTCACCGGGGGCACCCGTGGGATCGGCCTGATGATGGCCCGCGGCCTGCTCCAGGCCGGAGCCCGGGTCTACATCAGCTCCCGGAAGGCCGAGGCCGGGGACGCCGCCGTCGCCGAGCTGGCCGCGCACGGCCGGGCGGTCTCCCTCCCGGCCGATCTGTCCCAGGAGGAGGAGTGCGTCCGGCTGGCCGCCGAGGTGGCCGATCGCGAGGACGAGGTGCACATCCTGGTGAACAACGCGGGCGCGACCTGGGGGGAGCCGCTCCAGAGCTTCCCCGAGTCGGCGTGGGACAAGGTGCTCGACCTCAACCTCAAGGCGCCGTTCTTCCTCACCCGGGCCTTCCTCCCGCTGCTCGAGGAGGCCGCGACGGACGACGACCCGGCGCGCATCGTCAACGTCGGCAGCATCGACGGACTGCACGTCCCGCCGATGCACACCTACTCGTACTCGACCAGCAAGGCGGCGCTGCACCACCTCACCCGCGTGCTGGCCAAGGAGCTCGGTTCCCGCCGCATCACGGTGAACGCCGTCGCGCCCGGGCCGTTCGAGTCGAAGATGATGGCCGCCACCCTGGAGACGTTCGGCAAGGAGATCGCCGCCCGCTCGCCGTTGGGCCGGATCGGCCGGCCGGACGACATGGCCGGCGTCGTCGTCTTCCTGACCAGCCGCGCCGGCTCGTACGTGACCGGCTCGGTGATCGCCGTCGACGGGGGTATCGCCACCACCCGCTGAGCCGCGCCCTTCCGTCGGGACCGGTGACCTCGAGCGGGCCGAGGACGCGAGAGCGCACGGGCGGGGTGCTCCCACGAACGGGGCTCCAGCGGCACCCATTGCCCCTGGTCAGGGCCTTGGCGCGCCCGCAAGTCGGCTGCAAGTATCCGCCAAGGGGGGGCCGCCACTCTTCCTCTTGTCCCGTTCAGATCCGCGGCGCCGCCGCGGCACCGCATAGAGGAAACCCCCTGATGAGCCTGACCGAGCTCCACGACGAGCCCGAGTACCTGTCCGTCGCGATCGGCGACGACGTCCTCGACACACTGGCCCCGGCGATCCCGGCCGCCGACGTCGACGATCTGCGCAGCCGGATCCACGGCCCCGTCTACGCCGCGGGTGACGACGGACTCGCCGCCGAGGTGGCCACCTGGAACGTGGCCATCCAGCACACCCCGGCGGTCGCCGTCGGCGCCACCTGCGCCGGGGACGTCGCCGCGGCCGTCTCCTGGGCCGTCGCGCACGGCCTGGGCGTCGCCGTGCAGGCCACCGGGCACGGCCCGGTGCGCAACGCCGCCGGGTCGCTGATGATCACCACCCGCCGCATGCAGGGCGTCGCCATCGACCCCGAGCGCCGGATCGCCCGCGTCCAGGCCGGCGTCACGTGGCAGCGGGTCATGGAGGCCGCGGCCGAGTTCGGGCTCGCCGGGCTGTGCGGCTCGTCGTCCGACGTCGGCGTCGTGGGCTACGCCCTCGGCGGTGGACTCGGCTCGCTGGGCCGCAAGTACGGGTTCGCCGCCGACCATGTCCGGGCGATCGAGATCGTCACCGCAGACGGCCGGCAGCGCCGCGTCTGCGCCGAGTCCGACCCCGAGCTGTTCTGGGCCGTCCGTGGTGGCAAGGGCAACTTCGGCATCGTCACGGCCCTGGAGATGGAGCTGGTGCCGCTGGCATCCCTGGTCGCCGGAGGCATCTTCTTCGCCGGCAACGACGCCGCCTCCGTCCTGCACGCCTACCGCGAGTGGGCGCCGACCCTGCCGGAGGACGTCACGACCTCCGTGGCGATCATGCGGATGCCCCCGTTCGAGGAGCTGCCGCCGCCGTTGCGTGGCCAGACCGTCGTCCACCTCCGCTACGCCTACTCGGGCGACGACCTGGCCGAGGGCGAACGCCTGGTGGAGCCGATGAAGGCGGCGGGCACCATCCTGCTCGGCTTCATCGGACCCATCCGGACCGACGAGATGGACAGCATCCACATGGACCCGGTCGACCCGATGCCCGCCTGGGAGAAGGGCATGCTGCTCAGGGATTTCACCGCCGAGACGGTGGACGCGCTGCTCGACGCGGCCGGTCCGCAGCTGAACGTCCCGCTCATCATGGTGGAGATCCGGCAGCTCGGCGGTGCGCTGAGCCGCCCGGCGAAGGTGCCCAACGCCGTCCCCGGCCGGGATGCCGCCTGGCTCGGCTTCGTGCTCGCCCCCGGCGTCCCCGAGCTGGCGCAGGTCGCGCCCGCCGTCGGCCGCGGAGTGCTCGCCGCCCTGCAGCCGTGGGCCTCGCCGGGCAGCCTGATCAACCACCTGGGCGACGTGTCGGGTCCCGAGGAGGTCGCAGCGGCCTACCCGCCCGCGACTCTGGAGCGGCTGCGGGAGGTCAAGCGCACCGTCGACCCGGCGGGCGTCTTCTCCTTCGGCCACGCCTTCTGAGTGCATGCCTTCTGAGAAGGGGGCCACCGCTCACTCGGGGAGCAGGACGCCCGGGTTGCAGATCCCCTGTGGGTCCAGCCGCTCCTTGACCGCGCGCAGCACCTCGACGCCCAACGGCCCGATCTCCCGCTCCAGCCAGGGGCGGTGGTCGGCGCCGACGGCGTGGTGGTGGGTCAGCGTGCCTCCGGCGGCCAGCAGTGCGTCGGTCGCGGCCCGCTTGGCGGTCAGCCACTGCTGGATGGGCAGGTCGTCGTCGCGGTCGGCCAGCACCGTGACGTACAGCGAGGCGCCGGTCGGGTAGCCGTGCGACACGTGGCTCATGATCAGCGGCCGCTTCCCGTTCCGCGTCAGCGACTCCCGCAGGGCACGGCGGACGGTGTCGTAGACGGTGGGCAGTGCCGACCAGGTGGCGGCGGTCTCCAGCGTCTCGACCAGCAGCCCGGCGTCCATCAGGGTGTCGCGGAGGTAGGGGGCCTGGAACCGGTGCTTCTTCCAGGACTCGCCGACCCGACGGCCCAGCCGGATCCCGTTCCCCTCCCGCAGCAGCGAGGCGGCGGCCCGCATCCGTGCCCGCACCAGGCTCGGCAGCCCCTCCCAGCCGACGACCAGCAGAGAGGCGTCCCGGTGGCCGCGGGTCCGGAGGCTGGCCCGCAGCGCCCGTGCCCCCGGGCCGGACGCCATGAGCAGGTTGGCGCGGGTCTCGTCAGTGTCGGAGAGCCGGACGACGTCGGGCAGCAGGTCGTGTCGGGCTAGCCGCTGTAGCGCCGCGAGGCCGGCCGGCCACGAGCGGAACGACCAGCCCTCGTACGAACTGGCCGGCGGCTTGGGCCGCACTCGCAGCCGCAGTTCGGTGATCACCCCCAGGGTGCCTTCCGAGCCGAGAGCCAAGCCGAGCAGGTCGGGGCCAGCCGCCGACGCCGGGGGATGGCCGAGCTCGATCACCCCGGACGGCGTGGCGAGGGTCAGCCCGGCGACCAGTTCGTCGAAGCGGCCCACGCCGGTGGAGTTCTGGCCCGCCGAGCGGGTCGCCGCGTAGCCACCGAGGGTGGCGAACTCCCAGCTCTGCGGGAGGTGGCCGAAGGTCAGCCCGTCCCGCCCGAGCGTCTCCTCCAGCGCGGGGCCGCGCATCCCCGGGCCGACGGTGACCAGGGACGACGGCACGTCGAGTGCCTGCACCGACGCCATGCGGGACAGATCCACGGCGATCGACGGCCGGTCGTCGGGGTCGACCCCGGCCAGCCCGCCGACGACGCTCGTCCCGCCGCCGAACGGGACCACCACGACGCCGAGCCCGGCGCAGGCCGCCAGCAGCGCCGCGGTCTCCTCGGTGGTTCCGGGGGTGACGACGGCGTCCGGTGCGTCCGAGGCGTCGCCCTCGCGGCGGCGGAGCAGGTCGAGATAGCTCTTGCCGCCGGCCCGCTTCAGCCGGGCCGCGCGGTCGGTGTGCACGTTCTGCGCGCCGAGCAGCGCGGCGAGCGCCGCGCGGGCGGTGTCCGGCAGCCGCGAGGGCGCGAGGGAGATCTCCCCGACCGGCACCGGCGGCGTGGAGCGCGGCGACCACCCCAGTTCGCGGGCGAGGTAGCGGCGCGCGACCTTGGGGAGCGCCCGGCTCAGATCTGGGTCGGCCACCGGTGCGAGGTCGCCGTCCCCCGCGCCGTCGGTGTTGTCGACCGTGGCCACGTGGGACCCCGCGGGGCCCCACCCCTGAATCGTCAGTTCCGGCTGCTCGGGCACCGCTACAGTCTGCCGGTGTGTCCGCGCGAGCGATCACGGTGAGCTCCTCGCTGCCTGGGTCGTTGTCGGCCGCCAGGCGCAGCCGCGACCTGGATGACGTCGCCGGGAGCGCCGTCGACGTGGTCGTCGTCGGCGGGGGAGTGACCGGCGCCGGGGTGGCGCTGGACGCCGCCGTCCGGGGGCTCTCGGTGGTGCTGCTCGAGCGCGCCGACCTGGCGTCCGGCACCAGCCGGTGGTCGTCGAAACTCGTGCACGGCGGGCTGCGCTACCTGGCCCACGGTGAGATCGGGCTGGCGCGGGAGAGTGCCCGCGAGCGCGCCGTCCTCATGGGCACAACCGCACCGCACCTGGTGCGGCCCCTGCCGTTCCTCGTGCCGGACGTTGCCGGCCGGGACGTCTCCGCGCTCGCTGCGGCGGGCGGGCGGCTGGGGGACGCCGTGCGGAGATCGGTACCCGGCGGTCGGGGATCGCTCCGGTCGACGCGGCGGGTGTCGGCGGCCGAGACATCCCGCCTGGTCCCGGGCCTGCGGGCCGGGCGCGGTGGAGTCGTCTTCTGGGACGGGCAGCTCTCCGACGACGCCCGGCTGGTGGTGACCCTGGCCCGGACGGCCGCCGCCCACGGCGCGCAGGTGCTGACCGGCGCAGACGTGTCGGCAGTGGACGGCGCCGACGTGCACGTGAATGTCGACAATCGCGAGGCGGTGACCTTGCGGGCCCGGGTGGTGGTGAACGCCGCCGGCGTCTGGGCGCAACGGCTGGCGCCGTCCCTCCGGCTGGTTCCCTCGCGTGGCTCGCACCTGGTGGTGCCCGGCGCGCGGCTGGGCTCACCGACGGCGGCACTCACCGTTCCGCTACCGGGCTCGCGCTCGCGTTACGTGTTCGCGTTGCCGCAGCCGGGCGGCCTGGTCTACCTCGGGATCACCGACGAGCCGGTCAGCGGGCCCGTGCCGGACGACGATCCGGTGCCCAGCGACGCGGAAGTGCAGCAGCTGCTCGACACGGTGAACCAGGTGCTGGCCGAGCCGCTGACCCGCGCGGACGTGGTGGGGGCCTATGCCGGACTGCGCCCGTTGGTGCTGCCCGCCTCGGCGGGAACCGGTCCCGGCGACGCGACAGCGGACCTCTCCCGCAAGCACCTGCTGTCGTGGGACGGACCGGTTCTCACCGTTGTCGGCGGCAAGCTGACCACCTACCGGGCGATGGCGGAGGAGACGGTGGACGCCGTTGTCGCTCGCCTGGGCAAGGGGGCGTCCACCTCGACGACCGGCCGGTTGCCGCTGGTGGGTGCTGCCCCGCGAATGGTGCTCGGTCGGCTGGCGGCACCCGTTCGGCTGGTGGGCCGCTACGGCACGGAGGCGCCGGTGGTCGCCCAGCTGGGCAAGGAGGCCGTCGTCGAGGGGCGCGCGGAGACGGTGGGGGAGTTGCGGTTCGCCGTCCGCTACGAAGGGGCGAGGTCGGTCGCCGATCTGCTGGACCGCCGCACGCGGATCGGGCTGGTGCCGGCCGACCGTGCGCGCGCCGTCCCGGTGGCCGAGCGGGTGCTCGCCGAGGACGGCTGATCCCGTTCGGCAGGGAATGGCTCGGGGAGCCGCGTCTCGGGTACTGGCGGGCGGTGACCAACCGGGAGCTCCGGGTCTGCGGCCGCCGCGGGCATCTCACCTATGCCCCGGTCGAACCCGAGCTGGCCGCGCGGCTCCGGGCCGAGACCGCCCTGGGCGAGGCCTGGCGGTGCCTGCGTTGTGGTGACTGGGTCCTGGGCCCACCTGCGGCGAGGGGTCCCGCCGACCAGGCGCCGGTACCGCCGCGTGGACGGGCGCTCCGGCAACTGACGATCCTGCGCGTGCTCGCGGTCGAACGGGTGGTCCGGGCGCTCGTGCTGATCGCCGCGGGCTACGGGGTGTACCGGTTCGAGAGCGCGCAGACGGCGCTGCGCGGCTCGTTCGGTCAGCTGATCCCCGCCACGCGGCCCCTCGCCGACCGGCTGGGTATCGATCTCGACCACTCGTCGATCGTGTCGGCGGCCACCCGGGCCCTGCACGCCGGGCACGGCACGCTCACGCTCGTCGCCGTCGGGCTGCTGGCCTACGGACTTCTCGAGCTCGTCGAGGGCGTCGGCCTGTGGCTGGCCAAGCGCTGGGCCGAGTACCTGACTGTCGTCGCCACCGCGGTGTTCATCCCGTACGAGGTGTACGAGCTGTTCACGTCGGTCACCACCACGAAACTGGTGACTTTCCTGATCAACGTGCTGGTGGTCATCTACCTCATGGTGGCCAAGCGGCTGTTCGGCCTCCGGGGCGGGCGCGAGGCCTACGAGCGGGAGCTCCGGGGTGAGAGCCTGCTCGAGGTCGAGCAGGCCGGCCGGGATTGCGGAGACGGGCGGCCAGCCGGGCGGGATCCCAGTCAATGGGAACCGCGTTCCACCATGCGAGATAAACCGGCACACTGAGCGCGTGGACACCTATACGCACGGGCATGCCGAGCCCGTACTGCAGTCGCACCGCTGGCGGACCGCCGAGAACTCCGCCGGCTATCTGCTGCCCTCGCTGCGTCCCGGCCTGGACCTGCTCGACGTCGGCTGTGGTCCGGGGACGATCACCGTCGACCTCGCGGCCCGCGTGGCGCCCGGCCGGGTGGTCGGGCTCGACGTCTCACCGGACCCACTGCCGGAGGCGCGGGCCGCTGCCGCGCGGGCGGGGGTCGAGGTCACCTTCGAGGTCGGCGACGTCTACGCGCTCGAGGCGGCCGAGAACTCCTTCGACGTCGTGCACGCCCATCAGGTGCTGCAGCACCTGACCGACCCGGTGGCGGCCCTGCGGGAGATGGCCCGGGTGTGCCGTCCGGGCGGAGTGATCGCGGTCCGGGACGTCGACTACGCGGCGACCTCGTGGTTCCCGCTCGACCCGGGACTGGAGCGCTGGTTGACGCTCTATCAGCAGGTGGCTCGGCGGAACGACGCCGAACCCGACGCCGGGCGTCGGCTGCTCGCGTGGGCCCATGCGGCGGGGCTGCGCGACGCCGTCGCGACCACGTCGTCGTGGTGCTTCGCGACGCCGGACGAGCGGGAGTGGTGGGGCCGGTCCTGGGCCGGCCGCGCGACGTCGTCGGCCTTCGCGGAGCAGGCGGTCGCCTACGGCCTGGCCGGTCCCGACGACCTGGCGACCCTCGCCGCGGCGTGGCTGCGTTGGGCGTCAGCGGACGACGGCTGGCTCGGCATGCTGCACGGTGAACTGCTCATCCACGTGTGAGCGCATCCGTCCTCGTCAGGCGGCGGGCAGGAGGATGGCCCGGGTGCCTGGCAGCCGGCCGGCCTCGAGGTCGCTGATCGCATCGAGTGCGCGGGTCAGCGGATAGGTCTTCGTGGAGAGCGTCACCTGGCCGCGTTCCGTCAGGGCCATGAGCTCGAGCAGGTCGGTGTAGGAGCCCACCAGATTGCCCACCATGCTGATCTCGCGGCTGATCATCTCGTGGGTCTCGGCCTCGACCTTTCCGCCGTAACCGATGACGAAGTAGAACCCCCCGTCGCGGGTCATCGCGATGCCCGCGGCCTCGGTTCCGTACTCGCCGACGAAGTCGAAGACCACCTCGGCGCCCTTGCCGTCGGTCGCGTCGAGGACGGCGGCCACAGCGTTGTCGTCGTAGCGGATCCGGCGGTGCGCACCCAGGACCTCGGCCTTGTGCAGTACCTCCTCGTTGCGGTCGAGCGCGATCACCTCGGCGCCGGTCAGGGCCAGGGCGCACTGCAGTCCGATGTGGCCCAGCCCGCCCAGCCCGATGATCACCGCCCGGGCCGTGGCGGGCAGCAGCGGTACGGCCTTGCGGACGGCGTGGTGCGCGGTGAGCCCCGCATCGGCCAGCGCCGCGACGTGCATGGGCAGGACACCCTCGCCGAGCGTGACCGCTGAACGCGCGCTGGTGAGCAGGTACTCGGCCATCCCGCCGTCCCGGTCGAGGCCCGGGAACGACTTGTTCTCGCAGTGCACGTCGTCGCCGCGGCGGCAGGCCGGGCAGAGTCCACAGGTGATGTTCGGATGCAGGATCACCGCGTCGCCGGGCTCGAGGGTGGTCACCGCACTTCCGACCTCGACCACGGTTCCGGCGTTCTCGTGGCCCAGGATGTAGGGCAGCGTCACGCCGCTCCGCGAGGCCCATTGGCCGTCGATGATGTGCAGGTCGGTGCGGCACAGGCCGGCCGCGTCGATCTTGACGATGATGTCGAGCGGGCCGGAGATGGTCGGCTCCGGCACGTCGTCGATCGACGGTGGCTTGCCGTACTCGTGGACGCGGACTGCCTTCATGGCACGGCTCCTTCGACGAACCGACTGTGCCCCGATCCATCGCCGGTAACCGGCCCGTCCAGGGTTCTCGCGGAAGCTGCCGACTCGGGTCGCCCCGTCAGGTCTGGCGGGCGGCGTTGGCCTGGACGGCGGTGCTCACGTACTGCGCGAGCCCCGGCGCGATCTCCTCGTAGTGCGCGGTGAACCGCTCGTCCTCCACGTACATCCGGCCCAGGCCGGCGTGCATCCCCGGCGGGCAGTCGTAGAAGTTCCGGCTGATCTGCTGCCGATGTGCCTCCGCGATGTCCATCGCCTGCTCCGAGTGGGCAGGGACGCCGTTGCGCAGCGCCTCGGCGAAGCGGCGCTCCACGTCGTCTCCCTCGGCCTTGACCCGCAGCCAGTCCTCCTTGGTCATGGCCCGGGTCCGCTGCCGCGACTGCGCCCATGCCTCGGTGTCCCCCCACTTCTGCTCTGCCTCGGCCTCGTACTCCTCGGGCAGCCAGTCGCCGAACACCTCGAACCGTTCCTCCGGGGTCAGTGAGATCCCCATCGCTCGTGCCTCCATCTCCTTCTCGACGGCCGCGACCATTGCCTGTGTCCGCTCGAGCCGGTCCCGCAGCAGCGCGTGCTGCCGGCGCAGGTGCTCGCCGGTGTCGGCGCCGGGATCGTCCAGCAGGGTCGCGACCTCCTCCAGGGGGAACCCGAGCTCGCGGTAGAGCAGCACCTGGTGCAGCCGGTCCAGATCCGCCGGCCCGTACTGCCGATAGCCGGCCGGCGTCCGACCGGACGGCGACAGCAGGCCGATCCGGTCGTAGTGGTGCAGCGTGCGCACCGTGACGCCGGCCAGCGCCGAGACCTCTCCCACGTTCATCGGGTTCCCGCCTTCCGTGACGGGGACGAGAGTGCAGCCTGACGTCGCGTCAGGGTCAAGAACCTTTTTCCGGACGGCGCTGCGAAGGGCGCGCCGGGCAGGAGTTCCAGCTCGCCGTCCCGGCCGGGGTCAGGCGGCGAGCAGGCGGATGGTCTCGACGCCGGCGATGACCCCGAACACGGTGAAGAGGATGGCCGCCACCGTCCGGATGAGCGGGATCGGCAGCCGGTCGGCCAGCTTCTTGCCCAGGAAGACCGCGAGCGCCGAGACGACCAGGAGTGCTGCCCACGATCCGATGAACACCGACACCGGTGAGTCGTAGCGGGCGGCGAGACCGGCCGTGGCCAGCTGTGACAGGTCACCCCACTCGGCGGCGAACAGGACGCCGAACGAGATGGACGCGGCCTTCAGGAACGAGGGGTGCGGCGGCGTCTCGATGTCCTCTTCCTCCTCGGCGCCGCTGCGGATGCTGCGGAACAGCACCAGTGCCCCGATCAGGAACAGCACCGCCACGATGCCGGTGACCAGCGCGTCGGGCAGCAGCGTCAGCAGGCTCCCGGCCGTGACCGCGACCAGGCACTGGACGGCGAAGGCGAGCCCGACCCCGATGAACACCGGCAGCGGCCGGAACCGGGTGGCCAGCACGAGGGTGGCGAACAGCGTCTTGTCCGGGAGCTCGATGGGCAGCACCAGGATGAATGCGGCCGCGATGACCGACAGGACCACGAATGTCTCTCTTCCGCTCGGCACTGCCGGGCGGGGCACGGGCAAGCCTCCGACCGGCAGCAGATGGGTTGCTGCAGTCGAAGGTCTCGCCCACCCACGCCGGGGCGTGGGCCCGCTGACCGGGCGACCTCGCGAGGTGCGCCAGCATGTCGACCAGCGGACGGGGGGCTACTCCCCTTCTCGAGCGCAAGGGTAGCCGACCGGGAATCAGCTGCGATCCGGAGCCCGGCGGCCTACCCTGCGCGGCATGCCGTTCCGTTGACCTGGGTCCCCGAACGCACTCCCGCCCGGCGCCCGGCCGCTCGCCCGCCGTGCGGTGGGCTGGGCCGCGCTGTCGGAGCTGGTGCCCTACTACCCGCTCTACGCGCTCCTCTTCCTCGACACCGGCCTGTCCGAAGGCCAGATCTCGGGGTTGTTCGCCCTGTGGTCGCTGACCGGGTTCCTCGCGGAGGTCCCGACCGGCGCGCTCGCCGATCGCTGGTCGCGCCGTGGTTCGCTGGCCCTGGCGGGCGTCCTCCAGGCGGCCGCTTTCGCGCTCTGGACGGCGATCCCCGTGCCGGCGTCCTTCGCGGCCGGACTCGTGGTGTGGGGCGTGGCCGGCGCACTGACGTCCGGGGCTGCGGAGGCGCTGGTCTACGACGGGCTGGCCGATGCCGGCGCGGCGGGTACGTACCTGCGGGTCAGCGGCTGGATGCGGGCCGCGGAGCTCCTGGTGCAGGTGCCGACGGCGCTCGCCGCGGCCGCGCTGTTCGCGCTCGGCGGCTATGCACTCGTCGGCTGGGTCAGCGTGGGCTGCTGCCTGAGTGCCGCCACCCTCGCACTGCGCCTGCCCGAACCGGCGCGGACGAGTCGCGCCGAGGGGACGGACGGAACGGTCCGTGCCGCCCTGGTCGAGACCCTGCGCAGTCCCGCCCTGTGGCTCGCCGTCCTCGCGGTCGGCCTGATCGGTGGCCTGGACGCGGTCGAGGAGTACTTCCCGGTGCTGGCGGCCGACCGTGGCGTGCCGGTCGCGTCCGTGCCGCTCGCCGTCCTGGGCGTCTCGCTGGCGGGGGCGGCCGGCGCCGCGCTCGCCGAGCGGGCCGGTCGGCTGCCCGACCGCGCGCTCCCGGCCCTGCTCGCCACAGCGGCCCTGTGCCTCGGTGCCGCAGTGCTCGACCCGCGTCCGCTGGCGATTCTCGCCGTCGGCGCGTTCTACGCGCTCTACCTCGCCGTCCTGGTGGTTGCCGAGGCCCGGCTGCAGGACCGTATCGACACTGCGCACCGCGCCACGGTCACCTCGGTCGCCGGCCTGGGCATCGAGCTCGCCGCCCTGCTCGTGTTCGCCGCCTGGGCACTCGGCGGACTCGGCGCGATCGCCGTCCTCGCGCTGGCCGTCGTCCCGGTCGCGGCCGTCGGATTGCGCCGGAGCGCCGCGGCCGGGAGAACGGGTCGCTAGGGCTTCAGCGGGCCGAGATCCCGGCCGGCGGACGCGCAGTCCGCCCGCACCCGCTTGTCGGCGGCGAAGTAGGCATCCGACTGCTGGGCCGTCACCGTTCGACCGGCGTTCTGCGCGGCAGTGTTCGCGTCAGCGTGGGCATAGAAGGCTCTGATGTCGCGCTGCAGAGCCGCCCAGGAGGGGTCCGATGCGGCGGCCAGGTCGGCGTCCTTCTGTGCCGCGGCACGGGGTGCGTCCCCTTTCACCGCGGTGTTCCCGTAGGCGTCGCAGGCGGCCTGGGCCGCACGCTTACCAGGGGTCGCGGCGCAGGCGGACAGGACGAGACAGACGGCCAGGGCGAGGAGTGGGGCAAGGCGCACCACACGATCATCACCCCGTCAGGGCCAGCCGCGGCAGCAGCAACTGCACGAGGGGCCCGATCGCGAGCGCATAGACGACGGTGGCAAGCCCGAGCGTGCCCCCGAGCAGCCAGCCGGAGGCGACGACGGCGACCTCGATCGACGTCCGCACGAGCCCCACCGAGCCGCCGGTGCGGCGGACCAGGCCGGTCATCAGCCCGTCGCGCGGTCCCGGCCCGAGGTGGACGCCGATGTAGGCGGCGGTCGCGACCGCATTGAGCAGCACTCCGGCGACGACGAACCCGACCCGCCACGCCATCGCCGACGGAGCCGGGAGCACGGCCAGCGTGCCGTCGACGGCCAGGCCGATGACCACGACGTTGCTGACCGTGCCCACGCCGGGCAACTGCCGCAGCGGGATCCAGGCCAGCAGGACCAGGGCCCCGACGACGATGGTGACCGTGCCGAGCGACCAGCCCAGGTTCCGCGCGAGACCCTGGTGCAGCACGTCCCAGGGCATGACGCCGAGTCCGGAGCGCACGAGCAGCGCCATCGAGGCGCCGTAGAGGGCCAGCCCGACGTAGAGCTGGGCGAGTCGCCGGGGCAGACGGCGGCCGCGGACGGTGGGGAGGCGGCGGGCGGACTGGAGCACGGATCGATCGTCGTACAGAATTGGCTCGTGAACCACAGGCCAATCGGAGGGTAGTGGCGTGGAGACGACGTCGGCCCGCCGGCTTGCGGAGCTCGTCGGTGACCTCGGCGCCGACCGCCCCCCGCGCTACGCCGCCCTGGCCACGCGGGTGCGGCTCCTGGTCGCCGACGGCCGCGTTCCCCTGGGCACCCGGCTGCCCGCGGAGCGCGACCTCGCGGCGGCGCTCGCACTGAGCAGGGCCACGGTGACCGCCGCCTACGCGCGGCTGCGGGAGGACGGCTGGGCCACCGCCCGCCAGGGCGCCGGCACGTTCGCCGCGCTGCCCGCCGGACCGGACCGCGGCGCCTGGGTGCCCGGACCGGTGGACGACGGCACGATCGACCTGGCTCACGCCGCGCCGTCCGCCCCGGCGTCGGTGCCGACCGCGTTCGCCGCCGCGCTGACCGAACTGCCCCGCTACCTGCCCCAGCACGGCTACCACCCGGGCGGGTTGCCCGAGCTCCGCGCCCGGATCGCCGACCGCTACAGCGCCCGCGGCCTGCCGACGACGCCGGAGCAGGTGCTGGTCACGGCGGGGGCGCTGCACGGCGTGTCGACGGCGTTCCAGACCGTGCTGCGCCGCGGCCAGCGGCTGCTGGTCGAGCAGCCCACCTATCCGAACGCGCTCGACGCGGCCCGCGCCCTGGGGGTCCGGCTGCTGCCCACCGCGCTGGAGCCGGAGGACCCGGGCGCCTGGCTCGACACCGCCGAGCGGACGCTGGCGAGTGCCCGGCCGGCTGCCGCCTACCTGATGCCGGACTTCCAGAACCCCACCGGCCTGCTCCTCGACGTCGCCGGCCGGGAGCGGCTCGCACGGGCCTTGCGGCGGGCCGGGACGACGGCGGTGATCGACGAGACGTTCGCCGAACTGTGGCTGGACACCCCGCCGCCGCCTCCGCTGGCCGCATTCGGTGACGGGCACCTGTCGGTAGGCACGCTGAGCAAGATCGCCTGGGGTGGACTGCGGATCGGCTGGGTGCGCGGGAACGCCGACGTCGTGCGGCGGCTGACCGCCGTCGCCGTCCGGTCCACCATGGCCGGGCCGGTTGTGGAGCAGTTGGCCGCCTGTGCCCTGATGGACGGCGCCGCGGCGGCGCTCGACGAGCATCGGCGGCGGCTGCGCGAGCAGCGGGGGGTGCTGACGGCCGAACTGCGCGCGCACCTCCCGGCCTGGCGGGTGCCTGCGCCGCCGGGCGGTCTGGTGCTGTGGTGCGGCCTGCCGACGCCCCGGTCCCGCGCCCTGGTCTCCGCCGCCGAGCGGTACGGGCTCCGGCTGGCGGCCGGACCGCTGTTCGGGACCGGTCATGCACTCGACGACCGCCTGCGGTTGCCCTTCACCCAGCCGCCCGACGTGCTGCGGACCGCTGTGGCCCTGCTGGCACGGGCCGACGCGGATGCCGAGCGCTATGCCGTCACGGACGGGTCCGGCGACCGGTCGCCGTCGGACCCCGTCGTCTGACCGGTCACGCGCTGCCGGCGCCCTTCCTGGCCCCGCGCAGGTACGCCGACGGCGTGGTGCCGACGACGACGCGGAAGTCCCGGCTGAAGTGCGCCTGGTCGAACCAGCCCAGTGACACCGCGAGCCCGGCGAGGTCGTCCACCTCGCCGGCGTCGATGGCGGCCGCGGCGTCCTGGAGGCGGTAGCGGGCCAGCACGCTCTTCGGGCTCACCCCGAGGAAGGTCGCGAACAGCCGTTGCAGCGAGCGCACGCTCATGTCGCCGAGCGCGGCGACCTGGTCGACCCGCACCAGGCTGCGGTCCTCGACCATGCGTCCGAGCAGTTCCTGCAGGTCGAGGTAGGGCCGCTGCGGCTCGGGCGCCAGCGGTGACAGGGCGGCATCGAGCACCGCGGCTCGGGCGTCGTCGTCGTCCTCGGCCAGCACCGCCGTCGTCACCGCGTCCGGGTCGGCGCCGAACTCCCCGCTCACGAGCGTGACGCTGTTGAGTGCCGGCTGGTCGCCGGTGAACGCCCGGAAGCCACCCGGGCGGAACTTCACCGCGGTCACCCGGCCCCATCCGACCAGGTCGACGGTGAAGCGGCGGGTGACGACGCCGTGCACGAGCGCGGCGGGCAGCGGGAAGCCGAAGCGGGGGGAGCTGCCCGACTCCACCGAGACGTTCACGGCCGGGTGGCTGAGCACCTCCGACCGGAAGGCGGAGCGGCCGGTCAGATCCCAACGCACCGACCAGTACCGCTCCACGAAAGGCTGCAGCCCCGTCGCGACGCGATACTCGCGCGTCAGGTTCGCCGCCTGCGCCGTCTCGGCCGGCCGCAGCACGCCACGTGTGCTCCCGCCGCGCACTGTCGCCAGCCCTGTCGCGTTCTTCCAAGACGCCACGACCGCAGCCTAGGCAGAGTCAGGGACATGACGATCACCAACGGAAAGCCCGCGGGCTACACCACGCTGACCCCGTTCCTCGTCTGCTCCCCAGCCGCCGATGCCATCACCTTCTACGAAGAGGTCTTCGGGGCGACCGTCGTCGGTCGCATGGACGGAGCGGACGGCACGGTCATGCACGCCGAACTCGACCTCGGCGACGGGCGGCTGCAGCTCAGCGACCCGAACGAGGCCTACGGTCTGGTGCCCCCGAGCGGACAGGCCGAGGACAAGGTCAGCGGCTCCACCTGCATCTACGTCCCCGACGTCGACGCAGTCTTCGCAGCGGCCGTCGAGCGGGGGGCCACCGTGCGCGAGAAGCCGAGCACATTCGTCACCGGCGACCGGTTCGCCTCGATCTACGACCCGTTCGGCCACCGCTGGGCGGTCATGACCCGGGTGCAGGACGTCTCACCCGCGGAAGCCGAGCGACGGCTGGCCGAGTGGAGCGGCCAGCAGGTCTGACCGGCTCGTCCCCGGGGTCGGTGGCCGGCGCGTCGAGGGCCGCCAGCATGCCCTCGGTGTCCAGGTAGACCTCGAAGCGGCGGATCTGCCCGTCCTCCACCGTCCACACGTGGGTCTCGACGAGGTCGAACCGGGCGCCGGTGGCCCGAACCCGGCCCCGCGTGCGGCCGGCCTGCACGACGTGCCCCGCAGCGTCGGGGACCAGATGCTCGGTCGTCACCCGGGACTCGATCGTCCTGCTCAGCGTCGCGAGGAACGTGAGCAGTCCGTCGTGGCCCTCGTGCGCGCCGCCCCACGGCAGGGCGGGGGACTGGTAGACCGTCCCGTCCGGGCGGAACAGCGCCAGGATCGCTGGCAGGTCGGCACGCTCGAAGGCGCCGTAGACCGCGCGGACGACGTCGACGTCAGGCTGCATCGGCGCAGTGTGCCCTGCGCTCAGCCGACGGGATAGGCAGTTTCCGCTGCCGCGGTGGCCGCCCGGAGCACTTCCTTCACAGGCAGCCCCCGGTCACGGGCGAGCGCAGCGACGTCCTCGTACTCGACGCTGACGTTGACCACCCGTCCGCCGTCGACGGCGACCTTCACGCCGACCCGGCCGCCGAGCACCTCCACCGATCCCGTCGTCCGCTCCAGCGCCAGCTTGCCCACCGGCACGATCCGCAGCCCGATGGTGGACGTCGTCGCGAAGACCGCCGCCTGCACTCCGGCCACCGCCTCGGGTCGGCAGAGCACCGACAGCATGTGCGCGGGGCGCCCCTTCTTCATCAGGATCGGGGTCAGCCAGGCGTCGGAGGCGCCGGCGGCGAAGAGGGTGTCGAGGACGCCCGGCCACAGCCTGGGGTCGAGGTCGTCGATATTGGCTTCCAGGACGACGGGGTCGGCCGCAGCCGGGTCCGCAGCGGGTTCGCCCAGGACCAGGCGGACGACGTTCGGCAGCTCGACCGGGTCCCTGCCGCCCGCGCCCATGCCGACGCGCCGCACCCGCATCGGCGGCAGCGTCGTCCATTCGCGGACCAGTTCCGCGACCAGGGCGGCGCCGGTGGGCGTGCACATCTCGGCCGGAACCGGCCCCGCGACGATCGGCACCCCGGTGAGGAGCTCCAGCACGGCCGGCCCGGGGACGGGGACGACGCCGTGCGCGCCGCGCGCCGAGCCGCTGCCCAGCGCCACCGGCGAGGCGGTGAGCCGCTCCAGCCCGAGATGCCCGAACCCGGCGACCACCCCGACGACGTCGGCCAGCGCGTCGAGGGCGCCGACCTCGTGGAAGTGCACCTCGTCGGGGCTCACCCGGTGCACCCGGCCCTCGGCGACCGCCAGCCGCTCGAAGACCGCCAGGGCGACGTCCCTGACCGCGGGGGCGAGGGCGGCCTCGGTCAGCATGGTGCGGACCCCGGCCCAGGTGCGGTGTTCCGACGACGGCGGCGCATGCACGTGCACGCGGGTGGCCCCCAGGCCGTGGCGGGCCGTCTGCTCGGCCTCCAGCCGGATCGGCTCGACCGGCAGTGCGGCGATTGCAGCAGCCGGCACGTCGAGCGGGACCCCGGCATCGACCAGGGCGCCGAGCAGCATGTCGCCGCTCGCGCCGGCCGCGAGATCGAGCCACCCGATGGTCACGGAGCGATCATCTCAGCTGTTGATCATCGGCAAGTGGCTGGTCGACACGCCGACGAGGGCAGCCATTCGACGATGATCAACTCCGGGAAGAGTGTCTACCGCGATCGCCGGGCCACGCGGGCCGCGAAGACACCGGCCGAGTAGCCGTTGTCGATGTTGCTGACCGTGACACCCGGTGCGGCCGAGTTGAGCATGGTCAGCAGGGCGCCGAGACCGCCGAGCGCCCCAGGCTCACCGGCCGAGGTCGGCACCGCCACGACGGGCAGGTCGCTCATCGCGCCGATCACGGTGGCCAGCGAGGCGTCCATGCCGGCGACGACGATCAGGCAGTCGGCGCCGGTGAACAGCGAGCCGTCGGCGAGGAGGGAGCGCAGCCGGCTGCCGGCCACGTCGTCCACCCGGACGGCCTCGGTGCCGCTGACCCGCGCGACGAAGGCAGCCTCTGCGGCCACGCGGGGGTCCCCACCGCCGGAGAGCACCCGGACCCGGCCCGCGGGCTCGGGCAGCGGCCCGACGGCGGCGGCGAGCGCGGCGGCGTCCATGGTCGTGTACGCATCGTGCTCGGCGGCCAGCGCGACGAGCGTCTCCGCGGTGGCCCGCAGCACGAGCGCCGGCCGATCGGGGAACTCACGCCGGGCCTCGCGGACCAGCGTGAGGATCTGCTCGGTCGTGCGGCCGGTGCCCCAGATGACCTCGGGCTCCACCGATGCGGCCGGGACGGCGGGCGCCAGGGGCTCGGGCGCCTCCGCCGGCAGGACCGGCCCGGTGACCGGCGTCGCTCCGGGAACAGGGCCCAGCAGCGGATGGCCCGCTCCGCCCAGGCTCAGCGGCGGGTCGAGGGTCGGCTGCGGCTCGAGCAGGAGGGGAGCGAAGCCGCCGGCCTCGGCGCGCGAGGAGGAGGCGTCGTCCAGCGGGGAAGGCTGCACGGCGTCGACCCTAACTGCCGGGGCGGTCACGTCCGGGGAGTCGGCGGCGGCCGTGTCGGGTGCTTCGGTGGTGCCTTCAGGCTGGTCGGGGGCCTCGGCGGCAGCGCCGGGCGGCGGCCCGAACAGGTGGTCGAGGGGGCTGCCACCCGCGCGGGTCTGCGTCACGCCGGAAAGGCGAACGACGCGGTCGCGGCCGCTGCGCTTGGCGTCGTAGAGGACGCCGTCGGCGGCGGCGAACAAGGTCCGCCGGTCGTCGCCCCGGGCAGCGGAGGCGATGCCGACGCTGATCGTCACGGGCAGTTCGAGCTCGAGGTCGGACCAGTCGTGCTTCGCCACCGAACGGCGGATCCGCTCGAGGGCCCGCTCGGCCTGCTCGGCGGTGGTGTCCGGCAGCAGGATCACGAACTCGTCACCGGCCCAGCGGCACACCTCGTCGGTGTCACGGACGCCGGCGACCAGCAGTTCGCCGACGGTCCGCAGGACGACGTCCCCACCGGGGTGGCCGACCGCGTCGTTGATCGACTTGAACCGGTCCACGTCGACGACGGCGAGCGCGGGTGCGGCACCGGCGGACAGCAGCCCGTCGAGGCGCGCCTCCGCGTACCGGCGGTTGGGCAGGCGGGTGAGCGGGTCCTCGTAGGCCTGCCGGCGCAGCTGTCCCGCGGCCCGCTCGGTCTCCAGCAGGCTCTTGCGGCGGCCGAACAGCTCCACCCAGCGGGTGCGCCGCTCGTCGACGCGGTCCAGCTCGTCGGCGAGATAGGCCTGCAGGTAGGGCAGCGCGCGGCCGGCGTCGTTCAGGTCGGCGTGCAGCGTGCACAGCTCGCGGAGGGCGGCCCGGCGCAGCCGGGGGAGACCGTGCTCGGTGCCCAGCGCCAGCGCGGAGACGAGGTGCTGGTCGGCCGCCAGGCCGTCGCCCTGGCGGCGCAGTGCACGACCGAGAGCGAGCTGTGCCGACGCCAGCTGGGCGCGGTCCGCGGTCGCCGACGTGAGGCGGACGGCGGCCCGCAGCGGCCCGGTCGCCGCCTGGTGTTCGCCGAGGCCGACCAGCGCCCAGCCGTGCACCACCTGCGCGGTGACGACGCTGGGGGACTCGGGCGGCAGCAGGGTCAGCGCCTGCCCGGCCAGCAGGCGAGCCTCGGCGAAGTAGGGCGCGGCCGACTCGGGGACGCCGTCGTCGAGCAGGCTTTCGCCGAGCTCGGCACACAGCTCGCCGAGGCGGGTGGCGGTGCCGGCGACGAGTTCGTCGGGGGTGCCGTCCTCGGGGCTGAGGATGTCGGGATCCGCGGCGGCGGCCATCGCGGCCTCGTGCGCGCGCCGTTGGTAGTCCAGCGCCAGCGGCATGAGCTCGAGGTCGGCCAGCACGGCGGCGAGCGTGCCGAGGGTGTCGACCATGAGCGCGCTCGGCGGTAGCACCGGGTCGAGCAGGCTGGCCGCCTCGACGGCCTCGTCCATGGCGGCGTCGATGCGCCGGGAGAGCAGCTCGATGCGCGCGTGCCGGGCCAGGCCGGCGGCGCGCTGGACGTCGTCGTCGGAGGCGTCGAAGGCGGCCTTGGCCGAGCGGACCAGCGCGATCGCGAGGGCGGCGTGCGAGGCGGACTCGGCGCGCGGGTCGCCGTCTGCGCCGGAGCCGCCGTCGATCAGCTCGGCCACCCCGGCGTGCAGGTCGAGGGCCGGCTCGGGTTCGGCGTCCGCGGAGGTGGTCACCGGCTCGCCGACGAGGGTGAAGCCGGCGACGCGCAGGCGGCGCACGAGAAGCTCGGCGCGCAGTGTGTCGGCCCAGGCGCGGCTCAGCGGGGCGGGGGCGTCGTCCGGCTCGTCGGGTGAGGCGCCGGCGGCCGGTTCGGCGGCGACGTAGGGAGTCGGGTCGCTCTCGACTCCGGCGAGCAGCTCCTCGGCGTCGTCCAGCTGCCAGTTCGCAAGGGCAGCGGTGACCCGATGGTGCAGGGCTCCGGGTGGCACGAGCGCACTGTGCACGTCGTCCACGCCGCTGTCGAGCATCAGTTCGAAGGCGCGCCGTCCCCTGTCCGTTGCGTCCCACCTGTCCCATCCGTGCGTGGCGCTCACGAAGCGTCACCGTTCATGTCGTTTCCGTCGCAGGTGATGGTGCACTCTCCTCCGGCTGGGCGCCACCCGGCGCCCGGACCCGGTTGCGGCCACCCCGCTTGGCGGAGAACAGGTTCAGGTCGGCGCTGTCGAACAGGGCGCGCCAGCCGACGATCGCGGGGGCGCGTTCCGCTCGGCCGTCCGGCTGGTCCTCGGTCACCGCCGGAGCAGTGGCCACCCCGATGCTGACGGTGACGGGGTCGGGCAGCTCGAGGTCGCTCCAGTTCGCGCCGGCGACGGCGCTCCGCAACCGCTCCATGACGACGACGGCCTGCGCCTCCGTCGCGGTGGGAAGGACCACCAGGAATTCGTCACCTGCCCATCGGTAGACCTCGTCCCCGGTGCGGCTGTGCTCGCGGAGCAGGTCGGCGACCCGGCGCAGGACGGCGTCCCCGTGGGTGTGCGAGGCGACGTCGTTGACCTCCTTGAACCGGTCGACATCCACGACGGCCAGCGACAGCGGCTGCTCACCCAGCCGGATGGCGCCCAGCCGCCGCTCGGCGCTGCGCCGGTTACCGAGACCGGTCAGCGGGTCCTCGAGCGCGTGGCGGCGCAGCAGCGCGGCCTGCCGCTCGGCCTCGCGCAGCCGGCTGCGGCGGACGAACATCTCCGCCCACATCTCCCGGCCGCGCGCGTGCGCCCGCCCGGTGTCGGCTCGGTAGGCCTCGAGCCAGTGCAGCGCTTCCGCCGGGCGCCCCAGGTCGGCGCTGTTCCGGCCCAGCTCGAGCAGGCTCTGCCGGTAGCGGCGCCGGTCACCGGCCGCGACGAACGCCCCGGACGCGTCGACCAGCAGGCCGATGGCCTCCTCGCCGAGCTCCTCGTCACCGTCCCGTTCGGCCAGTCGGGCGAGCAGCCGGGCGAGCACCAGATCGGTGTAGCCGCGCAGCCAGACTCCGCCTTCCTCCTGCACCCGCCGGCGGACCCGGCGCAACGGGCCCAGCGCGCCGTCGAGGTCGCCGGCGCACTTCATGGCCCACGCCTGGACGACGTCGAGCAGGTAGCTCTCGGCCGGTTCGGGCTCCCAGGCCATCTCGCGGGCGGAGACGGCGCCGGCGATCGCCTCGGCGGCCAGCTCGCGGGCCCGGTCCCGGTCGCCCTGGCGCAGCACGGTCTGGGCGAGCTCGGTGTGCTGCTGGGCGGACAGCAGCCGCATCCGCCACTGCTCCTGGGTCTGGCGCAGCGCGGCGGCGACGTGCTGGCCGCGCATCGCGTGGGCGACGGCCGGCTCTTCGAGGTCGAGCCCCAGGAGGCTCAGCGAGAGCCACCGGTGGGCCTGCAGCAGCGCCCGCGACGGTGTGCCGGCGGCCGGGCCCTCGGTGAGCAGGCTCGCGTCGATGGCCAGCAGCATCGCGCCGTCGAAATGGTCGGCGCTCACCTGGACGTGCGCCAGGTAGGCCATCAGCAGCGCGGTCTCTGCCGAGGGAGCGATCTTGTCGAGCAGGTCACGGGCGGTCGAGACGTCGGCCGCGGCCGCCTCGGGATCGTTCTCGATCACCGCGCGGCGGGCGGCGAACGCGTGCCGCCAGGCGACCCACCGCGGTTCGGCGGCCGCTTCGAAGGTGTCGGCGGTCTCGTCGAGCAGGGCGAGGAACGCGGTGGCTTCCTCCCTGTCGCTGGCGCTGAGCAGACGCCACAGCGGAGCCTCGAGGTCGCCGGAGGCGACACGGGCCGGGCGGGGGGTCACGCATCCCTCCAGTCGGGGGGTCAGCCGGCCGCGGGCCGGGTCTGGCGGGTCGAGCGACGGCAGCTTCCCCCGGGCCGAGCCATGAGCTCAACGCGCCCGCACTACCCTCGTCGGATGCCCGGGACGCCTCTCAGCACGCCTCCGACGCGGTTCGCCTATCTCGGGCCCGAGGGTACCTTCGCCGAAGCGGCGCTCCAGAGTGCAGTTGCCTCCTCGGAGGGAGCCCCTGCGGTCCTTGTCCCCCAGCCGAGCGTCGCCGCGGCTCTCGCCGCCGTCCGTTCGGGGGACGCCGACGCCGCGCTGGTCCCGCTGGAGAACTCCGTCGAGGGTTCGGTGCCCGCCACCATGGACGGGCTGGCCGACGGCGACCCGGTGATGATCATCCGCGAGGTGTTCCTCGCCGTCGCGATGACGCTGGCCGCCCGGCCGGGTGTCGCGCTCGCCGACGTGCGCTCGGTCGCGAGCCATCCGCACGCCCTGGGCCAGTCCGCGCGCTGGTTGTCGGCGAACCTGCCGGGGGTGACGCCGCTGCCCGCGACATCGACCGCGGCGGCCGCCGCTGCGGTGGCCGCCGGGAACTTCGACGCCGCCGTCTGCGCCCCGATCGCCGCCGAGCGGTACGGGCTGACGCGGCTCGTGGACGACGTCGCCGACCACGCGGGCGCGGTGACCCGCTTCGTCCTGGTCGCGCCTCCCGGCCCGCCGCCGGCGCCCACCGGCAACGACAAGACGTCGCTGGTCGCCGTCGTCGGTGACCGGACGGGTGCGCTGCTGGAGCTGCTCGGTGAGTTCGCCGTCCGCGGGATCTCGCTCACCCGGATCGAGTCGCGCCCGACGCGGGAGCGGCTGGGCGTCTACTCGTTCTCGCTCGACTGCGAGGGGCATGTCCTCGACCGGCGGGTGGGCGAGGCGCTGGCGGCGCTGCACCGGGTCTGCGACGACGTCCGCTTCCTCGGCTCGTACCCGCGGGCGGACGGCCGGCAGAACCGCGCCGTCCCCCCGATGTCGGAGGACGCCGCCTTCACCGACGCCGAGGCCTGGCTGACGGCGTTGCGGGACGGCCCCTTCCCCGGTTGATCATCGTCATCTGGCGGACGTCTTCAGCGTGGCGACCAGCCATATGCCGATGATCAACGGGGCCCTCAGAGGTAGAGGCCGGTGGATTCCTCGATGCGCTCAGCGGCGACGGCGTGCACGTCACGCTCGCGCAGGATGATCAGGTCCTCGCCGTGCACCTCGACCTCGTGCTGGTCCTCGGGGGAGAACAGGACCCGGTCGCCCACCTTCACCTGACGGACGGACGACCCGACGCCCCTCGCCTCGCCCCACACCAGCCGCTTGGCCACCTGCGCCGTGGCCGGGATCAGAATGCCGCCGCTCGAGCGACGGTCGCCGTCCTCCTTGCGCAGGGCCACGAGGATGCGGTCGTGCAGCATCTTGATCGGCAGCTTTCCGGCTGCGGTCGTGAGGTCGTCTGACACGTTGATCAACGCTACCCGTCCCCCTGCTGCAGGGTGCCGCCCCGAGCCTGCGAGGGGTGGGGGGCAGGAGGGTCCTCGTTCAGTCCGCAGCCACCGGCGGTGGACCGAGGATCTCCACGCCGTGCAGCTGCGCGGCGTGGGCGAGCGCGCCCGGGTCCACCGGGCCCGGATCCGGGAGCCGTCGCTCGCCGGCCGGGCCCCCGACTGCTGCGGCGAACTTCTCGAAGCCGCTGGGCGTCGTGATCTGCAACGTCCGGAGCGGCTCGGCGGGGCCGACGATGAACGAGTGCGCCAACCCGGCCGGCAGCAGCACGAAGTCGCCCGGCCCGGCGGCCATCTCCGCACCGTCGCAGAGGAACGTGGCCCGGCCGCCGAGCAGCAGGAACATCTCGTCCTCAACGGTGTGCCGGTGCAGCGGCGGGGCGAAACCGGGCGGGTTGAGGAACTCCACGACCGTGGCGCGCCCTCCGGTGTCGGCGCCGGTCGCCTTGACGGTGACCAGACTGCCGAGGAACCAGACCGTGTCCCCCTCGTCGGCTCGCAGGAGCCGGGGCCGGGGCGTCGCTGGCGCGGGCATGGGCGCACCCAACGCCCGAGAACAGTGCAGGTCAAGGGGTAGACCCGTACCGAACGGCTCGGCTCAGTCCCAGCCGAGGGCGTGCAGGCGCTCGTCGTCGATGCCGAAGTGGTGGGCGATCTCGTGGACGACGGTGATGGTGACCTCGTCGACCACGTCGTCCTCGGTCTCGCAGATGTCGCAGATCGCCTCGCGGTAGATCATGATCCGGTCCGGCAGCGCCCCGCCGTAGTCCCAGCCGCGCTCGGTCAGCGCATACCCCTCGTAGAGCCCGAGCAGGTCCGGCTCGTCGGGATTGCGGTCCTCCACCAGGACGACGACGTTGTCCAGCAGCTTCATCAGCTCGGCCGGCACCTCGTCGAGCGCGTCCGCGACCAGCGCCTCGAACCGCGCGTGCGGAAGGGCCTTCACCAGGACGTCGGCAGCGGCCGACCCTCCTCGTAGCCGGCCGCGCTCTGCACGCCCAGGATCGCCCGCTCGTGCAGCTCGTCGATGGTCCGCGCCCCCGCGTAGGTGCACGACGACCGCACGCCCGCGACGATGCCGTCGATCAGGTCCTCGACGCCGGGCCGGGCCGGGTCCAGGTACATCCGGGACGACGAGATGCCCTCCTCGAACAGCGCTGCGCGGGCCCGCTCGAAGCCCGACGCCGTCGCCGTCCGTGCCTTGACCGCACGCGCCGACGCCATGCCGAACGACTCCTTGTAGAGCCGCCCGCTGTCGTCGTGCACGTCCCCGGCGCTCTCGTAGGTACCGGCGAACCACGAACCCACCATCACGTTGGCCGCGCCCGCGGCCAGGGCCAGCGCGATGTCCCGCGGGTGCCGCACGCCGCCGTCGGCCCAGACGTGCTTGCCCAGGTCACGGGCCGCCTCGGCGCATTCCTCCACGGCGGAGAACTGTGGCCGGCCGACGCCGGTCATCATCCGCGTCGTGCACATGGCGCCGGGCCCGACGCCGACCTTCACGACGTCGGCTCCGGCCTCGATCAGCTCGCGGGTGCCGTCGGCGGTGACCACGTTCCCGGCTACGACGGGGGTCGATCCGGCGACCGAACGGGCCGCCCGCACCGCCTCCACCGCCTTCTCCTGGTGGCCGTGGGCGGTGTCCACCACGAGCACGTCCACCCCGGAGGCGAGCAGCGCCGATGCCTTGCCCGCGACGTCCCCGTTGATGCCCACGGCGGCCGAGGTCAGCAGCAGCCCGTCCGCGTTCACCGCGGGCAGGTAGAGCGCCGAGCGCAGCGCGCCCTTGCGGGTGATCACGCCGACCAGGCGGTCGCCCTCGACCACCGGCGCCGCGCTCACCCGGGCATCGGTCAGGACGTCGAAGATCTTCGGCAGGTCGGTGCCGGCCGGGATGGTCAGCGGGTCGGGCGCCATCACCTGTGAGAGCTGGCTGAACCGGTCGACGTCCTGGCACATGCCGTCGGTGACCACACCGACCGGGGTGCCGTCGTCCCCCACCACGACGACGATGCCGTGGGCGCGCTTGGTGAGCAGCGACAGCGCCTCACCCACGGTGGACGTGGGAGAGAGCGTGATCGGGGTGTCGTAGACGGGGTGCCGCTGCTTGAGCCAGGACACCACCTCGCCGACGACGTCGACCGGGATGTCCTGCGGCAGCACGGCGAGGCCGCCCCGGCGGGCGACGGTCTCGGCCATCCGCCGGCCGGAGATGGCGGTCATGTTGGCGACGACGACGGGGATCGTCGTCCCCACCCGGTCGGGCGTGGTCAGGTCGACCTCGAGCCGCGAACCGACATCGGACCGGTTGGGAACCATGAACACGTCTGCGTAGGTGAGGTCGTGCGGCGGCCGGGGCCCGAGGAAGCGCATGGGTCCAGTGTCCCGCAGACCGGCGGGCTGCGACGACGCTCCGCCCGGCGAAGGCTCGTCGGGCCGGAGAGGGACATGTTCATCGCCGGTCAGCGGCCGCCGTCCCCGCTGTCGGGTTCCCACCGAGCCCGCCACCTACGATCGGTGCGTGATCGACCTCCGACTCGTGCGCGAGCACCCCGATGTCGTCCGTGCCAGCCAGCGAGCGCGGGGCGCCGACGAGTCCCTGGTCGACAAGCTCCTTGCCGCCGACGTCGCCCGCCGCGAGGCGGTCAAGCGCGCCGACGACCTGCGCGGCGAGCAGAAGGCCGCGTCGCAGGCTGTCCGGTCCGCCACGCCCGAGGAGCGCCCCGCCGTCCTGGACCGGGCCAAGGCCCTCGCCGCCCAGGTCAAGGAGGCCGAGGAAGGCGAGCGGGCCGCCGACGCGGCCCTGCGCGACGTGCACCTCCAGATCCCCAACGTCGTCGCCGACGAGGTCCCGCCCGGCGGTGAGGACGACGCGGTGACCATCCGCACCGTCGGCGACATCCCCGCGTACGACTTCCCGGTGCGCGACCACCTCGAGGTCGGTGAGGCGCTCGGCGCGATCGACATGGAGCGCGGGGCGAAGGTCTCCGGCGCCCGCTTCTACTTCCTCACCGGACCGGGCGCCCTGCTCGAGTTCGCGCTGGCCCAGCTCGCGATCGGCCGTGCCGTCGCCGCCGGCTTCACCCCCGTCATCGCCCCCGCGCTGGTCAAGCCGGAGGCGATGGAGGGCACCGGTTTCCTCGGCGAGCACGACGAGGAGGTCTACCGGGTCGAGCGGGACAACCTGTACCTCGTCGGCACGTCGGAGGTGCCGCTGGCCGCCATGCACATGGACGAGGTGCTCGACCTCTCCGGCGGTCCGCGGCACTACGCCGGCTGGTCCTCCTGCTTCCGCCGGGAGGCCGGGTCGTACGGCAAGGACACCCGCGGTCTCATCCGCGTGCACTGGTTCGACAAGGTCGAGATGTTCAGCTTCAGCCGTCCCGAGGACACCGCGGCCGAGCATCTGCAACTGCTGGCGTGGGAGGAGGAGTTCCTGCAGGCGCTGGAGCTGCCCTACCGGGTCGTCGACATCGCCGCGGGCGACCTCGGCACCAGCGCCGTGCGCAAGTTCGACATCGAGGCGTGGTTCCCCAGCCAGGGCACCTACCGGGAGCTGACCTCGACGTCGGACTGCGGCACCTTCCAGGCCCGCCGGCTGAACATCCGGTACCGGGACGCCGACGGCAAGCCGCAGACCGCGGCCACGCTCAACGGCACGCTCTGCGCGGTCGCCCGCACCATCGCCTGCCTGCTCGAAGTGCACCAGCAGGCCGACGGCTCGGTGTACGTGCCGGTCGCGCTGCGCCCGTGGCTCGGCGGGATCGACCGGATCACGGCCGGGATGTCGCTCGCGGCGCCGATCCCGCCCGGTCCGCCCGCATGACGGAACGGCGCCCGAAGGCGCTCAAGGCGTACGGCACCCTGCCCGGCGCCGACCAGGTGGTCGAGCTGGGCGACCTCGGGCCGTGGCGGCCCAAGCTGGTGGCCACCGACCTCGACGGCACGCTGCTCGACTCCGCCGGGGAGGTCACCCCGCGCACCCGCGCCGCGCTCACCGCCTGCTGGGACGCCGGGATCCCCGTCGTCGGCGTCACCGGTCGCGGGCCGCGGCTGCTCGACAGCGTCCGCATCGCACTCGACGGGCGGGGGATCGCGGTGCTGGCGCAGGGCGGCTACGTCGTCGACCTCGAGCGTGACGACGTGCTCCGCACCGTGGCCCTGCCCCGCGCGCAGGCGATGCGGGTGATCGAGAGCATCGAGGCGGTCGCCGGCGAGCTGATCCTGGCCGTCGAGGACGCCGCCGAGCAAGCTCATGCCCGGGGCGAGGCGCGGAGCCAACTGCGGGTGCAGCACGGGTTCACCTGGCCCTACCCCGAGCCGGCGCAGCTGCTGCCCAGGAACGAGGTGCTGCCGCCGGGCGCCGTCCTCAAGGTGTTCCTCCGCTCGTCGACGCTCGGTCAGGACGAGCTGCTCGAGCGAGCGCAGCGCGTCGTCGACCCCGCGGACGCCGAGGTCACCCACGCCGGCCTGGGCTTCATCGAGGTGCTGCCGCCGGGCATCACCAAGGCCAGCGGGCTCGCCGTCGCCCTCGACCGGCACGGGGTCGGCTTCGGCGACGTCCTGGCCTTCGGCGACATGCCCAACGACCTGCCGATGATCCGGGCCGTCGCCGAGGCCGGCGGCCGCGCCGTCGCCGTGGCCAACGCGCACGCCGCCGTCCGTGCTGCCGCGCCCGAGTTCACCAGCGGGCACGACGTGGACGGCGTGGCCCGCTACCTGGAGGCGATGCTCGGTGTCTGAGGGGCGCGT
>JAODNN010000126.1 GCA_025465355.1 Blastococcus sp. | reverse complement strand
AGGGTGCGCTGAACACGGCCCTCACCGAGGCCCTGTCGACGTCCGGGAGCTGAGGGTGGTCCGAGCAGGTGAGGGGACGGCCGTAGCAGTAGGCACCCGCTCCTGAGAACCAGCGTGCGGGAGGGGGGAGTCGAACCCCCACGCCCGAAGGCACCAGATCCTAAGTCTGGCGTGGCTACCGTTACACCACTCCCGCGCGGTACCGGAGTCTAGGAGTACCCCGGTCGGGTGCCGGCGGGCAGCGGGAATGCGCTGGACCCGGCAACGTCTGGCAGGCTGTCGCCCGTGCCTCGCGACCCACGACAGATCCAGCTGGAGATCGACGCCGCCCGCGAGTCGCTGGCCGCCACCCTCGACCAGCTGACCTACCGGACCAGTCCCACGCGCCTGAGGGCGAAGGGCCAGGAGGCCGTTCAGCGGTTCCTGCAGACCCCGGCCGGAATGGCCACGGTCAGTGCGGTCGGCCTGCTCCTCGCCTTCACCGTCGTCCAGAGGATCCGGCACCGCAACGGGTGATCCAGGGGCCACCGCGACCTGTCAGCGCCCGGGGTACTCCGCGCGGATGAGCGGCAGCACGACGGTGTCGGCCACCTGGTCCGCGTAGGCGTAGTCCACGGGCTCGCCGGTCAGCAGCCACCGCTGGGTGAGCAGCGCACTGGTCGACTCGGCCACGATGGAGCCGGCCAGCCCGGGCCCCACCTCGCCCCGCTGCTCGGCACGCGACCAGATCTGCTCGAAGGCATCCCGCCAGACCGCCAGCGGTCCGTTGTGGAACGCGCGGGCCAGTGCCGGGTGGTGCGGAACGGTCGACAGCAGGGACAACGTCGCGGCGCCGGTCGGCCCGGTGACCACGTCCACCAACGAGCGCATCATCGCTCGCAGGTCGCCCTCGAGAGAACCCGTGTCGGCCGGGGAGGCGACCTCGCGGTTCAGGTCGGAGATCGTGTCCACGACGAGGTCCTGCTTGGTGCGCCAGCGGCGGTAGATCGTCGCCTTGCCGACACCCGCCTCGGCGGCGACCGCATCCATCGTCAGTGCGCCGTAACCGACGTCCGCCAGCAGACGCAGGATCGCGGCACGGATCACCCCGTCCCGGCTGGGGTCGCGGGGGCGACCACCGCGGCTCGGACGGGGAACGTCGGTCGTGGTGAGAACGGCCATGACGCTGACCTTAGACACTAAAGATGCGAACGTTCCATAACTCCCCTCCCCGTGCGGCTGTGAGTCACCAGGTCGTGCGCCGCGCGCCTGCCCCGTCGCCGCCGGAGCGTCAGTCATCCTCCGACGGTGGGAACGATCTGCGGCGGCGTCTGTGGATGCCGCCAGAACTGGGAGATGCCGGGCCCGGCCAGTCGCGCCCTGCTCGCCACGTCCATCGGTCACGTGCTGCCCTCGGTCGCCCGATTCGCCGCGGCCCTCGGGTTGACCGTTCATTCCTCGCCGCAACTGCTCGACATCGTGGACGACCGCGGCGGACGCGGCCTGGAACGGCTGTTCCAGCGGCTGGCCCGCGAGCTCACCGCCGCCGAGACCGAGGCCGTCCGGGTGGCGACCGACCCGCCCTCGGACGGCGCTGCGCTCACCTCCCGGCTGCTGACCGCGCCCACGCTCGCCGTCGAACTCGCCCGCCGCGGGGTGACCGTCGAAGTCGGCGTCCTGGCCGAGGCGGAGTTCTGGTCGGCCTACCAGCCCATCGTCTCGCTCGCCGACCGCTCGGTCGTCGCCCACGAGGCACTGCTGCGGGGCGTCGTGGACGGCCGGGAGGTCGGCGGCGGCGACCTGTTCTTCGTCGCCGAGTCCGCCGGCTGGCTGCACCGCCTCGACCGGATCGGCCGGGAGTCGGCGATCGCCGGCGCGGTGCCGTGGCTGGGCAGCGACGACCTCTTCGTCAACTTCAACCCGACGTCGATCTTCCGGCCGCAGGTCTGCCTGGCCAGCACCGAGCGCGTCGTCCACGAGACCGGCATCGCACCCTCGCAGCTGGTCTTCGAGGTCGTCGAGTCGCACGCCATCGCCGACCGCGGGCACCTGGTCTCGGTCCTCGAGCACTACCGCACGCTGGGCTGGCGGATCGCCCTGGACGACGTCGGCGCCGGCTGGTCGAGCCTGTCGCTGCTGGCCGCCGTCCGGCCCGACGTCGTGAAGCTCGACAAGGCGTTGGTGCAGGAGCTCCCGGACGACGGCGCCCGCATCGTGCTGAAGGCGGTCACCGACCTCGCCCACCAGCTCGGCGCGGTCGTCGTCGCCGAAGGCGTGGAGACCGAACGGCTGGCCGAGGAGGTCACCGCGATCGGCGCCGACCTCGGTCAGGGCTGGCTGTTCGGGCGCCCGGTTCGCCCGGACCCTCCGGTGCCGGTGCCGGAGCCCGAGAGCCGGTGGCAGCCGGTCGCGGCGGTGTCGCGGGGCTGACGCCGTCCCTCAGGGGCAGGCGGTGTTCCAGCCGCGGAGCGCCGGCCGTTCGCGCTCGTACCCCAGCAGTCCGTAGCGGCCGGTGTCGAGCGGGAACAGCCCGCCCGCCTCGGGGCCGAGGCCCAGCCAGCGCGCGGTCAGGATGCGCAACACGTGGCCGTGGGCTACGAGGGCGACGTCACCGTCCGCGAGCAGCGGGCGGATCCGGGTGATCACGCGGTCGACCCGTCGGGCCACCTGCTCCAGCGTCTCCCCGGGCGTCTCGCCGGGGATCGTGCCGTCCTTCCAGAGCGACCACTGCCGGCCCATCTCCTCGCTGATCTCCTTGGTCGACCGGCCCTCGTAGCCGCCGTAATCCACCTCGACGAGGTCCTCGTCGATCTGGGCGTCGACCGATCCGTCGAAGAGGCCGGCCAGCTCCGCGGTCCGACGGGCCCGCGCCCGGGGGCTGACGAACGCGTGCGCGATCTTCCGGCCCGCGAGAACCGAGGCGAGCCGCCGCCCGTCCTCCTCGCCGTCCGGCAGGAGCGGCAGGTCGGTCACGCCGGTGTGCTGCCCGCTCCTGCTCCATTCGGTCGCCCCGTGCCGGATCACGAGTACGTCGCCCATGTGGTTCTCCTCCGATGGTGTCGCCGGTCACATCACCGGCACCCGGGAAGAGCATGACCGGGGGCGGCGCTGCCCCGTACAGCGCCCCGAGTATCCGCCCGGGGCATGCCGACTCCTCAGAGGAGAACCATGACGACGTTCGCGCCCAGCGCCACCTTCTCCATCGGCGGGGACCTGCCCGTCCACCGGCTCGGCTACGGAGCCATGCAGCTCCCCGGCCCCGGTGTCTGGGGCGAGCCGGCCGACCACGACGGCGCCGTCCGGGTCGTGCGCGCGGCCGTCGAGCAGGGTGTGGACTTCATCGACACCGCCGACTCCTACGGACCCGTCGTCAGCGAGCGGATCATTGCCGAGGCGCTGGCCCCGTATCCCGACGGCCTGGTCATCGCCACCAAGGCGGGCCTGACGCGCACCGGGCCGGGGGAGTGGCACCCGGTCGGCCGCCCGGCCTACCTCAAGCAACAGGTCGAGCTGTCGCTGCGCACGCTGAAGCTCGAGCGCATCGACCTGATCCAGCTGCACCGGATCGACGCCGAGGTGCCTCTCGCCGATCAGCTCGGCGCGTTCAAGGAGCTGCAGGAGCAGGGCAAGGTCCGTTCCATCGGCGTCTCCGAGGTCTCCGTCGATGAGCTGAAGGCCGCCCGCGAGATCGTCGAGGTCGTCAGCGTGCAGAACCTCTACAACCTGACCGACCGGAAGTCGCAGGACGTCCTCGACTACGCCACCGCCGAAGGCATCGCCTTCATTCCGTGGTTCCCGATCGCGACCGGCGACCTCGCCTCGCCCGACAGCCCGGTGGCGGCCATCGCGACGGAGCTCGACGCGACGCCGTCCCAGGTCGCGCTCGCCTGGCTGCTGCACAAGTCGCCCGTCATCCTGCCGATCCCCGGCACGAAGTCGGTCGAGCACCTCACCGAGAACCTCGGGGCCGCGCAGCTCACGCTGTCCGACAAGGACATGGCGCGCCTGGACGCCCTCGCCTGACGACCCCTGCGTCGCCCGGCCATGGGCAGGCGGCACCATGGCCGGGTGGACGCTGAGGACTTCCGGCAGATCAGAGACGCCGTGCGGGAACTGGTGCGCGAATCGGTCATACCCCGCGAGGAGCAGATCGAGGACGAGGACCGGATCCCCGACGAGCTCCGCGCGCAGGCGGCCGAGATGGGGCTGTTCGGCTATGCGCTCCCCGAGGAGCACGGCGGCCTGGGCGTCACCATGAGCGAGGACGTGCAGCTGGCGTTCGAGTTCGGCTACACGACCCCGGCCTTCCGCTCGCTGTTCGGCACCAACAACGGCATCGCCGGGCAGGTGATCGCGAAGTTCGGGACCGAGGCGCAGCAGAAGAAGTACCTGCCACGGATGGCCGAGGGCTCGCTGATCGGCTCGTTCGCCCTCACCGAGGCCGAGGCGGGCTCCGACCCCGCGGGGCTGCGCACCACCGCCCGTCGGGACGGCGACGACTGGGTGATCAACGGCAGCAAGCGCTACATCACCAACGCGCCGATCGCCGATCTGTTCGTCGTCTTCGCCCGCAGCAACCCGGACGAGCGCGGGGGCCGCGGCATCTCCAGCTTCGTCGTCGAGGCCTCGACGCCGGGCGTGACGGTCGGCCCCCACGACAAGAAGATGGGCCAGTCCGGCGCCTGGACCGCCGAGGTCTTCTTCGACGACGTCCGCGTGCCGGCCGACGCCCTGATCGGCGAGGAGGGCCGGGGCTACTCGAAGGCGCTCACCGTGCTCTCGCGGGGCCGCCTGCACATCGCCGCGCTCTGCGTCGGCATGGCGCAGCGGGTGCTCGACGAATCGGTCGCCTACGCCGCGACGGCCAAGCAGGGTGGCGCACCGATCGGGCGATTCCAGCTGGTGCAGGGCATGCTCGCCGACATGCACGCCGAGCTGCTCGCCGCCCGCAGCATGGTCCGCGAGGTCGCCGCCCGCTACGACAGCGGCGAGGACACCTCTGTCGGTCCGTCGTCGGCGAAGCTCTTCTGCACCGAGATGGTCGGCCGGGCGGTCGACAAGGCGGTGCAGGTGCACGGCGGCCTCGGTTACCTGCGGACCACGCCGGTCGAGCGCTTCTACCGCGACGCCCGGCTGTTCCGCCTCTACGAGGGCACGAGCGAGGTGCAGCGGGTGATCATCGGCGGTGCGCTGCTGCGCGAGGCCGGCATGGCGCGTGGCTGACCACCCGGAGCTCTCGCTCGAGGAGAGGACCGCTCGCCGCGACGCGGTCGGCGCACTGGGCGCGGCACTGCGGGATGTCGTCGATGCCGCCGTCCGCACCGAGGTGTCGATCGAGGACCTCTCCGCGGCGACGGTGGCCGCACGAGAACTGGCCGAGCGGCTGCGGGCCGAGGGCCGGGACCTGCACCAGGTGGCCCGCGTCGACGACCCGGACGTCGGCGAGCGCTGGTACAGCCCCGTGTACGGACCGGGCAATCCCGTCGCCCCGCCGATGGCCGCCACCCAGACCGGCGACGGTCGCGCCGAGGGCCGGGTGACTCTCGGCAAGCCGCACGAGGGCCCCCCGGGCCTCGTGCACGGTGGGGTCGTGGCCACGCTGCTCGACCACCTGCTCGCCCGGGCGGTGCGCGCCGCCGGACGCGGCGGGCTCACTGCCACGCTCACGGTCCGCTATCGCCGTCCGGTGCGCCTCGGCGTCCCGCTGCTGGGCACGGCGGAGATCGACACGGCCGACGGACGGCGGACCACCGCTCGTGCCCGGCTCGTCGAGGAGGACGACCCAGGGACGACGCTGGCCGAGGCGGAGGGACTGTTCGTCGCGCTGCGACCGGACCGCGCTGCCCAGGTGTTCGCGCCGACCGGTCGCGACATCGCCGCCTGGACCACCCGGAGCGGGGACGGATGACCGTGCCGGACTACACCCCGGAGATCCACGCCCGGCGGGCGCGAGCGTTCGGCGCGCTGGCCGAGGAGTACGAACGCTGGCGGCCGCGATATCCCGACGACGCGGTCGACTGGATGCTCCCGCAGGGGGCCCGGGAGGTCGCAGACGTCGGCGCAGGCACCGGCAAGCTGACCGGTCTCCTCCTGGCCCGCGGCCTACGGGTGACCGCCGTCGAGCCCGACCCCGCGATGGTCGCCGTGCTCTCGCGCGTGCACCCGGCCGCCGACGCCCGGCAGGCAGGGGCGGACGCGCTGCCGCTCGGTGACGCGAGCGCGGACGCCGTCGTGGTCGGGCAGGCGTGGCACTGGTTCCCGCACGAGCAGGCCGTGGCCGAGATCCGGCGGGTGCTGCGGCCGGGCGGCCGGCTGGGCCTGATCTGGAACCAGGTGTGGCCGGCGGAGCCGTGGCAGACCGAGGTCGAGGCGCTCAACGCACGTGCCCGCGGTCACGAGGTGGACGTCCAGGACGAGCTGCCCGACGTGGTCGAGGTCGAAGGACTTCCCACCGAAGAACTCGAGGCCGCCCTGTTCCCGTGGACCGAGCTCCTCGACCCGGCCGCCGTGCGGTCGCGCCTGGCGACCTACTCGCACGTCGCCCTCCTGGCCGACGCGGAGCGAGACGAACTGCTCGACCAGGTGACCACGGTGGTGAGTGCCGAGATGACCCGGCGAGGGACGTCCACCCTGCCCTTCCGGCAGGTCGCCTACTGCGTGCGCTGGACGCCATCCGCCTTGTAGTCCCGGCGGCCGACCCGCGCCTGCTCGGGAGCAACGGAGCTCGGCAGCAGGGGCGGATCAGCGGCGGCCGCAGACGCGTCGGCCCGACGTGGAAAAGCGCAGCCCGGTCAGGCGCTTGTGGCCGGCGGCTGGGCCGGTGCGGAACCCGGGATCGCCCCGAGCTGCTGCATCAGCCCCATCACGTCCATGATGATGCGGCTCTCCGCCACCTTGCCGTCGCGGACGTGGTCGATGGTCCACGCCTCCACCGAGACGCTGCGGCCGGTCGGCGGGACACCGAGGAACGTCCCGCGATGAGTGCCCTCCCAGGTCGACCAGGCAGCGACCCGGTCTCCTTCAGCGACCATCTCCTCCACCCGCCAGCGGAGGTCGGGGAACGCCTCGAACATCTGCGCAAGGAACTGGCGCAAGCCTTCGCGCCCCGGGCCCTGGCCCAGCGGTGGATTCTGCTCGACGAAGTCCTCGGCGACCAGATCCGGCAGAACGTCCAGGTTGTGCCCGTTGAGCACTTCGTTCGCGAACCGCCGGTCGATCGCCTTGTTGTTCTCGACGCTGGTCATCCGCCCCTCCTCGGTCGCCTGGGACAGCAGGGTCTTCCCGCCGGCGACCTCGGGGCAATACGAGGGTGACCGCTCCTCCCGAGGACACGCCCTACGGTGCGAGGGCGCGCGCCCGTCGTCACGGAA
>JAODNN010000105.1 GCA_025465355.1 Blastococcus sp. | reverse complement strand
ACTCGGGGATGTCCAGCTCTTCCTCGAAGTCCTCGTTGGACAACGGCCGTCGCCCGGCGGCCGAGCCCGGGATCGGCGGCAGCGGCGGAACGGTGATCCCACCGCCGTTCGCCCCCGCGGCGGGACGGGCCGGGACACCGGCCGGCGGAGCCTGCGGTGCTGCCTGCGCCGCCTGAGCGGCCGACTGAGGCGTGACCAGCCGCTCACCCGCGCCCGGGGTACCCGCGGCCGCGGGAACCGGCCTGCGGTGCGGAGACAGGCCTGCGGGAAGCCCGGGCGTCGACGTGGCACCCGGGACGACGGCAGCGCCGGCATCCTTGCGGCTACTGGGCCGGCCACTGTCGAAGCCCGCGGCGATGACCGTCACCCGCACCTCGTCACCCAGGGCGTCGTCGATGACGGCACCGAAGATGATGTTCGCGTCGGCGTGCGCCGCGTCGGAGACCAACGAGGCGGCCTCGTTGATCTCGAACAGTCCGAGGTCCGAACCACCGGAGATCGACAGGAGCACGCCGTGGGCGCCCTCCATCGAGGCCTCCAGCAGCGGGCTCGCGATCGCCTGCTCGGCGGCCAGCAGCGCCCGGTTGTCACCGCGGGCACTGCCGATGCCCATCAGCGCCGACCCCGCCCCGGACATCACCGACTTGACGTCGGCGAAGTCCAGGTTGATCAGACCGGGCGTGGTGATCAGGTCGGTGATGCCCTGGACGCCGGACAGCAGCACCTGGTCGGCGGTGCGGAAGGCGTCCATGACGCTGACGTTGCGATCGCCCAGCTGCAGCAGCCGGTCGTTCGGGATCACGATCAGCGTGTCGCACTCGTTGCGCAGTTCCTCGATGCCCGTCTCGGCCTGCACCGCGCGCCGTTTGCCCTCGAAGGCGAACGGGCGGGTGACCACCCCGATGGTCAGCGCGCCGAGCTTGCGCGAGATCGACGCCACGACGGGCGCGCCACCGGTGCCGGTGCCACCACCCTCGCCGGCCGTCACGAAGACCATGTCGGCCCCCTTGAGGACCTCCTCGATCTCCTCGCGGTGGTCCTCGGCGGCCTGCCGGCCGACGTCGGGCTGCGCGCCCGCGCCCAGCCCGCGCGTGAGCTCACGACCGACGTCGAGCTTCACGTCGGCATCGCTCATCAGCAACGCCTGCGCGTCGGTGTTGATCGCGATGAACTCGACCCCCTTGAGGCCGACCTCGATCATGCGATTGACCGCGTTCACCCCGCCGCCGCCGATGCCGACGACCTTGATGACCGCTAGATAGTTGTGCGGAGGTGTCATGCGGCGCTCCCCAACTGGACCCTCATCCTCAAGTTCAGCGTTACAGTTATGTCAACTTGCTCGACCGGGACGAAGTTAGGTGGGTCCCGATAGCCGCTACAAGCACCCTCGTGGGGTCGGCGTGTCGGTGGACGCGGATCGCACGAAACACTCGCGACCCATTGGACACATGAACACCACTAAGTGTGACGACCCGCCAGGTGAACGTCTCATGTCAGGGTCCAGACCCGCGGACATCCGGAGAGCGGGAACCTGCGAAAGAGACTTTGCGTGTCGGGCGTGTCGCGGTCCCGCGCGTGTCGGCTGCGGCCCTCCCGCGGAGCCCTCCGGAGCCGCGGGGCCACCGTCCGCGACCTGCCGTGCCGACCCGGCCGCCGGCGTTAGCGGAGGACGACCGCGGTGGGCGTGCTGACGTCGATCGTCGTGGCCCGGTCGAGCTGCCCCGCGTCGATCTGCTGCAGGAGCCCGGCCAGCGCAACGCCCTTGGCGGCCGAGCGCTCGGAGGTTCCCCAGCGCACGGTCGTGCCGTCGGCCAGGGTGAGCGTCACCTCGCCGGCGCCCGTGGCGGCGGCACGGGCGACCCTCGTCCGCAGCGCGTGCGGGAGCGCCGTCACCGCACTGAGCACCGCAGCCGTGGCAGGGTCGCGCGGCCCGGCGTGGTCCACCTCGATCGGCACCACTCCCCTCGGCGGGCTGCCGCTGATGGTGTCGAACAGCACCCCCGTGGCATCGACCAGGGACCGCTGCCCGGGTGGTCCGACCACGGCCACCGCGACCCGCTCGGTCACCGTGATCACGACGCGGTCCGGCCAGCCGAGGTTGACCGTCGCCGAGGCGACCTGGGGCAGCCGCTCGACGCGGGCCCGGGCGGCGGCCACGTCGACCCGCAGCAGCGGCGTGCCGCTCTCGATCCCGGCACTCTGCCGGACCAGGGCGGCAGGCAGCCCGGCGACGCCGTCGACCTGGATGCTGCGCACGGCGAGCAGCGGGCCGGCCCACAGAACCCACGCCACGGAGGCCACCAGGAGAACCGCGATCGCCACGCGCAGCAGCGGGCGCTTCCGTCGGTCGGCCCGCTCCCGCCGCCGGCTCGGCAACGGCGTCACGGCCCCTGACGCCCGGCGCTCGGCCGTCCGCCGCGAACCCTGACGCCGGTCCCGCGTGGTGGTGCCGGTCCGGCTCATCGCCCGTTCGTCCGGGAGCGCAGCGCCTCGAGCACCTCCGGGCCGACCATCGAGACGTCCCCGGCGCCCATGGTGAGCACCAGGTCGCCCGGCCGCGCGCGGGCGGCCAGCGCAGGCGCCGCTGCTGACCACGACGGCTCGAACAGCACCCGCTCGGCCGGCAGCGGGACGGCGTCGGCGACCATCGCCCCGGTGATACCGGGCACCGGGTCCTCACGGGCACCGTAGATCTCCATGACCACGACCTCGTCGGCCAGCCCGAGCGCCTGGCCGAAGCCCTCGGCGAACTCGCGGGTCCGGCTGTAGAGGTGTGGCTGGAAGGCGACGACCAGCCGCCCGCTGCCTGCGACGGCCCGGGCCGCCCGCAGCTGGGCGCTGACCTCGGTCGGGTGGTGGGCGTAATCGTCGTAGACCCGCACCCCGCCGACCGAGCCCTTGAGCTCGAATCGCCGGTGCACCCCGCCGAAACGGGCGAGCCCGTCGATCAGGCCGTCGGCCGGCAGCCCCAGCTCCAGTCCGGCGAGCAGCGCCGCGGCACTGTTGAGCGCCATGTGCTCACCCGGCACCTGGATCCGGACCCGGCCGAGATCGCACCCCCGGAAGATCGCGGTGTAGCTGGTTCCGTCCTGGGCGACGTCCAGGTCGGCCAGGACGAGGTCGGCGTCCGCGGCGCGGCCGTAGGTCCACAGCCGCGCCTTCGTCGGGACCGTGCGCAACCGGGCGGCCCCCGGGTCGTCGGCACAGACGACGACGAAGCCGTCGGGGTCGACGGTCTCCATGAATCGGTCGAAGGCGGCCTCGACCGCCGCCAGGTCGCCGTAGTTGTCCAGGTGGTCGGCCTCGACGTTGGTGACGATGGCGCCGAACGGGGACAGCAGCAGGAACGAGCGGTCGCTCTCGTCGGCCTCGGCGACGAAGATGTCGCCCTCCCCCGCGTGCGCGTTGCTGCCGGACTCGTTGAGGTCGCCGCCGATCGCGAACGACGGGTCGGCGCCGCAGGCCTGGACGGCGACGGTCAGCATCGACGTCGTCGAGGTCTTCCCGTGCGTCCCGGCCACCGCGACGCTCCGCCGGCCGGCCATGACCGAGGCCAGGGCAACGGCGCGGGGCAGCACCCGCAGCCCACGCTCGCGGGCGGCCGAGAGCTCCGGGTTCTCGGTGCGGATCGCGGTGGAGACGACGACCGTGTCGGCCGTGCCCAGATAAGCCGGGTCGTGCCCGACCTCGACCCGGGCACCCAGCGCGCGCAGTGCCAGCAGGGTCGGAGTGTCCCGGCGGTCACTGCCGGACACCTTGACGCCTCGGGCGAGCAGGATGCGCGCGATCCCGCTCATCCCGGCGCCGCCGATGCCGATGAAGTGCACCTGGCCCAGCTCGGACAACGCCGGGACGGGGTCCGTCCAGGCCGCCACGTCCGCGGCGCTCACCGGGCCACCTCCAGCACCATCTCCGCGAGCCGCTCGTCGGCGTCCGGCACGCCCGCGGCCGCGGCGTTCCGGCCGTACCCCGCCAGCGCGGTGGGGTCGGTGAGCAGAGGGAGCAACCGCTGCTCGATCCAGGTCGGGCTGAGGTCCGCGTCCTCGACCAGGAGCCCACCGCCGGCCTCGACGACCGGTAGGGCGTTGCGCCGCTGTTCGCCGTTACCGATGGGCAGCGGCACGAAGGCGGCCGGCAGCCCCACCGCGGACAGCTCTGCCACGGTCACCGCCCCCGAGCGGCACAGCGCCAGGTCGGCGGCGGCGTAGGCGAGATCCATACGCTCCAGATAGTCCACGACGACGTACGGAGCTTGCCCGGCGGATCTCGGTGGAACCGTCACGTCGGTGTTCTTGGGCCCTCGGGCGTGCAACACCTGCACCCCGGCGGCGGTGAGCGCGTCGGCCGCGGCGACAGCGGCGCGGTTCAGCGAGGCGGCCCCCTGGGAGCCGCCGAAGACCAGCAGGGTGGGCCGGTCGGCGTCCAGACCGAAGGCCGCCCGCGCCTCCGCGCGACGAGCCGGGCGGTCCAGGGAGCTGATCGCACGGCGCAGCGGCATGCCGACGTGCTCAGCCCGGTGCAGCTTCGTGCCGGGCATGGTGACCCCGACCCGTGCGGCCAGCCGCGCACCCACCCGGTTGGCCAGGCCCGGCAGGGCGTTCTGCTCATGCACCACGATCGGTATCCCCGCCCGTCCCCGGCCCCGCCGCGCAGCCAGGTACGCCGGAAGCGCCACGTACCCCCCGAAGCCGACGACGACGTCGGCGGCCAGTTCGTCGAGCAGGGTGCGGGTCTCGGCCACGGCCCGACGCACCCGGCCGGGCACGCGCAGCAGGTCGACGGTGGGCTTGCGGGGCAGTGGAACCGGCGGGATCAGCCGCAGGTCGTAGCCCCGGGCCGGGACCAGCCGGGTCTCCATCCCGCGGGCGGTCCCGAGGCAGGTGATCCGCAGCTCCCGCCCGCCCTCGGCGCGCCGGCGCAGGGCGTCGGCAAGGGCGAGCATCGGCTCGATGTGCCCCCCGGTCCCCCCGCCGGCCAGGACGATGCTCAGCGGCCGCAGGTCGGCCGCGCTCACCGCGGGCCCACCGGCCGCCGCTCAGCCCGCTCGGCCACCGGCCTGCGCTCAGCCCGCTCGGCCACCGGCCTGCGCTCGGGGCCGGGCACTCGCTCGCGCGGGCGGCCCGCGTGCACCAGGGTGCGTCCCCCGCCTACCGACGACACCCGTTCGTCCGGGGCTCCGTGGGGACGGTGGCGGGGACGGACGGGGTCGACCGCGGTGGCGGGGACCGGCAGCAGCAGGCGGGCCAGGCGGCCGCGGGTGCGGCTCCGCTGGCTCTCGATCGCGGCCGGCTCCGAACGGGCGAAACGCGTGAGCAGCCCGACGATGAAGAGGGTGAGCACCAGCGAGGTGCCGCCCGCGGAGATGAGCGGTAGCTGCACACCGGTGACCGGCAGCAGCCCGACGACGTAGCCCATGTTCATCGCGGCCTGGCCGATCAGCCAGACCGTGATCGCGACGCTCGCCAGCTGGATGAACCGGTCGGCCGAGCGGTGGGCGATGCGGAAACCGGCGTAGGCGAGCACGCCGTAGAGGGTTACCACCACGAGGCAGCCGAGGAAACCGAGCTCCTCACCGATGATGGCGAAGATGTAGTCGGACTCCGCGTGCGGCAGCAGGTCCCACTTCATCGCGCTGTTGCCGAGCCCCACTCCCCACAGCCCACCGGTGGCCAGCGCGTACATGCCGCGGACCGCCTGGAAGCCGGCGCCACTCTTGTCGGCGAACGGGTCGAGGAACGAGGTGATCCGGGCCATCCGGTAGGGCGCTGCCTTGACCAGGATCACGATCAGCACCGCAGCCACCACGACGAACCCGCCGAAGTACTTCATCGGCATCCCACCCGCCCAGAGCAGCCCGGCGAGGACGAGCCCGAGGCTGACGACGGAACCGAAGTCCGGCTCGACGATCATCAGCAGCGACAGGACGCCGAACACCGGCAGGACCGGCACCAGCAGCGAGGAGGTGGTCATGTACCTCTCACGCAACGCCAGCACGTGCGCGCCCCAGAGCGCGAACACCAGCTTGGCGACCTCGGAAGGCTGGAAGTTGGCGAAGCCCAGGTTGAACCACTGCCGTGCGCCGTTGAGCTTCAGGCCGACGCCCGGAACCAGCACGAGGAGCAGCAGGAAGACGACGACGAGGAGCGCGATCGGTGACCACCGGCGCAGGAAGCCCGCGGGCAGCCGGAGAGCCACCAGCATCGCGCCGATCCCGAGAGCGGCCCACACCACCTGCTGGACACCGGGCGCCCACACCGGCTCGTGGGCGAGCGCCGCCTTGATGGAGGACGCCGAGAACACCATGACCAGGCCGATGGTGAGCAGCAGTCCGGCAGCGCCGAGGACCAGGTGACAGCTCGTCATGGGCCCGTCGAGCCAGGCGGGGCCGCGCAGTCGGCGCGGTGCGGGCCGGCCGCGGTTCGGTGACACCGGGGGGCGGCGGTCCGCGCCGGTCGAGCGCGGGCGGGTGCTCGTGGTCATCGACGGCTCACCGGAGCGCCGCCACGGCCTCGGCGAACGCCCGGCCGCGGTGCGCGTAGTCACGGAAGACGTCCATGGAGGCCGCGGCCGGCGCCAGCAGCACCGTGTCGCCGGGACGGGCCATCCGGGCTGCCGCGACGACGGCGTCCCGCATCGTCGCCTCGGCAGTCCCCTCCATCCGCTCATCGTCGCCGCTGACCACCGTGACCACTGGGACCATTGGGGCGTGTCGCGCCAGGGAAGCGGCGATCACGGCGCGGTCGCGGCCGAGCAGCACCACTCCCCCGAGTCGTCCGGCGACCGCCGCGACCAACGGATCGACGTCGGCGCCCTTGAGCAGGCCACCCGCGATCCACACGACCCGCGGATAGGCCGCCAGCGAGGCCCCCGCCGCGTGCGGGTTGGTGGCCTTGCTGTCGTCGACGTAGTCCACCCCGGCGACCGTGCGCACCAGGACGTTGCGGTGCGCACCGCCCTCGAACCCGGCCAGGCCGCGGCCGACCGCCTCCGCGGGCACGCCGGCCGCACGCGCCAGGGCGGCCGCGGCGAGCGCGTTGACGGTGTTGTGCGGGCCCCGGACCTGCAGCTGCGACTGCTCGACGAGCAGCTCACCGGCCGGCTCGTCGTTGAACGCCCGGTCCACCAGCGCGCCGGACCGGACGCCGAGCTGACCGCGACCGGGCTCCCCCAGGGTGACGGTGACGGGGTGGTGGTGCGCCGCGACCAGCCCCGCAGCCACCGGGTCGCCGGCATCGGCGACGGCGACCGGCGCGAACCGCAGGATGCGAGCCTTGGCCTCCCGGTAGGCGGCGAAGGAGCCGTGCCAGTCGGTGTGGTCGTCGGCCACGTTGAGCACAGCCGCCGCGGCCGGGGCGATGGTCGACGACCAGTGCAGCTGGAAGCTCGACAGCTCGCAGGCGATCGTGTCGAACTCCGGCGTCCCGTCGTCCCTCCTGGCCGTGACGACCTCGATCAGTGGCCGGCCGACGTTGCCCGCCGCGACGGCCCGCCGCCCGGCCGCCAGCAGGATGGCCTCGAGCATCGTGACCGTCGTCGTCTTGCCGTTCGTGCCGGTGACGGCCAGCCAGGGAGCGGCGCGGCTGTCGGCATCCCGGATCCGCAGCCGCCAGGCCAGCTCCGGCTCCCCCACCACCGGCACGCCCCGCCGGGCGGCGTCGACGAGCAGGGGGGAGTCGGGACGCCAGCCCGGCGACGTGACCACCAGGTCGGTGCCGTCGGGCACCGCCGACACCGCACCCAGCCACGTACCGCCCGCGGCGATCAGCTCCGCCACGACGGGCGGTTCGGCCGCATCGGCGAGCAGGACCCGCGCGCCGCGGGCCAGGAGCACCCGCGCCGCGGCCGCGCCGGAGACCCCGAGCCCGGCGACGACGACCGTGCGCCCCCCGATCTCCTCGGGAACGTCCTGCACGCTGCCGCTCACAGCCCGGCGAACTTGAGCCAGTCGGCGTAGAACAACCCGAGGCCGAACGCCACCGCCATGCCCGTGACCAGCCAGAACCGCACGATGACGGTGTTCTCCGTCCAGCCGGCCAGCTCGAAGTGGTGGTGCAGGGGTGCCATCCGGAAGACCCGCCGCCGGGTGGCCCGGAAGAAGGCGACCTGGATGACCACGGACAGCGTGACGGCGACGAACAGCCCGCCGAGGACGACGAGCAGGAGCTCGGTGCGGGTGAGGATGGCGATCCCGGGCAGCAGGCCGCCGAGAGCCAGCGAGCCGGTGTCACCCATGAAGATCCGAGCGGGGCTGGTGTTCCACCACAGGAATCCCAGGCACGCGCCCATCGCCGCGGCCGCGACCAACGTGACGTCGAGCGGGTCGCGCACCTCGTAGCACCCGTCGATGAGCTTGCGGGTGCAGTCGTGGGAGAACAGCCAGAACGAGATGACCACATAGGACGCGAAGACCATCGCCGCGGAACCCGCCGCCAGCCCGTCGAGCCCGTCGGTGAGGTTCACCGCGTTCGAGAACCCGGCGATGAACAGATAGGCCAGGATCACGAACGCCACCGAACCCAGGGCCAGCGGCGCGATGTCGCGGACGTAGGAGATCGTGGTCGAGGCCGGCGTCACTCCGTTGCTGGGGAACTGGATGGCCAGGATCGCGAACGTCAGCCCGACGATCAGCTGGCCGACCAGCTTGGCGGTCTTGTTCAGGCCCAGGCTGCGGCGGTGCCGGATCTTGAGGTAGTCGTCGAGGAAACCGACGGTGCCCATGCCGACCATCAGGAACATCAGCAGGAGCCCGCTCGCGGTGAACCCCTCGCGCAGGAACAGGTGCGCGATCAGGTAGCCGCCGAGCGTCGCCCCGACGATGACCGTGCCGCCCATGGTGGGCGTGCCCTGCTTCGACAGATGGCTCTCGGGACCGTCGTCCCGGATCTCCTGGCCGAGCCCGTTCCGCCGGAACAGCCGGATGGCCACCGGGGTCAGCAGGATGGAGATGATCAGGCCGACGCCCGCGGCGATCAGGACCGACTTCACGCAGCGCCCCCCACGATGCTGCCCCCTGATGCGGCCGGTGCCGCCGCGAGCAGGTCCTCCGCGAGCTGCTCCAGTCCGTAGGAGCGGCTGGCCTTGACCAGCACGACGTCGCCGGGGCGCAGCTGGGGCGCAAGCAGCTCGCGGGCTGCGGCCCGGTCCGGCACGTGCACCGACTCCTTTCCTGGGTGTCGTCCGGCAGCGATCGCGCCGTCGGCTATGCCTACCGCATCGGCGCCTACGGCCACGACGAGGTCGACCCCGGCGGCCGCGGCGGCCCGACCCAGCCGCTCGTGCTCCGCGGCGGCACCGGGCCCGAGTTCGGCCATGGCGCCGAGCACCGCGATCCGGCGGGTGCCGGGGAGTCCGGCGAGCGCGCCGAGCGCGGCGCGCATCGACTCGGGGTTGGCGTTGTAGGCATCGTTGACCACGGTCACGCCGTCCGGCCGCCGGCCGACCTCCATGCGCCAGCGGCTGCGCGGCTCGGCCGACGAGAGTGCCGCGGCGACGGCGGCCGGTGCCACGCCGACCGCCAGGGCGGCTCCGGCCGCGGACAAGGCGTTGGCCACCTGGTGCTCCCCCACCACCCGCAGGGCCACCGGATGCTCCTCGCCGTCCGCGGCGAGGGTGAAGTGGGCTCGGGCGGCGTCGTCCAGGCTCACCTCGGTGGCGCGCACCGCCGCGTCTGCGCTCCAGCCGGTGGTGAGCACCCGCGCACGGGTGCGCGACGCCATGCCGAGCACACGCGGGTCGTCAGCGTTGAGGACCGCGGTGCCGTCCTCGGGCAGCGCCTCGACGAGTTCCCCCTTCGCCTGCGCGATCCCCTCCGGGCTGCCGAACTCGCCGAGGTGAGCCGAGCCGACATTCAGGACGACACCCACCTGCGGGGGGGCGACTCCGCACAGCCGGGCGATGTGTCCCGGCCCGCGCGCACCCATCTCCAGGACGAGGAAACGGGTCTGCTCGTCGGCGCTGAGCACCGTGAGTGGCAGACCGATGTCGTTGTTGTAGGACCCCGGCGGGCTCACGGTGGAACCGGCGGCGGCGAGCACCTGGCCGAGAAGGTCCTTGGTCGAGGTCTTGCCCGAGGAGCCGGTGATGGCCAGCGTGCGCAGTCCGCCGTCCACCAGCCGCGCGTGCACCCCGGCGGCCAGCCTCCCGAGGGCGCCCACGGGGTCGGGAACGACGATGCACGGCAGCGCCTCGTCGGGCCGTGCGCTCAGGGCCCCGACGGCGCCCTGAGCGCCGGCGGCAGCGAGGAAGTCGTGGCCGTCGACCCGCTCGCCGGCGACCGCGACGAACAGGTCGCCCGCCGCGACGGTGCGCGAGTCGAGGGTGACCTTCCCGCTCACGACGGCGTCCCCGTCGCCTCCGGTCAGCGTTCCGCCGACGAGGCCGGCCACCTCGCTCAAGGTCAGCTCAATCACGTAGTTCCCAGCGTCGTCAGGACCTCGCGCAGAACGGCGCGGTCATCGAAGGGCAGCACCCGGCCGGCGATCTCCTGCCCCGTCTCGTGCCCCTTGCCGGCGACGAGGAGTGTGTCGCCCGGGCCGGCCGCCTTCACGGCCGCGGCGATCGCCGCGCGCCGGTCGCCGATCTCGAGCACGTCGGCCCGGTCGTTCTCCGGGACGTCCTGGATGCCGGCGAGCATCGCGGCACGGATGACCGCAGGGTCCTCGGAGCGTGGATTGTCATCCGTCACGATCAGTACATCGCTGAGAAGGGCCGCAGCGGTCCCCATCGCCGGACGTTTTCCGGGATCGCGGTCGCCGCCGCAGCCCAGCACGGTGATGAGCCTGCCGCTCGTGGCACCTCGGAGGGCTGCCAGCGCGGTGCTGACGGCGTCCGGGGTGTGGGCGTAGTCGATGACCGCGACGAAGGGTTGGCCGGCGTCCACCGGCTCCATCCGGCCGGGGACGACCGTGTCCGCGAGCCCGGAGACCGCCGTCGCCACGTCCACACCGACCGCGTCGAGCAGGGCCACGGCCAGCACGGCATTGGCCACGTTGAAGCGTCCTGGCAGCCGCAGCCGGGCCGGCCAGCTGCCGCCGCCCGGACCGTGCAGCGTGAACGTGGATCCGCCGTCGGGGGCGGCGGCGGCGACGTCGTCGGCCCACCAGTCGGCGGCGCTCGCCCGGCTGCTGGAGACAGTGACGGGACGTGCCCGGTCGGAGCGGTCGGCCAGGCGGCGGCCGGCCGCGTCATCGATGTCGACCACCTCGACAGCGGCCCGCCCGTCGAAGAGCAGGGCCTTGGCCTGGAAGTAGGACTCCAGGTCGCCGTGGAAGTCCAGATGGTCCCGCCCGAGGTTGGTGAAGCCCGCGGCGGCGAACCGGATGCCCCCGACCCGGCCCTGCACGAGCGCATGGCTGGAGACCTCCATGACCACGGCCTCGACGCCCTTGTCGGCCATCTCGGCCAGCAGCGCGTGCACGGCGGGCGCCTCGGGGGTGGTGCGGACGCTGGGGATGGCGGTCACGGTCGGCGCGCCGTCCCGGTCCCTCCCCCGGATGCGCGTCGCGACGGTGCCGATGAGCCCGGTCCCGAGCCCGGCGGCGACCAGACCCGACTCGACCAGATAGCTCGTCGTCGTCTTGCCGTTCGTGCCGGTGATCCCGATGACCCGGAGCCGTCGGCTGGGCTCCCCGTAGACCCGGTCGGCGACGGCGCCGAGGACGGCGCGCGGGTCAGGGACCACGCAGACCGGCACCCCGCAGTCGCCGGGCACCGTCGCGAGACCGGCCGGATCGGTGAGCACCGCCGCCGCCCCGCGGGACACCGCGTCGTCGAGATAGGCGGCACCGTGCGTCCGGGTACCGGGCAGCGCGGCGTACAGGAAACCCGGGGCGACCTCACCGGAGGCCAGCGTGACGCCGGATATCTCCGGGGAACCGGCGGCCCCCCCGACGGGCGCACCGATGAGGTCGGTCAGTTCGGTGAGGGGCAGCGGTCGGTGCCCCGTCTTCCGGGGTACCGACCCGGAGTCGGTCGGGGTCACGGGGCTCCAATCTACCGGCGGGAGCTCGTCGGACCCCCGCACCTCGGTCCACCCGCCCGTCGGACAGCGGGCCGGGGCGGTCCCCCGGCCGGGTGCGCCACGGGGCTCGCGGCTGGTCAGGGTCCGGTGAGGACGAAGTCGGGCCGCGGCTTCCCGGACGGGACGACGCCGTGGTCGGTGAGCGCGTACCGCATGATGTCGGCGAACACGGGAGCGGCGACCTGACCGCCCTCGGCCGAGCTGGTGGGCCGCTCCAGGTTCACCGCGACGACGTACTGCGGATCGTCGGCGGGGGCGAAGCCGACGAACGTGGTCATGTAGCCGCCCCCCGCGTAACAACCGCACGTGGGGTTGGCGCGCTGCGCGGTGCCGGTCTTCCCGGCGACGCGGAAGCCCGGGATCTCAGCGAGCGGTGCGGTGCCGTGCTCCCCTACGACGGCCTCCAGCATGTAGGCCATCTTGTCGGCGGTCGCCTTGCTGATCACCTGCGTGCTCGGCGGGGCCTGCTCCGGGTGCACCTGGCCGTCGGGGCCGGTGACCGAAGCGACGATGCGCGGCGGGATGCGGACCCCGCCGTTGGCGATCGTCTGGTAGATGGAGGCCATCTGCAACGTGGTGACCGAGACGCCCTGCCCGATGGGCACGTTGGCGGCCCGGCTGGCGGTCCATTCGGCGGACTTCTGCAGGATGCCGGCGCTCTCCCCGGGCAGGCCGACGCCCGTCGTGCTGCCGAGGCCGAAGGCCCGCATGTAGTGGTCGAGCTTGTCGTTGCCGATCTTGCGGGCGAGCATGATCGTGCCGACGTTGCTCGAATGGGCGAGGATCCCGGTGACCGTCCAGGAGATCGGCGCGTGGTCGTGCGCGTCCGTGACCACATGGTCGCCGGCCTGGATGTGCCCGTCGACGCTGAGGACGGTGTCCGGTTCCGCTGCGCCCTCCTGCATGACCGCTGACAGCGTCACCGCCTTCATCACCGAGCCCGGCTCGAAGACGTCCGAGACCGCCCGGTTGCCCAGCAGGTTCGGGTCGGTCTTCGAGTAGTTGCCGGGGTCGTAGCCCGGGCACGACCCCATCGCGGCCACCTGGCCGGTGTGCACGTCCAGCACGACCGCCGAGCCGGTGGTGGTGGCGCCGTCCGCGCACGCCCGCGCCAGCCGCTGGTCGAGCACGTACTGCATGTCCTGGTCCAGGGTGGTCGTGACGGTGCTGCCGTCGACGGCCGCCGTGGTCTCGTCGATGCCCGACGGGATCGGATTGCCCCCGCTGCCGACCTCCACGCGGCGCTTCCCGGCCTTTCCAGCGAGGACGCTGTCGTACCGCCCCTCGATGCCGGCGAGGCCGCTGCCGTCCTTCCCGACGAAGCCCACCACCTGGCCGCCGGTCGTTCCGGCCGGGTAGAGCCGTACGGGATCGTCCTCGAAGGAGACCCCGGACAGCTGCAGCTTCTGGATCTCGTCGACCTTCTCCGGTGGCACCTTCGAGGCGAGGACGACGTACTTGCCGCGCTGCGAGAGCTTGGCGGTCAGCTCCGGCACCGGGACGCCGAGGACGGTGGTGAGCGCGAGGGCGGTGCGGGCCGGGTCCTTGACCACTGTGGGGTCGGCCACCACGCGGGAGGCGTCGACGCTGTAGGCGAACGGGTGGCCGTACCTGTCGAGCACTTGGCCCCGGAGCGCGGCGATCGGATAGGTGTGCAGCCGGTCCTGCTGGGCGGCGTCAGCGTAGGCCGAGCCGTCGACGCCCTGGACGATCGCGAGCCGGCCGACGACGAGGACCAGCAGGGTGACCATGATGATCAGTCCCCACCGGTTGCGCCGGCGGCGCTGGTCCACCGACAACCCCGCGCCGCCGCTGCGGCGGGTGCCCGGCGGACGGCGCGACGCGAACGGCCCCTGCCCGCCTCGCTCGGTCGAGGTGCGGCCGGTGGTGCGCCCGGCCGTGCGCACGCCGGAGCCGGGGCCACGGACGGTGGTCGGCAAGGCTCAGCCCACGCCCGGGATGGCCGTCGACGGCGCGGCCGGCTCGGGGGTACCTCGCAGCGTCGAGTGACCGTCCGGGCCGATGACCAGGTACCCGGCGTTCCCCGCGGGGATCAGCCCGGCCTTCTTCGCTGCGTCGGCGATCTGCTGGGGCGTGCCGGCGGTGGTCACCTCCTGCTGGAGCCGCTGCACCTCCTGGGCCCGCTGCGCGTTCGCCGCCTTCAGCGAGGTGGCCTTCAGCGAGTCGACCGCGATCGCGGTGTTGAGCACCAGCAGCCCGAGCGTGGTGCCGACCAGCAGGGCGACCACGAGCACCACGAAGGGGGCGCGGCGGTTGGCCACGACGACGGGCAGCTGCCGGCGGGGGCGCGCGGGAACGGCCCCGGGGACCAGGCGCAGCTCCGGTCGCGTGGGGGTGCTCCGGGCGGTGGTCGTCCGGGCGGTCGTCGTCCGGGCGGTCGTCGTCCGGGCGGTCGTCGTCCGGGCGGTCGTCGTCCGTGCGGTCGTCGTCCGTGCGGTGGTGGGCCGCGGCGACGTCGTCCGGGGCGAGGCCGTCCCGGCCGTCGCCGTCCGGGCGCCGGTGGCGCGGGCGGTCATGCTGCCCGCCGGATGCGCTCCGCCGCCCGGACACGGGCGGAAGCGGCCCGCGGGTTCGCCGCGGTCTCGGACTCGGATGCGGCCTCGCCGCCACGGGTCAGCAGACGCAGAACCGGCCCGTGCTCGGGCAGCGGCACCGGCAGCTCGGGTGGCGTCCGGTCCAGTGCGCCGGCCGCGAGCGTCTGCTTGACGATCCGGTCCTCCAGGGAGTGGAAGGTGATGACGGCGATCCGGCCGCCCACGGCGAGGGCGTCGATCGCGGCCGGCAGCGCGCGGGTGAGGGCGCCGAGTTCGTCGTTGACCTCGATCCGCAGGGCCTGGAAGGTCCGCTTCGCGGGGTGTCCCCCGGTGCGCCGGGTGGCAGCCGGGATCGAGTCGCGGACCAGCTCGGCCAGGCGACCGGTCCGGGTGAACGGCGCCCGGGCCCGCTCGCGGTCGATCGCCTTGGCGATGCGCGAGGCGAAGCGCTCCTCGCCGTAGACCCGCAGTACCCGGGCCAGTTCGCCCGGCGAGTAGGTGTTGACGACGTCGGCGGCGGTGCGCGGGGCGGTGGGGTCCATCCGCATGTCAAGGGGGGCGTCGGCGGAGTAGCTGAAGCCGCGATCGGGGCGGTCGAGCTGGAGCGAGGAGACGCCGAGGTCGAACAGCACGGCCTGGACCTGGTCGATGCCGAGGCGCTCGAGTACGTCGGGAAGCTCGTCGAAGACGGCGGGGACCAGGGTGGCCCGGTCGCTGTGACCGGCGACGGCGATCCGCCGGGCGGCCTCGGCCCGTGCCTCGGGGTCACGGTCCAGGCCCACGAGGCGGAGCCCGGGGTGGGCGTCGAGCATGGCGAGTGCGTGGCCGGCCAGCCCCAGAGTGGCGTCCACGAGGACGGCCCCCTCGGCGGCGCAGGCGGGCCCGATGATGTCGGTGACGCGCTCGAGCAGGACGGGCACGTGCACCGGGTGCCGGATCGGCTCGGTGCTGCTCATCGTCGACTGCCTTCCGAAACGGTCCGGGGGAACGCCTCCGATGGTGCCGCGCGCGCGGCGGCGACGGTGGGACGCAGGCGTTCCGGTGGGGCGGGATGGGGACGGTGGGGTGGAGTGGGGCGGATGGAGGGCGGTGGGGCGTGGGCCCGGTGTGAATGCTGGGCCCGCCACCCGCGGGGTCCGCCTGGCGTCGGGGAAGAGCGTCAGGTGGAGCCCCGCGGGGGGCGGGGGGTGCCCCGACCCGTCGGCTGCGGCGCAGCCGGCCGGCCGTTCACCCGCTGCCGTGTGCGGTTCTCGCGATGTCGGGACCGAGCCGCGGGGAAGGCGGCTGGGGCCCGGTCCGGTCGAGCCGCGGGGAAGGCGGCTCGTTCGGGGCTGGTTCGCGGGAACCGGTGGGGGCGGGTGGGGGCGTGCCCGGGATCACGACAGCGTCGGCATCCCCTCGCTCTCCATCTCGGCGTAGATGGCCTCCTGCTCTGCCACGTAGGCGTCCCAGGTGGCGGAGTCCCAGATCTCGAAGCGGGTGTCCACACCCACGACGACGACGTCCCGGTCCAGCCCCGCGTACTCGCGCAGGTTGGCCGGGAGGGTGATTCGGCCGGTCTTGTCGGGCTCGATCTCGACCATGGAACCGAAGCTCATGCGGGCGGCCATGCGTGCACCGGCGGTGTCGGAGGGGGCCATGGCGGCCATCGCGGCGCTCTGCTCGGCGACGCGGGCCATCGTCAGGCCGTAGATGCAGCGCTCCTGGCCCTTCTTGATCACCATGCCGCCGGCCACCTGGTCCCGGAAGCGCACCGGGAGGGCGAGCCGGCCCTTCTCGTCGAGACGCAGGGGAAAGCTGCCGACGAACACCGGATCACCCCCTGCATCGGTCCTCCCAATGGCTCACAGCAACCCCGGACGGTCCCTGCCTCCCCACCGGGCGACACAGTAACCCACTGGCCCCCACTGGACACCACTCGATGCCGTGTCGTGACCTGCCCTCTCCACCCGATCCCGCGCAGGTCAGCGCCCAGACACACCGAACAGCGCGGCCTCGCGTCCGGACGCGTCCAAGAAGGTGCCGTGCGACGTACGGTGGGGCCGTGACGGAGGCGACACGCACCGCCGACGGAACGTCCGGCCCGTCGGTCGACGTCGCCGCTGAGGGTGCACGGATCGCGGCCAACATCGGCCGCGTCGTTCAGGGCAAGGACGACGTCGTCCGGCTTTCCCTCGTGGTGCTGCTCGCCGAGGGCCACCTGCTCATCGAGGACGTGCCGGGCGTGGGGAAGACCACGTTGGCCAAGGCGCTGGCCGCATCGATCGACGCCACCGTCCGCCGGATCCAGTTCACCCCTGACCTCCTCCCGAGCGACGTCACAGGCGTGGCGATCTACGACCAGGAGACCCGGGGCTTCGAGTTCAAGCCCGGGGCGATCTTCGCCAACGTCGTCGTGGCCGACGAGATCAACCGGGCCTCGCCGAAGACGCAGTCCGCGCTGCTGGAGTGCATGGAGGAGCGCCAGGTCACCGTCGACGGCATCAGTTACGAGCTGGCACGTCCGTTCCTCGTCATGGCCACCCAGAACCCGTTGGAGATGGAGGGCACCTATCCCCTCCCGGAGGCGCAGCGTGACCGCTTCACCGCACGGCTCTCGATGGGGTACCCCGACCGCGAATCGGAGCTGGCGATGCTCGGGGACCGCGGCACCGTCGATCCGCTGACCACGCTCTCACCGGTGGCCGACGCCGCAACCGTGCGCGAACTGGTGGGGGCCGTCGGCGGGCTGCACGTGTCCGAGGCCGTCCGCCGGTACGTGGTCGCCCTGGTCGAGGCCTCCCGCCGGTCCCCCGACCTCCGCCTCGGAGCTTCCCCCCGCGCCGGCCTGCAGCTGCTGCGCGCCGCCCGGGCGGCGGCGGCTCTGACCGGGCGCGACCATGTCCTGCCCGACGACGTCCAGGCGCTGGCCGGCCCCGTCCTGTCCCATCGGCTGCTGCTCTCCACGGACGCCGCGCTGGGCCGTCGGAGCCCCGAGCAGATAGTGGCGGAGTTGCTCTCCACCGTTCCGGTTCCCCGCGGGCGCTGAGCCGGGGTGCGGGCGACGGTGCGGCGGGCCCTCTCGTATCTGACGATGCGGGGACGCTGCCTGATCGGCGCAGGCACCGCGCTCCTCCTGGTCGGGGCCGTGCTCGGTGAGCGGGCGCTCGTCCAACTGGCGGTCTTCGTGCTGGCCCTGCCACTGCTGTCGGCGGGCACCGTCACCCGCCAGCGCTTCCGGCTGACCGCCCGCCGCACGGTGACCCCCGCCCGCGTGCCCCGGGGCGGGACCGCCGAGGTGCTGCTCGAGATCACCAACGTGGACAATCGCACCGGCGGGCTGTGGATGCTCACCGAGCAGCTGCCCACCGAGCTCGGCCACTCCCCCCGCTTCGTCGTCGACCGGCTCCAGGGCGCCGCGATCGCGACCTTCCGCTACCGGCTGCGCGGCACCCGCAGAGGGCGCCACGTACTCGGCCCGCTCCGCTTGCGCCTCCTGGACCCCTTCGGGCTCGTCGAACGAACCGCGGTCGGCATCGACACCGCCCCCCTCGTCGTCGTCCCCCGCGTGCAGCCCCTGGGGGCCGGTGGGCTGACGGCCGGGCACGGCGGCGGGGGCGCAGCCTCGCAGCGCTCGGTCGCGGTGCACGGGGAGGACGACGTCAGCGCCCGCGAGTACCGGCACGGCGACGACCTGCGCAAGGTGCACTGGCGCGCGACCGCCCGGACCGGCGAGCTCATGGTGCGGATCGAGGAGAAGCCGTGGCGGGCACAGGCGACGCTGCTCCTCGACACCCGGGCCCGCGCCCACCTGATCGCCGGGCGGGCCCCCGGCGTCCCGCGGTCCGGGCCACCCGGGGACGACTGCCCGCCCCCCGACAGCCTGGAGTGGCTGATCGAGGCGGCGGCCAGCATCGGCACGTCCCTGGCCCGCGGGGGCGCGGTGCTGCGGACCGTGACCGACGAGGGTGAGCTGGCGCCCACCCTCGGGCGCGGACGACTCGGGCCCGAGGACCTGCTGGACCGGCTGGCGGCGGTCCGCCCCTCCCGGGTGGCGGGCCTGCGGGCCGGCGTCGACCTGCTCTGCCGGGCGGCCGGTGACGGGCCGGTGGTCTGTCTGCTCGGCGCGGTGGGCCCGGACGACGTCGTCGACCTGATCCGCGGCCGCTCCGGCCCCACCACCGACTCGGCGATCCTGCTCGACCTCGGCAGCTGGGCCGACGCCGGGCTCGCGCGCGGCCGCCGGTCGGTGTCGGCCGATGCCCGCGACACGTTGGCGGCCGAGCGCGACGCCGCGGCGGCCCTGCTGCGTGCAGCGGGCTGGCGTGTCGTCGTCGCGCGGGCCGACCAGTCGGTGCCCGCCGTCTGGGCCGCGCTGGGCGGCCCGGCCGGGCGCGCCTCCGCCGGCCGGGAGACGCTGGGGACGCCGGCATGAGGGCCTCGGTCAGCACCTCCGACACCCGGACGGCCGGCGCGGCGGCGCTGGCGACCCTGCTGGGCGCGTGTGCGCTGAGCCCCGTCTACATCACCACCGCATGGCTGCCCCCGGTGTCCGCGGCCGTGATCGTCGTCCTCGCCGGCGGGCTGCTGGCGCGCGTCGGTGGCCCCGCCGCGTGGGCGTGGCTGGCGCCGGGGCGGCCGGTGTCCAGGCGGCTGGCCGCGGCCGGGGTCGCCGTCGTGCCTCTGGTCCAGCTGTTCCTGCTCGGCTGTCTGCTGACCGCCCTCTACGCCCGCGGGCGGGCGTTCGCGGGCGTCCTGCCCACCACCACGAGCCTGGCGCGGCTCGGCACCGTGCTGGCCGACGGCTCGGCGGAGCTGCGCGAGCAGGCCACCCCTGCGCTGCCGCTCGCCGGGCTGCTGGCGCTGACCACCCTGTTCGTCGGGCTGATCGCCCTGATCGCCGACCTGATCGCCGTCGCCGGCCGGCAGGCTGCCCTGGCCGGGCTCGGCCTGCTGGCCCTCTACTGCATCCCGGTCACCACCATGACCGGCAACATCGGGCTGATCGCGATCGCCGCCCCCGCGGCCGGCCTGGCGGTCCTCTTGTGGGCCGACCAGCGCCGCCGGCTCGCCGCCCGCAGCTCCCGCGGGTCCGGCCCGGTGGCAGCGGGCGCCGGGGTTGCGGCACGGATCGCCGTCTCGGCGCTCGTCGCCGGCGTGCTGGTGGGCGCGCTCGTCCCGACCCTGGCCGAGGGGGCATTCACCACCGGGCTGGGCGGCGGAAAGGGCAGCACGACGGGGAACTCGCTCGACCCGGCCGCCGCGCTGCGGGGGCAGCTCACGCTGGCCCAGCCACTCAACCTGCTCCACGTCGAACCCTCCGTGAACGATCCCGGCTACCTGCGCGCGGTGAGCCTGGATCGGTACGACGTGGCCCACGGGTGGTCGTTGAGCAACCTGGACGACGAGATCTCCATCGCCGCCGACGCCCGGCTCGCCCCGCTGCCGCCCCGGGAGGCCAGCCGCCAGGTCTCCGCGAAGATCACCGTCCTCGGCCACGACGACCGCTTCCTGCCGGTGTTCTCCTCACCGCTGGCGATCCAGATGAACGACGGCCCTGCGGGCGCATGGCGCTTCGACGCCGCCACCGGCACGGTCTTCGGCCGGGGGGTCACCACCACGGGGCGTAGCTATCAGGTGTTCGCGAGCGAGCCGCGCCCGACGGTCCCTCGCCTCGCCGCGGCCACGCCACTGTCCCCGGACGACCCGGTGCAGCAACGCTTCACGGCGCTCCCGAAGCTGGACCCACGCGTGACCGATCTCGTCGGGCACCTGATCAACGGCGCGGCGGGCCCGTACGAGCAGGTTCGCCGGATCGAGGACTACCTGACCGATCCGGCGAACGGGTTCATCTACAGCCTCTCCACCGCGCCGGGGACCAGCGGGGACGACCTCCTGGACTTCCTGCGGCTGCGCCGGGGCTTCTGCGAGCAGTACGCCGGCGCGATGGCCGTCATGGTCCGCGCCGCCGGCGTCCCGGCTCGAGTGGCCCTGGGCTACACCCCGGGGACTCCGCTGCCGCACAACGGCCGCATGATCACCAGCTCGGACGCCCATGCCTGGGTCGAGGTGTACTTCGCGGACCTGGGCTGGGTGCCCTTCGATCCGACGCCGATCTCGCTCGACCGGCAGGTCGGGCTCCCGTGGGCCCCGCGCGCCGGCGCCGTTCCCCCCGTGACCGGCGGTCCCGACGTGGCCGTCCCCAAGGGCCCCGCCCCGGCCGGGCCCTCCGTCCGGCAGGACCCCGGCGGTGCGACGGTCCCGACATCGAGCGGGCCGGCCCCCCCGACACCGTCGCTGCGCCCCTGGCTGACGGCGGCCGGCGTGCTCGCGGCGGTGCTGGTCGTACTGACCCTCCCGGCCGGCCTGCGGGGACTGCAACGCCGTCGCCGTCTCGCTGACGGGAGCGCCGGCGCGCTCTGGGACGAGCTGACGGCCACCGCGGCGGACATGGGGCTGCGGGTTCACCCGTCATGGACCCCTCGGCGGACGGCGGGCGAGCTGGCCGCCGTGATGAGCCGCCCGGCCGGGCCGTCCGGCCGGGCCGCGCCGGACGCCACCCTGCGCCTGGCGCTGGGTGAGGAGGCGGCCAGCTACGGGGCCGGCGCCGCGGCCGTGGACGCCCACCTCGCCGACGCGCTGCGAACCGCGCGCCGGGGACTGCTGCGGGCGACTCGGCGCCGGCGCCGGCTCCGGGCGATGCTGTGGCCGGCGTCGCTCGTCGCGGGGGCGGGCGGCCGGTTGCCGGCGGGAATCCGTCGGCGGGTGCGGCTACCCGGTCTCGATCGTGCGGCACCCGGATCGTCCCAGCGGACCGCCTGACCGGTCGCCGTGCGCGAGCGGGTTCGGCGTGCGGGAGCCGGAACGACGACAGCCGCCGTCGGACGGACGGCGGCTGCGCGAGACGGGAGAAGGTGGCTGCTACTCGTAGCGGCGGCGGAAGCGCTCTTCGAGCCGGGTCTTCAGCGGCTGGCGCCGACGGCCGCGGCGGCCACCCCGACCGGGGACCGAGGATCCGCGCACACCGGGCGCACCGCTACCGGTCTCGACCGCGCCGGTCGCGGCCTTGTAGTTGAGGACACCGAGGGCCGCGCCACCGAACATGACCATGAAGCCGACGACACCGAGCGGCACCGAACGGGCCACCGCCCCGCCGACCAGGACGGCCAGCCCGACGACGACCAGGAGGGCACCCAGCTGCAGCATGCGACGGGCTCTCAGCCGGCGGTCACCCGTGCGGACGGACGAGGCGAACTTGGGATCGTCATCGACGAGGGCGCGCTCGATCTGCTCAAGCAGACGTTGCTCGTGCTCTGAGAGCGGCACGTCGACCTCCAGGTGGGCGGAGCCATTGCCGTCGGTGGCTTCCCCCCGACGGTGTCACCGAGGATACGAGCCCATTGCAGGCTGCGAAAGGCGGCGGTGCCGCGACCGGTCAGGTTCCCTACGTGATCACCCCTCCGAGTGGCGGGAAACTCCTCCCCCGCCAGGTCGGCCGCGCCTCCTGAGCAGCGTCGCCGGCCGCACCGCACCGGCACCGAAACGGCGGGCGGCCCGGTCGGCGGCCAGCTCGGCGTCCCGGCGGCCGTGCTCGCGTGCCCCCAGCTCGAGTTGCTGCGCCGCGGTGCCGGCATCGATCAGGCGCTCGGCCCGCACCCCGACCAGCCGGATCCGCGCCCGGTCCAGCCCGAGCGCGTCGTAGAGGGTGCGGGCGGTGTCGTAGAGCTCCTGCCCCACGTCGGTGGGCACGTCCAGGGTCCGGCTGCGGGTGAGGGTGGCGAAGTCGGCGAAGCGGACCTTGATGGTCACGGTGCGGGCCAGGGTGCCGGTGGAGCGCAGCCGGCCCGCCGTCCGCTCGGCGAGGTGCAGCAACTCGCGGTGGATGACGGCGGGATCGTCGATGTCGGTCGGGAACGTCTCCTCGGCGCCGGTCGACCGCTCCGGTTCGTCGGGCACCACCCGGCGCGGATCACGGCCCCACGACAGCGCGTGCAGATGCGCGCCCGCGGCCGGGCCCAGGGCCCGCTCCAGGGTGCGCACCGGCACGTGGGCCAGGTCGCCGACCGTCCGCAGCCCGAGACGCAGCAGGGTCTCCTCGGTCTTGGGCCCCACCCCCCACAGGGCACCGACCGGGAGCGGGTGCAGGAAGTCCATGACCTCGGGCGGACGGACGACGAGCAGCCCGTCCGGCTTGGCACGGGTCGAGGCCAGCTTGGCGACGAACTTGGTCCCTGCGACACCGACCGAACAGGTGATGCCCTGCTCGTCGTAGACCCGGGCGCGGATGTACTCGCCGATCTCCACCGCGTCCCCCAGCCGGCGGCGGGCGCCCGAGACGTCCAGGAACGCCTCGTCCAGCGACAGCGGCTCCACCAGCGGGGTGATCGAGCGGAACAGCGCCATGACCGACCGGGAGACCTCGGCGTAGAGGGCCATGTCCCCCGGCAGGACCGTTGCCGTGGGGCACAGCCGCAGCGCCCGCGCCGTCGGCATCGCCGAGTGCACCCCGTAGCGCCGGGCCTCGTAGGTGGCCGAGGTGACCACCCCCCGGTTGCCGGCGCCGCCGACGATCACCGGCGTACCTGCCAACTCCGGGTGCCGGCGCACTTCGACACTGGCGAAGAAGGCGTCCATGTCGACGTGCAGGAGGGTGCACCCGTCCGCCCGGCCGGCCGACGATCTCACGAATCCCCCTCTCCGTGTCGAACACCTGTTCGACCTGCTTGCGGGGAGAGTATCGGGCCGGCGGCGTGCCGCGCGCATCCCGCCGTCCCCGTCGTGTCGCCGGCCGGATGCTCCGGAAACCCCCTGGTGGCACCCGGACGTGTCGGACGAGGATGCGGGAGGTATGCATCTGCCGGGACCGCCGTTCGGCGGGCCCCCATCGACATGACGGAGGAGCCATGGCGCTCGACGACGACGACATGACCAGCACGGAGGGCCCAGCCGACGGCGGGGCCTCCGGCACGCCCGGCACGAGCGACGGCGGCGCCGGCGGCGGCGCGGACAGGGGTGCTGACGGCGGCGCCGGTGACGCGGGTGCCGACGGCGGCGCCGGTGACGCGGGTGCCGACGGCGGCGCGGACGGTTCGGCCTGACCGGGAACCCGACCACCCCGGGCCGGGCGGAGCAGCAGCTCCGCCCGGCCCTTCGGCGGTGCACGAACCTCGACCCCCGGGTCTTCGCCGATGAGTACTGGTCCCGGCGGCCGCACCTGACCCGCGCCGCCGACACCGGCGCCGGCTTCACCGACCTGCTCGATCTCGCCGCCGTCGACGAACTGCTCTCCCAGCGGGGGCTGCGCACGCCGTTTCTGCGGATCGCCAAGGACGGCGCCGTCGTCGACCCCAAGCGGTTCACCGGTTCCGGAGGCGCCGGCGCGGAGATCGGCGACCAGGTGTCCTCCGATGCGGTGCTGCGGCTGTTCGCCGACGGCAGCACCGTCGTCCTGCAGGGGCTGCACCGGTTGTGGCCGCCGCTGATCGAGTTCGCCGACCAGCTGGCTGCCGACCTGGGGCATCCCACGCAGGTCAACGCCTACATCACACCGCCGTCCTCGCGGGGGTTCAGCCCGCACTACGACGTGCACGACGTGTTCGTGCTCCAGGTGGCCGGCGACAAGCACTGGCGCATCCACGAGCCGGTGCTGGCCGATCCGTTGCGCAGCCAGCCCTGGAACGACCGTGCCGCAGAGGTCACCGCCGCCGCCGAGGGCGAGCCGGTCATCGACGCGGTGCTGCATCCGGGTGATGCGCTGTACCTGCCGCGCGGATTCCTGCACTCCGCCACGGCGCTCGGCGAGATCAGCGCCCACCTGACCATCGGCATCCACCCGGTCACCCGCTGGGCGGCCGCGGAATCCGCCCTGGACCTGGTCCGCACCATGGCCGTCGCCGATCCCGAGCTCCGGGGCTCACTGCCTCTCGGGGTCGATCTCGCCGACCCCGCCGCCGTCCGGGACGACGTCGCCGCTGTGATCGCCGGCCTGCAGGGATGGCTCGGCCGGCTCGACCCGGCGGAGGTGGCCGAGCGGCTGCGCGCGACGACCTGGGCGCAGGTCCGGCCCGAGCCGGTGGCGCCCCTCGCCCAGTCGGCAGCCGCGGCGGCCCTGACCCCCGAGACGGTGCTCCGTCTCCGCCGTCGGCTGCGCTGCACCCTGCGGGAGGACACCGACGGCCGGGTGGCCCTGGTCGCGGGCCGGCGGACGCACTCCTTCCCCGCGGAGGTCCGGCCGGCGCTGGCCGGCCTGCTGGCCGCCGGAGAGGTGAAGGTCGCGGACCTGTCCGGCCTGGAGCCGGCCGACCGCCTCGCCCTGGCGCGGCGGTTGGTCACGGAGTCGATCGCCACTGTCCCGGATCCGGCCACTCCGGGGTGGTGACTCCGCGATCCCGAGAGCAGCCCGTCGGCCGACTCGACCCGAGCCGCTGCTCGGTGCAGGCACGGCTCCGTGGCGACTCCCCCGTCGCCAGCGCGGCGCCGGCCCAGCGGTGGCTGCTGATCGAGCAACCCGGCCCGTGGGGCCGCGACGCGCTCGCCGAGTCCCGGTTCGACGCGGCCGTGGCGCCCCAGCTGGCGCGCCGGTCGAGGGCGGAGAACGTCCGGCTGCTGCTGGTCCGCCGTCCGGGCGACCGGCTGGCCGACTCGGGCCGCCGATGGGCCTACGCCGACGCCCGGCCCGGTCGGGAAGGGCTCTGGTGGTCGGTCCGGACCTCGGACGCCGACCTGCTCGATGCGCCGTGGGACGGGTCGGTCGGTGAGCCGGCGCCCGGCCCCACCTACCTGGTCTGCACGCACGGGGGGCACGACGCGTGCTGTGCGCTGCGGGGCCGCCCCCTGGCGAGGGCCCTGCCGGCACCGGGACCGGTCGACGTATGGGAGTGCAGCCATCTCGGCGGTGACCGGTTCGCGGCGAACATGCTGGTGCTGCCGCACGGCTTCTACTACGGGGAGGTTCCCGGGGACGGCGCGGAGGTTGTCGCGGCGCACGCCCAGGGACAGGTCGCGCTCCCATGGCTGCGCGGGCGCGCCGGCGTGCCGCCGCCCGGGCAGGCCGCCCAGCACGAGGCCCGGCGCGCGCTCGGACTGCTCGGACTCGACGACCTGCCGGTGCGAGAGATCCGGGCGCTGACCGCTCCGGGGGTGACCGTGGAGCGGTGGGAGGTGACCCTGGCGGGCCCCGACGGTGCCGTGGTCGCCGCCGTCGAGAGCCGCCCGTCCCCCGTGGCCGGGTACCTCACCTGCCAGGCGACGCACCCGGCTCACCCGAGGACCTGGCACGTCACGCTGGAGCCGACCGGCTGACGCTCGGGCCGGCCGATCAGCCGAGGGCGCGCCCGCGGCCGAGCAGCAGCGGGATCGTGAGCTCGGCCGGGGTCAGCGACCCGTGGTAGGCGGCCAGCCGGCCGGGACCGGACTCGCGCCGGCCGGCCGTGAACGCCCAGGTGCCGCGGGCAAGTGCGACGACGTCACCGATCCGCGCCGCCACAGCGCGGTCCACCGGGCCGAAGATGCCGCTCGCGACGGCTTCGTCCCGGCCGGCCACCCAGGCCCGGTCCCCCAGGACGGTGCGCCACCGGTCGAGCACGTCGTCCTCGGCACCCGGGACGGCGTGCACGTAGCGGGCGCGCGGCTCGCCGGCCACCACCCGGACGCCGTCGGCGAGGTCGGGCTCGCCGTCGAGGTCGAGCCGGGTCTCGGCCGGGACGTCGAGCATGCCGTGGTCGGAGGTCACCAGGAGCGCCGCGTCCTCCGGCAGGCCGTCCATCACCTGCGCGACAACCCGGTCGATCAGCTGGAGCTGGGCCCGCCAGCTGGCCGAGTCGACACCACGGACGTGCCCGGTGAGGTCGAGCTCCGGGATGTAGCCGTAGACGAGCGCCCGTGGCGTGGCCGTCAGCGCGCCGAGGACCAACGTCGTCAGGTCACCGTGGCTGACGGCGCCGGTATAGGTGGCGCCGCGGTAGGCCGCGCGGGTGAGCCCGGAGCCGGCGTAGCTGTGGGGACCGACCGCGGTGGCCGCGATTCCGGCGTCCTGGGCCTGCTCGAACACGGTGCGCCGCCGCTGCCAGACGTCGGGATCAGGATCGTCGGCCCACTGGATGTGGTTGAGGGTGCGGTTCTCCCCCGGAACGTCGGTGACGAAGCCGAGGACGCCATGGCTGCCCGGCGGCAGGCCGGTGCCGAGCGTGACCAGGCTGACCGGTGTGGTGCTGGGACACGGTGCCGACAGGTCGCCGGCCGGGCTGTCGAGGGCGGCGAAGGTGGGCGCGACCTCGGCATGCGCGCGAAGCAGGTCCGCGCCGAGGCCGTCGACGAGCAGGACGGCCACCCGGCGGGCGCCCGCGAGTGCATCGGTCAGGCGCAGCGGGTCGGGCGGCAGATCGCCGCGCTCCACCTTCACCCCGAGAGCTGTGGCCGCACCGGGCAGGACGTCGGCGAGGGTGGCCTCGCCGTAGCCGGGGCGGTGCAGATCCGAGGGAAGCGGAGGCGGCGTGCCGGGTGCGACCGGCCCGGTCACGGACGGACGGCCAGCAGGTGCAGCCCGGTCGCGACGTCGCGGTAGGGGGAGGTCTCCGCCAGGGCGAGTTCCAGCGCACGGACCGCCACCGGGTCGGCGCCCGAGGCGGCGTCGAGCAGGTCGGCGACGACGGAGAGGCCCCGCCACGGCCCCGGCCGCAGGCCCGCACCCTCGACGAGGGTGAGCAGGTCCTCCGGGGTGAAGCGGCGGCGCTCGGCGCGGGGCCGGCCGGGGGCGAAGTCACGGAAGAGACCGAGCGCGTCGACCGGATGGCCGCCGAGAGCGCGGGCGAGCACGGCGCCGGCCCGGTTGGCGGCCGCCACGCTCACCTGTCCGCCGGAGCGGAGGGCCCGCGCGATCTCGCGAAGGGTGACGGCCGGGTCGTCGACGACCTCGAGCACCGAGTGGCAGAGCGCGAGGTCGAAGCCGCTGTCGAGGGTGGCGCCGGCCGCGGGCAGCACCTCGTGGAGAAGGTCGCCGTCCCCCTGCATGCCGTGCACCCGGGTGCCGACGCCGGCGTTCTCGGCCCGGCGGCGCAGCGTGGCCAGGGCATCGGCGCTGGGGTCGACGACCGTGACGTCGTGGCCGAGCCGGGCGAGCGGGACGGCGAACATGCCGCTGCCGCCCCCGACGTCGAGGACTCGCAGCGGCGCGCCCGCGCCGACCAGCGGGTCGAGCGCCGCCCAGACGACAGCGGTCCGGACGGGGAGCTGCTCCGTGGCGGGTGGGGTCGGGACGGTCGGCACCCGGCGAGCCTAGCTGCGGCCGGTCCAGGTCACCGGGCTACGCGCGGACCGGCCGCCACAACCTCGGCGGTGTGCCGGCGGGAGTCAGGCCGGGACGCTGTCGACGGCCCGGCGGATCCCGTCGAGGTCGATGCGACGCATCTGCATCATCGCTTCGGTGGCCCGCTGCGCCCGGCCGGGGTCGGGATCACCCAGCAGGCTCATGAGCTCCGTGGGTACGACCTGCCAGGAGACGCCGAACCTGTCCTTCAGCCAGCCGCATTGACTCTCCTCGCCGCCCTCGGTCAGCCGGTTCCAGTAGTGGTCGGCCTCCTCCTGGTCGGCGCACATGATCTGGAAGGAGATCGCCTCGCTGAACGGGAACTGCGGACCACCGTTGAGCCCGACGTACTCCTGCCCGTCGAGGGTGAAGCTGACGGCCATCGCGGTGCCCTCGGGCATGGGCATGTCCGGCCCGTAACGGGTGGTGTCGCCGATCGAGGAGTTCGGGAAGATCGAGGTGTAGTGCTGGGCGGCCTCCTCGGCCTGGCCGTCGAACCACAGGCAGGGGATCTGCTTCGGCATCGCTGGCGTCCTCTCTGCGTCCCGGCGGGGTACCGGGGTCGAGGGAGTGACCGTGCCCCCGGCCGGAACTCATCGGTAGAGGGTGCCGCGCGAGGTCGGCCCACCGACGGTCCCGCTCAGCCGATCTGCACCAGCACCTCGTACTCGTCCGGGAGCGGCCCCAGGGCGATCGTGAGCTCGGCCTCACCGACCGCATCGCGGAGCGCGATCATGACCGCCTGGATGCCGGGGGTGATGTCGTCGTCGGCCACGTCGGTGGCGATGTCGCGGACCCGGCTCACGAAGCTCTCGACGCCGAAGTCCTCGGCAGGTGTCTCCGGTTCCTCGTCCAGCCACTCGGCGCTGGCGTCCGGCAGTCGCCGGGCGAGATCGTGCGCCTGGACCCCGCCGAGCAGGTCGCCGAGGACCTCGAGCGTGGCCTGGGTGAGCTGGACGGCGTCCTCCGGAGAGACGCCGGTCCGTTCGGCGGTCCGTTGCACGAGGGCGTCGTCCTGTGCGGCTGCGAGCCCCGAGCCCCCGGCCCGCTGTCCGCGCGGCGTGGCCGCGCCGGCGGTTCGATCGCCGCCCGACGCGGCGGTCTGTGGTTCGGCGGCCTGTGGTTCGGCGGCCCCGGTTGCGCCGTCCTCCTGCAGCAGCTCCCGGAACTCGTGGGGCAGTTGGGCCATCGTGTCCCGGAACTCCTTCTCCGCGACGGCGTCGCGCAGGGTCAGCATCACCGCGCGGATGCCGGGCAGGACGGCCTCGGCGGGGACGTCCTCGGCGAGGTCGCGCACCTTCTGCACGAACTCGTCGAAGCCGTACTTCTCGGGGAGCTTCTGCGGTGCCTTCCGGAGCATCCGGGCGAGTTTCTCCGGCAACTGGTCGGCGAGGTCGACGTCCTGGCCACCACTGATCCGGTCCGCCAGGATCCGCAGAGTGGCCTGAGTCAGCGTCGCTGCCTGCTCTCGGCTCACGCTCGCGCGTTCGGCGACGCGATCGATGAATTCGTCATATTCCACCGAAGGCTCCTCTGCTGCCTCCGTCCCGACATCACTCCTGCTCACCCCGTCCGGGGCACGGTGTGGACACCCCCGTCTACCCCCGGCAGGGCCCGGTAAGCCCGGTGCGGCGGTGTTGCGGGGCGGCCGCTCAATGGCCCGAGCTGCCGGGACTGGAATGCCAGAGTTTCCGCGGCGCCGCACCCGCGCGCCGGGCCGCCACCTTGGAGTCCTCGCCGGCGGGCTTGATGTCGGCATACGGCGACATCCGGAATCCGGTCGGGTGGACCAGCACCGGCCGCACCATGACCGGCCGGGTGCTGCGCGATGCCGCCGCCCCGGCGACGGCCTGATCGGTGTACTCCCCCGGCGCGGCCATCAGCTCGCCGACCGCGGCCAGCCCGCCTGCCTCCCACGCCTCGTGCAGGGCCGGCATCTCCCACGCCCCGGTGGCCCGCAACGACACCCCCCGCGGGCCGGTACGTCGCAGCACGCCCCGGACGACCAGCAGCCACCCGTGGAACACCGTCGCCGCATACGGCCCCTGCACGTCCTCGAAGAAGGTCGAGTCGGTGCAGCCGCTGCCGTCGTCGAGGGTCACGAAGACCACCCGGCGGCCCGACCGGATCGGCGGGGTCTGGGTCGCCACCTTGACGCCGGCGACGAGCACCTCGGCCCCGCTGCGGCATCCCAGCAGCTCCCCCGCGGGGACCGCCCCCAGCGCGGCGAGGAACCGCCGGTAGAAGTCGATCACGTGCCGGCTGGCGTCCAGGCCGAGCACCTCCAGCTCGGCACGCACCAGCTCGGCGTCAGTGAATTCGGGCAGGCCGCTTCCCGCCGCCCAGTCCGGACCCGTTTCCTCAGGCTCACCGTCAGCCCCTCCGGACGGACTGCCGGATTCCTCGTCGTCGGCCAGCCCCAGGCCCATCAGATCCAGACTGAGCTGCCCGTTGGAGGTGGCCCGGGCCCCGCTGCGGCTCCACCGGTCGAGCTCGCCGATCTGCAGCAGCAGGTCGCGGCGGGTGACCTGCCGCCGGCGGCGGGACGGGCGGTGGGCCTCGCGGTCACGCACCGCGAAGCCGTAGAGCGAATCGAAGCCTCCGGCGAGCACCAGCCGCTCGACCACCGGCCGGGACACGGACGCGCGGTGCCAGAAATCGCTGAGCGAACGGTAGGGCCGGCCCGCCACGATGCGGTCGACCTCGTCGTCGGAGATGCCCTTCACATCGGCCAGGGACACCCGGATGCCGTACCGGGACGGGTCGGGCATCGTCGCCGGCATCCACTCCGGCCGCAGCCACTCCCTGTCGGCGTCGTTCCTGTCGGCGTCGTCCGGGATCTCCTCCGGGAGGTTCTGGTCGAGCCGTTCCACCCGGTAGGTGTCGGCGGAGGCGTTGACGTCCAGCCCCAGCACCCGGATCCCGAAGTTGCGGGCGTCGTCGAGGATCAGCCGCTTGGGATACATCCCAGGGTCGTGGGTGAGGACGCCGGCGAGGAATGCCGCGGGATGGTGCGCCTTCAGCCAGGCCGACTGGTAGGTGGGCAGCGCGAAGGCCGCCGCATGGGCCTTGCAGAAGCCGAACGAGCCAAAGCCGGCGAGCACCTGCCAGACCTGCTCGGCCACCTCCACCGGATAGCCGGCCGCCAGCGCGCGGGGCACGAACCAGGCCCGCACCTCGGGATGGGCGTCCTTCTCCCCCAGCGCCCGGCGCACCTCGTCGGCCTCGGCCAGGGTGCAGTCGGCCATCCGCGCCACGATCTGCAGCACCTGCTCGTGGAAGACCACCACGCCGGCGGTCTGCTCCAGCGCGAAGGCGAGGTCGGGGTGCGGATAGACCGCGTCCCGCCAGCCGTTCCGGGCCAGGAGGAACGGGGTGACCATGTCACTCTTTACCGGCCCGGGCCGGAACAGCGAGATGTCGATGATGAGGTCTTCGAACGTCTGCGGACCGAACTTGCCGACCAGCTCCCGCTGCCCCGGCGACTCGATCTGGAACATGCCGAGGGTCCGGGTACTGCGGATCAGCTCGAACGTCGTCGGGTCGTCCCGCGGCACGGCGTCGATGTCGACGGTCTCCCCGTCGACCCGGGCCACCTCGTCGAGCGCGTGGGCGATCGCCGACTGCATCCGGATGCCCAGCAGGTCGAGCTTGAGCAGCCCCAACTCCTCGACGTCGTCCTTGTCGAACTGGCTCATGGGATAGCCGAGGTAGCTGTTCTCCACCGGCGTGCGGTCCAGCAGTGTGGCGTCGGAGAGCAGCACCCCGCACGGGTGCAGCGCGATGTGCCGCGGCAGGCCGTCGAGCCGGGCGACGAGATCGAAGAGCAGGTCGAGATCGCCGGTGCCGCCGCCTCGGCGCGAGCCCAGCCGGCTGGCCCGCAGCTCCGGAAGGTCCTTGAGTGCGGCGTGCACCTGGTTGGCACGGATGTGCGGAAAGGCCTTGGCGACGGCGTCGACCTCGGCCGGCGGTAGCCCGAGAGCGGCGCCGACGTCCCGGATCGCGTGCCGCACCCGGTAGGTGTCCATCATCGAGATGCAGCTGACCCGGTCGGCACCGAACCGGTCGATCACCGCGTCGTAGACCTCCATCCGCCGGGCCGACTCGACGTCGATGTCGATGTCGGGCAGCTGGTTGCGCAGCGGGGAGAGGAAGCGCTGCATCAGCAGGCCGTAGCGGAGCGGATCGACGTCGGAGATGCCCAGCAGGTAAGTGACCAGGCTGCCGGCGCCCGAGCCCCGCGCCGCAGCCCTGACCCTCAGGCTCTTGATGAGGTCGACGACGTCGGCGACGGTGAGGAAGTAGGACGGGTAGCCCAGCTGGTCGATCACGGCCAGCTCCTCGTCCAGCCGCTGCCGCACCCGCTCGGAGGGGGCCATGCCGCGTCGGCCCAACCCTGCTTCGCACCGGGCCCGCAGCACACCGGCCGGGCTCATCCCACGCTCGGCGGGGGTGGTGACGATGTCGAGCTCGGGATAGCGGACGCTGCCGATGCCGAGATCCTCCCGGATATCGACCGCGCACTGCTCAGCGAGCCGGGCAGTGGCCGTCAGCAGCCGCAGGGCGGCATCGCGGTCGGGACCGACGAGGTCCTCGGCTACCTCGGCCATCTCCTTGCCCGACTTCAGATATCCCTCGGCGGTGCGCCGGTCGACGTGCCGCGCGTCGAGCGGCACCAGCCGGCGAGCGGCATCGAGCACGTCGGCGGTGGGGGCGTCGAGGGCGTCGACGTACCGGACGGCGTTGCTCAGTGCCACCGGTAGCTGCATCTCGGCGGCGAACCGGAGCATCGCCTGCGCCCGGGACCGGTCACCCCGGCCGCGGTGGTGCACGACCTCGAGCACCAGCCGCCCGGGGCCGAACGCCGCGCGCCAGAAGGCCAGGTGGGCGGCGGCGAGGTCGGTCCGCCCCGCGAGCAGGGCCCGCCCCACCGGCGAGTCCGGACCCAGCAGCGCGACCAGCCCGGAGGCGTGCTCGGCCGCTAGTGCCAGCGAGCTCACCGGCTCCCCCCGGGTTCCGTGCAGGTGAGTGGCGCTGGTCAGCCGGCACAGCGATCGCCAGCCGGCGCCGTCCCGGGCGAGGAAGGTGACCCGCGGCAGCCGCGGGTCGACGCTGGCCCCACCGCGGGCCGGGACCCGGCGGCCGCCCGGGCGTGCCGTCCGCAGCTGGGGCGGACGGTGCACGGCGGACGCGTCCCCGATCGCCGGGGCGAGCGGAGGCGGCACCGCCATGTCGAGGGCGGGAGCCACGGCGAGGTCGACGCCGAAGATCGGCCGCACGCCGGCCGAGCGACAGGCGAGGGCGAACTTCACCGCCCCGTACAGACCGTCACGGTCGGTCAGTGCCAGCGCCGTCATGCCGTGCTCGGCGGCCCGGGTGACGAGATCGGCGGGATGGTTGGCCCCGAACCGCATGGAGTAACCGGAGGCGACGTGCAGGTGGACGAAGGAGTCGGTCACCGCCGTGATCCGGCAGGCGCCCCGGAGCGCGACCCCGTCCCGCCGACCACCCGCGGGCGGGGGAAGGCGGGCTCCGGCGGCTCAGGAATGTGCGCACCGAGGCAGCCCTCCACCACGGCGAGGAAGGCGCCGACGTCCCGGACCAGGTCGTCGGCCTCTCGCTCGGTGACCGCCCGGGAGAGCCCGGCCTCGGCGGCGGCCCGCTTGGCGGCACCGGCCGCGAAGAAGGTGGCCCACTCCCCCAGCTCCGGAGCGACCTGACCGAGCAGCACCCAGGCACTGCGCGGCCGCCGGCTGCCATTCTCCGGCCGGGTACGCGCAGCCAGCACGGCGGCAGCCGCGCGCAGCGCACCCAGGTGGGCCGTGGCGTAGCGCTCCCGGGCATCGGCACAGCCGGTGGCTGCATCGAGACCGCGGTGCGCCTGGTCGAGGAGCTGGGCGGCAGCGGCGGGCAGCGCCGGGGACAGGGGCAACTGTCCGACGGCCGGCACGGCACGGGCGGCGCCCATCAGTCGTGCACCCGGACGAGCCACCAGCGGTTGCCGGCGGCATCCCAGGACAGGTCGTACACGCCGGCGAAGCTCATCCGCGACCGCCCGGCCCGGACCGCCTCGACCCGCCACACCTCCCGGGTGGCGACCAGCTCGACCGACGCGCCCCCGGGGACGGCGGCGTCGCGCTGCCACCAGGGAGCGGTCTCCATCCACGAGTCGAGGAGCTCCCCCACCACGTACCGGGACTGCCCCCGCCAGAACTGCACCGGACCCAGCGGACCGCGCTCGACCTGCACCTCTTCGCCGACCTGTTCAGCGGCCTCACCGAGCACCCGGCTCATGACAGACTCCCCACGTCGCACACCGCCCCCCGCACGCCGGCCCACCCACCGCGGGACGGGGAAGGGCCCGGAGCGGAGGGCTCGGCACTGTTCGAACATGCGTTCGAACAGTGCTCAGTAGACCGGACTCCGCGGACGCCGTCAAGACCAGAGGCGCGTGTCGCCCCGGTGCGGATCCGGATGGGGCGGCACGCCGGGGCCGATGGCAGGATCACCGGCATGAGCGCACCCCCGCCCCCCCGAGTGGCCGCGGTCGCTCGGCTCCTCAGGGAGGCCGGCTCATCCGGCGAGGTGCGGGTGCTGCCGGACGAGGTCCGCACCGCGGCCGCGGCCGCCGGCGCGCTCGGCGTCCCGGTCGGCGCGATCGTGAACAGCCTGGTCTTCGCCGTCGGCGACTCCCCCCTGCTGATCCTCACCAGCGGCGCCCATCGCGTCGACGAGACCACGGTCGCCGCCCTGCTCGGTGTCGAGCGGCTGAGCACCGCCTCGGCCGACTTCGTCCGCACGCACACCGGTCAGGTGATCGGCGGCGTGGCCCCGGTCGGCCACCCGGCCCCGATCGGGACCCTCGTCGACATCGAGCTCGCCCGCTACGACCAGATCTGGGCCGCCGCGGGACATCCCGCCGCGGTGTTCCCCACGACCTACGAGGAACTGCTCCGGGTGACCGGCGGCACCGCCGCGGAGGTCGGCGGCGGTCCGCTCGACCCGGCCGCACCCTGCGGTAGCCCCATGGGGCAGGTGGCCGGCTGATGACCGGAACCACGCCGACCAGCCGGGTGACCGGGCTGCCCACCCCCTGGCTGCGCGACCACATGCACGAGGCGCTGGCCATCTACGGCCTGGCCATGGGCTACGACGCCGCCGTCGTCGCGGGCCGCTACGGCTATGCGATCCAGCACATCGACCGCCCCGGCTTCCGCGCCGTGGGCGCGTTCGCCGAGTCGTCCGACGGCGAGCAGCTCGTCGGCTTCGGCTACGGCTACGTCGTCGCCCCCGGTCAGTGGTGGCACGACCAGGTCCGCGCGGCCCTGGACCGCCGGACGGCGAAGCAGTGGCTGCCCGACGCCTTCGAGGTCTGCGAGCTGCACGTGCATCCCGACCAGCAGAGCCGCGGGCTCGGTCGACGGCTCCTGCACGCCCTGGTCGCCGACCTGCCGAACCCGGTCGCCCTGCTGTCCACCCCCGACGCCGACACGAAGGCGTTCCGGCTCTACCACGCCGACGGCTTCGTCGACCTGGCGCGGGGATACCACTTCCCCGGCGACGCGCGCCCCTTCGCCATCCTCGGCGCGACGCTGCCCCTGGCGCCCCGGAGCCGGTGAGCATCACCTCGACCGTCGACGTCGTGGTGGTCGGATCCGGCCACAACGGCCTGGTCACCGCCTGCTACCTGGCCCGCGCCGGACTCTCGGTGGAGGTCGTCGAGTCCGACGAGGTGCTGGGCGGGGCGGTCTCGACGGTGGAGCGCTGGCCCGGCGTCCGTGTCGACCGCGGCTCGAGTGCGCACCTGATCATCCGGCACAGCGGGATCGTCGAGGAGCTCGACCTGGCCGCCCACGGCCTCCGCTACCTCGACTGCGACCCGTGGGGCTTCGCACCCGCGCCGCACCCCGGCGACCCCGGGCCCGGCGGCCGGCCGCTGGTCTTCTCCGTCGACCTGGACGCGACGTGTGCGTCGATCGCCGCCGCCTGCGGGCCGCAGGATGCCGCCGCCTACCGCCGCTTCGTCGCCGTGTGGGCGCCCCGCAGTCGCGCGGTCGCGGCCGCGTTCGCCGCCCGGCCCAGCCCTGGATCGCTGCTCCGCTCGTTCTGGCCGCTCGGGGCGCCGTCCGGCGATCGGCCGCGGACCTCCGGTGCCGATCTCGCCGTCGACTTCCTCGGCTCCGGTGACGCACTGCTCGACCGCTGGTTCGCCAGCGAGCGGCTCAAGGCGGCACTGGCCTGGTTCGGCGCCCAATCCGGGCCACCGATGTCGGAGCCCGGGACCGCGGCGATGGTCGGCTGGGCGGCGCTCATGCACGACGTCCCTCCGGGCCACCCCGTCGGCGGCTCCGGGGGGCTGACCGAGGCACTCCGCCGACGGCTCGAGTCCGAGGGCGGCCGGGTGGTGCTCGGCGACGGAGCCGCGCGACTGCTGACCGAGGACGGCCGGGTCACCGGAGTGCAGACCGTCTCGGGACGCCGGGTCCGTGCACCGGCCGTCGTCGCCGCCTGCCACGTACAGGCCACCCGCCGGCTGGCCGGGGGCGACGCACCGCCGGCGCTGGCCGACGCCACCCCTCCCCTCGGCAACGGCTTCGGCCTCGTCGTCCGGGCGCTCACCGACCGCCCGCCCACCTATCCCGGCGTGCCCCCCGAGCAGTCGTTACAGGGACTGCAACTTCTGTGCACCGACCGCGCCGAGCTGGCCGCCGCCCACGGAGACTGGGGTGCGGGACGCCTTCCCCGGGCGCCGGTGCCGCTGGCCATGTGCTTCTCCAGCAGCGACGACACCCTGGCCCCACCCGGACAGCACGTCGTCACGATCTGGGGGCAGTGGTACCCGTACGCGCTGGCGGACGGCGCGGACTGGGATGCGCTCGCCGACACCGAGGCCGCCCGCCTGGTGGCGGCCGTCGATCGCTACGCCCCGGGCTTCGCCGATTCGGTACAGCGGCTGTACGTCCAGACTCCGCTCTCCCTGGAACGCGAACTGTCGCTGCCCCGTGGCAACGTCATGCACGTGGAGATGGGGCTGGCCAGCATGTTCGGCTTCCGGCCCACGCCCGCACTCTCGGGTTACCGGGTGCCCGGCCTGGCCGGCCTCTACCTGGCCGGCGCCTCCACCCACCCCGGCGGCGGCGTGTCCGGCAACTCCGGGCGGACGGCGGCACGGGTCCTGCTCGCCGACCGCCGGCCGCTTCCCCGCGCCCGCATGGCGGCCGGGCGGGCGCTCCGCCGGGCCCGGCGGCGGGTGCGGCCGGCACGGTCATGACCACCGCCGTCGTCCGCAGCGGCCCGGCGCCGAGTCTGCGCCGCGGCCTGCCGTTGCTCCTGGCCGGCCTGCTGGTGCTCACGACGGTCGCCTATCCGCTCACCTCCGGCGCCGGGCGCACCCCCGTGACCTGGGCGATCGTGCTGCTCGGTGCCGTCCTCTCCGTCGCGCACGCCGGGCTCAGCCGGGGCGGCCGGACCGCGGCCGGTGTCCTGCTGCTGGTCGGGGTCACCGCGGTGGGGTTCGAGGCCGTGGGGCTGGCCACCGGGTTCCCCTACGGGGAGTACAGGTACAGCGCGGCGCTCGGTCCCACGCTGCTCGGCGTCCCGTTCCTCGTGCCGCTCGCGTGGCTGATGATGGCCTGGCCCAGCTGGGTGCTGGCCGAGTTGCTCACCCGGCCGGTCCGGGCGGCACGGCGGCACCTGGTCCGGGTCGGCGCGGCCGCTGCGGTGTTCGCCGGGTGGGACGTCGTCCTCGATCCGCAGCTGGTGCAGGCCGGGTACTGGACCTGGACGCGGCCGCGGCCCGGGCTGCTCGGGATCGACACGGTGCCGCTCACCAACCTCGGCGGCTGGCTGCTGGCCGGGCTCGTGGTGATGACGCTGCTCGACCTCGTGGTGGTCCGGCGTTCCGTCAGGGACGCCCCCCGCGTCGACGGAACGGCTCCGCTGCTCGCGCTGGGATGGATGACGCTCGGCGGGGCGCTCGCACACGTGGGCTGGCTGGGGCTGCCCGGCTCGGCCGCCTGGGGGGCCGCGCTGGCCGTCCCGGTGCTGGTCACCCTGGCCGTCCAGCGGCGCCGCGCACGGCCCGCCCAGTGACCCGCCGGGTGGCCGACCGCGTCGTCGGCGTCCTGGCCGGCCTGTCCGTCGCCGGTGCCCTGCATGCGGCGGTCAACGCACGGCTGCTCCGCCGGCCGCCCGCCACCCCCGCGCCGGTCCGCGGACCAGTCACCGTGGTGCTCCCCGTGCGCGACGAGGAGGATCACGTCGCGGGCTGCCTGGCCGCACTCCTCGCCCAGCAGGGAGTCGGCGACCTGCGGATCGTGGTCGTGGACGACGGATCGACCGACGGCACCGCCGCCATCGTGCGCGCCGAGCCCGACCCCCGGGTCCGGCTGGTGACGGCCGAGCCGCCGCCTCCCGGCTGGCTCGGCAAGCCCTGGGCCTGCGCCACCGGCGTTGCTGCGGCACAGGCTGACGGCCGAGCCGGCGACGATGCCGTGCTGGTCTTCGTCGACGCCGACGTCCGCCTCTTCCCGGATGCTCTGGCGGGGGCGGTGGCCGTCCTCGACGCGCACGGGCTGGACCTGGTCTCTCCGTGGCCACGCCCGCTCGCCGAGAGCGCCACCGAGCGGCTCGTTCAACCGCTCGTCCCGTGGCTGTGGGCCACGCTGCTCCCCCTCCGCCTGGCCGAGCACTCCCCCCGGCCGTCGCTCGCGGCCGCCATCGGTCAGTTCCTGGTGGTCACCGGCCGCGGCTACCGGACGGCCGGCGGGCATGCCGCCGTCCGCGGGGAGGTCATGGAGGACATCGCTCTCCTGCGGGCCGTGAAGAGGGTCGGTGGGCGGGGCGGCCCGATCGACGGGTCCCGGCTGGCGGCCTGCCGGATGTATGACGGCTGGCCCGCCCTGCGCGACGGCTACGCGAAGTCGCTGTGGGCATCAGTAGGAGGATCACCCGTGGCGAGCGTCGCCGCGGCGGCGGCGCTGACGGCGGTCTGGGTGGTGCCCCCGGCCGCCGCGCTGCGGGGATCGCGCGCCGGGCTGGCCGGCTACCTCGCCGGCGTCGCCGGCCGCGCGGTGGTAGCAGCGCGGACCGGCGGCCGTGCCTGGCCGGATGCACTGGCCCACCCCGTGTCGCTCCTCGTGCTCGATTCGCTGGTGGCCCGGTCGGTGGCCGGCCACCGCCGCGGCACGCTGACCTGGCGGGGGCGCCCGCTCGCCATGGCGGACGGTTGAGCGACGATGAGCCGGTGACCCCGCCCGTCTCCCCGCCCCGCGTCAGCTTCGACCCTGCCGAACTCGATCGGTCCGCCTACTACCGCGTGCTGAACTCGGTGGTCGTGCCGCGGCCCATCGCCTGGGTGTGCAGCCGCTCGACCGAGGGTGTCCTGAACCTGGCGCCGCACTCCTTCTACACCGTGGCCTGCGTCGACCCGCCGATCGTGCAGTTCACCTCCGTGGGACGGAAGGACTCGCTGCGCAACGTCGAGACGACCGGCGAGTTCACGATCAGCCTGACCCCCGAGGCCCTCTTCGAGCACATCAACGCCACCGGCACGGACTTCCCGCCGCACGAGAGCGAGGCGGAGCTGACCGGCGTCCGGCTGGAGCCGAGCGAGCGGGTCAGCGTCCCCAGGGTTGCGGAGTCCCCGGTCTCCCTCGAGTGCACCCTGCACGCCACCCTGGGGCTCGGCGACAGCACCGTCGTGTTCGGGCGGGTCGTGCTGATCACTGCCTGGGAGAGCGTGGTCCGCGACGGAAGGCCGCGGATCGAGGAGCTCATGCCGCTGGCACGGCTGGGCGGCAACGAATGGTCCACGATCGGTGAGGTGCGCGAGATCCGTCGTATCCCCTACCGGAAGTGGGCCGAGGACCCATCGATCGGCGAGAAGCTCCGCGGGGACTGAGACACCTACGTCAGGTGCGGGGCGACCTCGTCGGCGGCGTCGGCGCCGAACGCGTCGGCGAAGCGCTCGAGGAAGCTCTCCCGGGGCAGGTCGTACTCCTGCGTCCCGACCACCTCGACCGCGGCCGTGGCCACAGCCGACCCGAGCTGGGTGGCCCGCTCGAGGCCCAGACCCCACATCCGGCCGGCGATGAACCCGGCCCGCAGCGCGTCCCCGCCCCCGGTGGGCTCGACAGGCTTGGTCTCGGGGACGGCGATGACCGACAGCGGCTCCTCACCGGCCCGTCGCACCACGATGCCCTCCGCGGCCCGCGTGGTCACCCACGTGCCGACCCGCTCCAGGACCTGGTCGGCGGTCCAACCGGTCTTCTGCATCAGCAGGGCCGACTCGTATTCGTTGGTGAACAGCAGTTCCGCGCCCGCGACCAGGCCGCGGATCATCTCGCCGTCGGCCCAGGCCAGCTGCTGGCTCGGGTCGGCGGCGAAGGGGAACCCACGGTCGCGGCACTCCTGGGTGTGCCGGACCATCGCGGTGGGGTCGTTGGGGGCGATGACGACGAGGTCGAGCCCACCCACCCGCGCCTCGATCGGGCCGAGCTCGATCTGGCCGGCCTCGGACATCGCGCCCGAGTAGAACGACGCGATCTGGTTGTTGGCCGCGTCGGTCGTGCAGACGAAGCGGGCGGTGTGCTTGATCTCCGACCAGTGCACGCTCTTCGTGTCGACGCCGTGCCGGCGCAGCCACGCCTCGTACTCGGCGAAGTCGCTGCCGACGGCGCCGACGAGCACGGGTGCGAGCCCGAGCAGGCCGAGCCCGTAGGCGATGTTCGCCCCGGCCCCGCCGCGGTGCTGTACGAGGTCGTCGACGAGGAAGGACAGTGAGACGTTCTCCAGCTGACCCTCGACGAACTGTTCGGTGAACCGGCCCGGAAAGGTCATCAGGTGGTCGGTGGCGATCGAGCCGGTGACGGCGACGGGCACGGGGTTGCTCCTCGGGGGCGGCCGGCTCGGTGTGGGGCCTGCTTCGTGGTCAGGACACCGCCCACCCTAGAGACCCGCGCGGCGGGAGTGGCGGGAACCCGTCGGAGTCAGCCCAGGGCCCGGCGCAGCCAGACGCCGAGCTGGCCCACGGCGACGGCCCCGAGCAGCACGCCGGCCGCGGTCCCGACCGGCACCACGGGGCCGTGCACCTCCACCGCGGCCAGGACGCCGGCGCCGCTCAGAGTGAGACCTGTCACGATCACTCGCGTGGGGCGCTCCCACACCGAGAGAGCGCCGGTCTCGGACACTCCGGCCTGGCCGGCCCGGGCGCGGAGGTAGTCCGGCAGCCAGCAGAGTGCCCCGAAGGCGACTGCCAGGGCCCCCGGAGCGCCCGCCATCCACAGCGCCGCGGCGTAGCCCGCTTCGGTCAGCCGATCGACGGCGGAGTCGAGCACGAAACCCCGCCGGGAGGCCCGGCCGGTGCCGATGGCGAGGGCGCCGTCGAGCGAGTCGAGCAGCCCCGACACGCCGACGAGCAGGCCCGCCGCGACGAGCCATGCCCCACCCGCCGCCGCCGGCAGCACCGCCGCGCCGGCTGCCGCCAGCCCGGCCGCCGTCACCACCACGGGCGGCAGCCCCGCCAGGGGGCGGGCCAGCGCGTAGGCCATGGACAGCCATCGGCGCACCAGCCCGCTCTCCGTATCGGCGTTGCCGTGCCACCGCGACCAGGCGGCCAGGTACTCCTGCCGGCTCAGCACCGCACCCCCACCTCCCTGCCGTCCTGCCCGGGCATCTCGAGTGGACGGTGGCGCCCGGCCCGGCACCAGGGACACCCGGCACCAGGGACAGTAGGGGGGTGCTGACCGGACTCGCCCCCGCCCGACGACGGCTGGCCCTGGCCGTGCTGGCGCTGGTGGCCGCTGGTCTCGCCGTCCTCGTCACCGTCGCGCTCTACGGGACGGCGAAGCCGGGACGCACGAGGCCGGCTACCCAGCTCCGGCCAGGCCCGGTGCTTCTCGTGCCCGGCTACGGGGGCGCGACCGCAGGGCTGCAGTCCCTCGCCGACCAGCTGACGGCCGCAGGGAGGGACGCGACCGTGGTGCGCCTGCCCGGCGACGGGACCGGCGACCTGACCGCCTCGGCGAAAGCGCTGGACGCCGCGGTCACCGCGGCGCTGGCCCGCACCGGCGAGCAGAGCGTCGACGTCGTCGGTTACTCCGCCGGCGGCGTCGTCGCGCGGCTGTGGGTGGCCGACGGGCACGCGGACGTCGTCCGCCGCGTGGTCACCCTCGGCTCGCCGCACCACGGGACGACCCTGGCCGACCTGGCCGGCGACGTCGCACCGGACCAGTGCCCGGTCGGCTGCGCCCAACTGGCCACCGGCAGCGCCTTCCTGGACCGGCTCAACACCGGTGACGAGACGCCGGACGGACCGACCTGGGTCTCCATCTGGACGACGCAGGACACCACCGTCACGCCGCCGGACTCGGCAAAGTTGGCGGGCGCGCTGAACCTGACCGTGCAATCGGTGTGCGCGCAGGCACAGGTGGCCCACGGCCAGTTGCCGACCTCGCCGTTGGTGCAGCAGATGGTGCTCAGGGAGCTGCGGGCCGGGCCGCCGGTACACCTCGGGCCGACCGACTGCGCCCGGCTGAGCGGCTGACCGGGCCGGGTAGCGTCCGCGCCCGACGAGGAGGTGGTCGCGGATGTCGGACACCGAGGCGGTCATGGTGGAACGGGACGGGCCGGTCACCACGATCCGGCTGTCCCGCCCGCACGCGCGCAACGCGGTCGACGGCATCACCGCGGCCGAGCTCGCGGCCGCCTTCCGGGACTTCGACGCCGATCCGGACGCCTCGGTGGCCGTCCTGCACGGCGAGGGCGGCACCTTCTGCTCCGGAGCGGACCTTCGGGCCGTGGGAACGCCGGCCGGGAACCGGACCGAACCGGACGGCGACGGGCCGATGGGGCCCACGCGGATGCGGTTGCGCAAGCCGGTGATCGCCGCGATCGCCGGCCACGCGGTGGCCGGTGGCCTGGAGCTCGCCCTGTGGTGCGACCTGCGGGTCGCCGACGAGACCGCCGTCCTCGGGGTCTACTGCCGGCGCTGGGGCGTGCCGCTCATCGACGGCGGGACGGTCCGGCTGCCCCGGCTGATCGGCACCGGCCGCGCGATGGACCTGATCCTCACCGGGCGGTCGGTCGAAGCCGCCGAGGCCCTCCACATCGGGCTGGTGAACCGGGTGGTCCCGGCCGGCCAGGCACTGACCGAGGCGCAGGCGCTGGCGGCCCGCATCGCGGCCTTCCCCCAGACCTGTCTGCGGGAGGACCGCGCCTCGCTGCTCGAGCAGGACGGCGTGGACGAGCCGGCGGCCCTGGCGAACGAGTTCCGCCACGGCATGACCTCGCTGGCCGTCGACGGGCTGCCCGGCGCCGCCCGGTTCGCGGCCGGCGAGGGCCGGCACGGTCAGGGCGTCTGAGGCCGCCCGGTCAGGAGGTGACGTCCTTGGTCGTGAAGTTGGCCCAGGCGGCGGTCAGCAGCACCCCGACGTAGACGGCCTGCAAGGAGAGACCGCGGGTGATGTCCCGCCACTGGATCGGGTCGCGGAAGAAGTCGACGAACGACAGCCAGTACCGCGTGGGGAGATAGGGCGCAATCGGCGAGGCGGCGTCGAGGGTGAACAGCAGCGAGGAGCTGACAAGCACGGCCAGCACGCCCATCGTCGCGCCGAGCGGCGACTCGGTGAGGGTGGAGAAGAACAGCCCGAACGCCGCCACCCCGAGCATCGAGACCGCGACGTAGCCGATGCCCATCAGGGTCCGGTTGGTGATGTCCTGCGGCGTGAGCGAGGTGCCGGAGAACGAGGTGCCCCCCGTGCCGCCGATCACGGTGCCGCCGATCGGCTGGGCATGGAACATCGTCGTCCCGACGACGTAGCCGACAACGGCCACGACGAGCACGGCCACCACCACGAAGAGCATGACCGCGACCAGTTTCGCGACCAGCAGCCGGGTTCGGCCGGCCGGGCGGGTCAGGAGGTACCGCAGCGTGCCGGCCTGCGCCTCCCCCGCGATGGAGTCCCCCGCGATGACGGCGACGGCGATCGGCAGGAACAGCGGCAGCACGATCGCCAGCGCCGCGAGCGGGTAGAGCGTGCCGTTCGAGAGCACGGCCGAGAGGAAGGGTGGCCCCTCGCCCGGGCGCGGGGCGAGGTCGGTGAGCACGAGCAGCACCGCGACCAGGATCGGCAGCGCGTTGAGGACGGCGATCGTCGCCCACGTCCGCGGACGACGGAACATCTTCCGCAGCTCGACGAGGATCACCGGTCCGCCTCCACCCGGTCGCTGCTGGCACCGGTCGCGGTCAGCACCACCTGCTCGAGGGTCGGCCGTTGGAGCGCCAAACCGGTCACGGGCACTCCGGCACCGACCAGCAGCGCGTTGACCTCGGCCGGGTCGTCGCCGCGGACGATCACCCGCTCGCCGTCGATGGCGGTCACCCGCCCGTCGAGGGTGGCGCGCACGCGGTCGGGTGTGGGCGTGTGCACCACCGTCGCACCGGTCGGCGCGGTCAGGGTGGCCATCTGGTCCTGCAGCACGAGCCGGCCTCGGTCGAGGACCCCGACCCGGGAGCAGAGCTGCTCGACCTCGGCGAGCAGGTGACTGGACAGGAAGACCGTCGTCCCGCCGCGGTGCAGGTCGAGCAGCAGCTCCCGGACCTCGGCGATGCCCTGCGGGTCGAGGCCGTTGGTGGGCTCGTCGAGCACCAGCAGCTCCGGACGGCGGAGCAGCGCGGCCGCCAGCCCCAGCCGCTGCCGCATGCCGAGCGAGTACGCCTTGACGGGACGGCGGCCCACTCCGGCGAGCCCGACCTGGTCGAGGACTTCGGCGATCCGCTGCCGCCGGGTGCGCCAGGACCCGCCGGGGCCGGACGCGTCGAGCAGGGCGAGGTTCTCCCGGCCGGACAGGTGTCCGTAGGCGGCCGGCCCTTCGATCAGGGAGCCGACCCGGGGCAGCACGCGGCGGCCGGCCCGCGGCATCCGCCCGCCGAGCAGCTCGATCTCCCCGCTGGTCGGCAGCACCAGACCGAGCAGCATGCGGACGGTCGTGGTCTTGCCGGAGCCGTTCGCACCCAGGAAGCCGTAGATGTCGCCGGCCCGGACGTCGAGGTCGATGCCGTCGACCGCCCGCAGCCGGCCGAACCGCTTGACGAGGCCGCGGGTGACGATCACGCCGCTCACCGTGCGCTGCCCAGGCCGGGGAGCCGGGCCGCCGCCGCGGCCAGCGCGTCGAGCGTGACCGTCCCGGTCAGGATGTAGGGGTCCTCGTCCGGAGGCTCCACCAGCATCAGCCCCACCGGCCCGGCAGCGACCCGCACGCTCGTGTCATCCACGATGGCGGCGGGGCTCTGGACGAGGGAGTCATAGAGCCCGTCCGACAGGCGCTCGGGCAGGGGGGCGACGGTCAGCAGGGTGACCCCGCGGCCGTAGAGCCCGATGGCGGCCGGCACGCCGTCCAGGTGCCGGCGCGGCAGCCCGACCAGCGTCGCGGGCAAGGGCACCGGCTCGATCCGCCGGCCCGCCTCGAGCACGACCTCCGCCTCCTTCCCGACGCGGACGGCTGCCCCCGGCGGCGGCGAGAAAGCGGTCGTCCGTGCGCTCGGAGTGGCGAGGTCGAGGTCGAGGAACCGGGTGTCGAGCGCAGTCCGGCTCCCCTCCGTGCCGAGGACCTGCACCTGCAGCGGCAGGCCGCTCGCCCGGTCCACCCACACGTCCACCCGGCGCACGGAGGAGGCCTTCTCCGCGGGCGTCAGGCGCAGGCCGAGGGCGTCGCGGCCGGCCACCCGCCGCGCACCGATCCGCGTCAGCTCGGCGTCGGTGGCCTCCGACAGCAGCCTGCGGCCCAGGGCGGTCGGGAGCAGATCCGGCGGGGCGGGCAGCGCCAGCGGCGTGGCGGCCACCCGCGTCGCCGTCGCACGCTCGTACTCCCACGTCCAGCTGCCGCCGGTGCCGGTGTGCGTGCCGGTCTCGCCGGTCGCGGTGACGACGTCGACCCGGTTGTCGGTCGGCCCGCGCCACCACACCCGCATCGTCGTCCGGTCGCTGAACAGATCCGCCACCGACGTGAGCTGGTCGGTGACCGGGAGAGCCAGACCTCCGGCCGACTCGGCATAGCCGGAGAACGCGACCGTGCGGCTGGCCAGGACGGCGGCGCGCAGATCGTGGGCACTGACCGCGGCGTCGGAGACGGGCAGCGCGCCGATCAGGGCCGGCAGCGAGGCGAGGAGGACGACCAGCACACCGACGACGGACCAGCGCACGGCCGTCCCACGTCGTACCGCCGCCATGCCGGCCACGGTACGACGCGTCCCGTGGAGGCGGGGTCGCCTCCTGCACCGTCCCTGACATCGAGCACCAGATGTCCTGCGGCTACCTCCTCCGCACGCCGGCTCTCGTCACCGCCCCTTCAGGGCCGCGCGCCGTCGACCCCTGTCCGGCGAGGGGGTCAGCCGACCGGCCGCGTCAGCCGGCGGTCGGCAGCCGCTCGGCCGAGAGGTTGGTGAAGACCTCACGGGTCGCGGTCGACCGGTTCATGGTGATGAAGTGGATGCCCGGCACGCCCTCGGCCAGCAGCCGCTCGCACAGCTCGGTCGCGACCTGCACACCCAACGCCCGCACGGCCGCCTTGTCCTCGGGCCGGTCGCCGTCCAGGGCGGCGAACCGTTCGGCGAGGTCAGCCGGGAACGCCTGACCGGACAGCTGCACGATCCGGGTGATCTGCCGGACGTTGGTCACCGGCATGACGCCCGCGATGATCGGCACGTCGCAGCCGCGGCCGGTCACCCGGTCGCGCAGCCGCAGGTAGTCCTCGGCGCGGAAGAACATCTGGGTGATCGCGAAGTCGGCGCCCGCCTGGCACTTCGCGACGAACATCTCGACGTCCGAGTCGAAGTCCGGTGAGCGCGGATGCCGCTCGGGAAAGGCCGCGACCCCCACCGAGAAGTCCCCCATCGACCGGATGAGCGCGACCAGTTCGGCGGCGTACTGCAGCCCCTCGGGGTGGGCCCGCCACTCGGCCTGCGGATCGGCGCCGGGCGGGTCCCCCCGCAGCGCCAGCAGGTTGCGTACCCCGGCCGCCGCCAGCCGGGAAACGACGTGCCGCAGCTCGGCCACGCTGTGGTCGACGGCCGTGAGGTGTGCGAGCGGTGTCATCGTCGTCTCGGTGGCGATCCGCTCGGTCACCGAGACGGTGCCCTCCCGCGTCGAGCCGCCGGCGCCGTAGGTGACCGAGACGAAGGACGGCCTCAGCCGCTCCAGCTCCCGCAGCGCCGTCCAGAGCTGGACTTCGGCCTCGGGGGTCTTCGGGGGGAAGAATTCGAACGACCACGTCGGGCGCCCGGAGGCGATCAGCTCACGAACGGTCCGCGTCACGAGCACCGAGGGTACGGAACCCATCGGGCCGGGGCGCCGCGCCGCTCTCCACCGGGCCCGGGGCCGCCCCTCCGGGTGGGGCGATACTGAACGGGTGACCGCCGGGACGCAGCAGAACTCCGCCGCCGCCTCCCCGGCCCCCTCGCCGGACGGCGCCGAGCTGGACCGGATCCGCTCGGCCGTCGGCGCGGCGCTCGGCGAGTTCCTCGACGGGCAACGCGAGACCCTCGCCGCCATGGACGCCACCCTGGTGCCGATCGTCGACGAGGTGCGCGCGCTCGCGGACGGCGGCAAGCGGCTGCGCCCCTCCTTCGCCTACTGGGGATGGCGCGGCACGGCCACCGGCGAGCCCCGTGAGGACGACGCGTCCGTGCTCCGGGCCGTGGCCGCGCTCGAGTTCGTGCACGCCAGTGCCCTGGTCCACGACGACGTCATGGACGGCGCCCGCACCCGCCGCGGCCGCCCGGCCACCCACATCGGCTTCGCGGACCGGCACGGCAGCGAGGGGCTCACCGGCGACGAGGGCACGTTCGGCACCGGCGCGGCCATCCTGGTCGGCGACCTGGCGCTGGTCTGGTCCGACGAGCTGCTGCGCTGCTCGGGGCTCTCCGCGGAGGCACTCGGTCGCGCCCGGCCCGTCTGGGACACCATGCGCACCGAGGTGACCGCGGGGCAGTACCTCGACCTGCTCCGCGCCGCGGGCGGGCTGCCCGGCCCCGACGGCGCCCTCACCGTCGCCCGGTACAAGAGCGCCGGGTACACCGTGCAGCGCCCCCTCCAGCTGGGCGCCGCCATCGCCGGCGCCGGGCCGGACGTCGCCGACGCCTGCACCGCGATCGGGCTCCCCCTGGGCGAGGCATTCCAGCTCCGGGACGACGTCCTGGGCGTGTTCGGCGACCCCGCCGTCACCGGCAAGTCCGCGGACGACGACCTGCGCGAGGGGAAGCAGACCCTGCTGATCGCCCTCGCCGAGCAGTCGGCGGACGCCGAGGGCCGCCGGCTGCTCACCGACGTCCTGGGCGACCCGGACGCCGGGCACGACGAGTTCGACGCGATCCGCCGGCTGCTCGAGTCGACCGGTGCCCGGGCCCGTGTCGAGGAGCGCATCGCCGAGCGGACCGAGGAGGCCCGCGCCGCGATCGCCGCGGCGCCGCTGGCCGACGAGGCCCGCGCCGCGCTCGACGCGCTCGCCGTCGCGGCCACCACCCGCACCGCCTGACCGTGCGCACCGTCCCGGGCCGGACCGAGCGCGTGGTCGTCGTCGGTGCCGGGCTCGCCGGTCTGTCCGCCGCCCTCCGGCTGCGCGGCGCCGGACGCGAGGTGACCGTGGTCGACCGCGGCACCGGACCGGGCGGCCGCGCCGGGCGGGTGGAACACAGCGGGTACTCCCTCGACACGGGCCCGTCGGTCCTCACCGCGCCGGAGCTCGTGGCCGACGCCCTCGGGGCGGTCGGTGAGAAGCTGGAGGACCGCCTGACGCTCCTGCCGCTCGCGACCACCTACCGGGCGCAGTTCGCCGACGGGTCCCACCTCGACGTGCACGCCGACCCCGACGCCTTCGCGGCCGAGGTCGCCGAACTGTGCGGGCCGGCCGAGGCGGCTGCCCTGCGCCGCTACCTGGCCGACCTGGCAGAGCTGTACCGGCTGCAGCTGGCCACGTTCATCGACCGCAACCTCGACTCGCCCATGGACCTGCTGCGCCCCGAACTGGTCGCACTGGCCCGCCGGGGCGGCTTCCGCCGGTTGTCCCGTCACGTCGAGCGGGCCTTCGCCGACGAGCGGCTGCGCCGGCTGTTCAGCTTCCAGGCGCTCTACGCGGGGGTCTCGCCCTATCGCGCGATCGCCGCCTATGCCGTCATCGCGCAGCTCGACATCGGCGCCGGCGTGTGGCATCCGGTGGGTGGTATCGCCGCCGTCCCCCGCGCGCTGGCCGCCGCCGCGGCCCACGCCGGGGTCGCCTTCCGGTACGGGGCCGCCGTGGGGCGGCTCGAGGTCTCGGGACGGCGGGTCAGCGGGGTCCTGCTGGACGACGGCGACCGGCTGGCCGCGGACGCCGTCGTCGTCACCTCCGACGCACCGCACAGCCTGGTCCCCGGGCTGCGGGGGCCGCGCCGACCGGTCTACTCACCGAGCTGCGTGGCCCTGCACCTGGGAGTCCGGAGCGAGCTGCCCGGGCAGGCGCACCACACCATCAGCTTCGGCGCGGCGTGGGAGGAGGTGTTCGGGGAACTGACCCGGGATGGACGTCCCATGACGGACCCGAGCCTGCTGGTCAGCATGCCGTCGCGCACCGACCGGTCACTGGCCCCCGACGGCGGGCAGGTGCTCAGCGTCGTCGCCCCCACCCCGAACCTCGACCCCCGCAGCGGGGGCAACCCGGACCTCGACTGGGCCGTGCTGGGTCCGCACTACCGCGACGAGCTCGTCGGCGTCCTCGAGGCGCGTGGATGGTCGGGCCTCGGCGGGGCGATCGAGGTCGAGGAGCTGGTCACCCCGGCGGACTGGGCTGCCCGGGGCATGGCGGCCGGCACCCCGTTCGCGCTGGCCCACACGTTCGGGCAGACCGGTCCGTTCCGGCCGTCGACGCTGCCGCGCCGCGGACCGGAGAACGTCGTCCTCGCCGGATCGTCGGTGCAGCCGGGCGTGGGCGTGCCGATGGTGCTGATCAGCGGGCGGCTGGCCGCCGAGCGGATCACCGGGCCGGTGGCGGTATGACCGCCCTGCGGCCGCCGGCCGCTCAGGCCGAACGCCAGGCGCGGTTGGCCGACGCCTACTCGCGCGCCGCGGCGATCGCCGCCCGGCATGGGAAGAGCTACCACCTCGCGACCCGCCTCCTCACGCCCGACCGCCGCCCGGCGGTGCACGCCCTCTACGCCGCCGCCCGGACCGCCGACGACCTGGTCGACCTGCCCGGCCCCGACCCGGCCGCAGCCCTCACCGGCTGGTCCCGCGCCCTGCTGGCCGAGCTGGAGTCGGGCTGGTCCGAGGACCCGGTGCGGCTGGCCCTCGTGCACACAGTCCGCCGCTACGGCATCCCCGTCGAGCACCTGGTCGACTTCCTCGCCGCCATGTCCAGCGACCTCGACGTCACCGGCTACGCCGACCTGGCCGCACTGGACCGCTACATGTGGGGCTCGGCCGCGGTGATCGGGCTGCAGGTGCTCCCAGTCCTCGGCACAGCCGCCGGGGTGCCGCGCGAGGAGGCCGAGCCGTACGCGATCGCCCTCGGCGAGGCGTTCCAGCTGACCAACTTCCTGCGCGACGTCGCCGAGGACGCCGACCGCGGCCGCGTCTACCTGCCGGCCGACCTCATGGCCGCCCACGGCGTGACCCGCGAGCAGCTCGCCGAGAAGCGGCACGACGCCCGGTTCGCCGCGCTGATGCGGGAGATGGTGGCCGTCGTCCGCCGGCGCTACGACGACGCCGCGCCCGGGACGCCCCTGCTGGCCCCCGAGTCGCGCGACTGCGTGCGGGCGGCCACGGCGCTCTACGGCGGCATCCTGACCGCGATCGAGCGCGCGGACTACCGGGTGCTCGACCGGCGGGTCGGGGTGTCCAGGCCGCGGCGCCTCGCCGTGTTCGCGCGCCGGTTGACCGCGGCCCAGCTGGCCAGGGTGAGGGTCACCATGGCGAAGCCGAAGAGCAGGTCCTCCACCGGCGCGCAGGCGATGCGCGGGCCCCAGATCGCCGACGGGTCGTAGGTGACGACGTCCAGGCCGGTCAGCACGCCGTTCATCAGCAGCTGGAAGCCCAGGACGATCGCGTACGCGACCCAGAACACCGGCCGGGTCACCATGCGGGTGCGGTAGACGGCGAGGTCGAGCACCAGCACGGCGACGACCGCGGTGACCGCCAGCGCGGAGTAGCTCATCGATCCGCCTCGTCCGCCGGATAGCCGGCGTCCCAGCCGGTCACCTTCCGCACCGCCTCCAGCGCCAGTACCGCACACAGCGGGACGACGACGAAGAAGAGGACCTCCTCGACCGGGATCCCGCCGGGCAGCCGCAGCCCGAGAGTCCGCCCGGCGTCGTAGCGCCAGTGGCCCTGCGCGATCGCGTACAGCACCCATCCGACGAAGACGACGAACTCGGGCAGGACCGCCAGCAGGAACCTCCGCCAGCGGGCGTAGACCCGCACCCTCAGCACCAGTTCCAGAGGCGCGGTGAGCACCAGGCACCCGGCCAGGAGCGCGAGGTAGGTCAGGTGCCCCATCGATCGATGGGTCTAGAGCGCCATGGCCTGGGCGCGGCGGGTGACCTCGGTGTGCCGGTCGTCCCGCAGCGCCTGCACCGGCGTGCCGGGGAGCGAGTCGTCCTCCCGGAACAGCCAGTCGAACGCCTCCTGCTCACTGAAGCCGCCGTCGCGCAGCACGGTCAGCAGGCCGGGTAAGTGCTTGAGGACGGCGCCGTCCTGCACGAAGTCGGCGGGGATCTTGCCGTTGCCGCTACCGGGCACAGCCATGAGCTTGCCGTCGCGCAGCAGCTGGCGGACCCGGTTGGGCGAGACGCCGAGGAGCTGGGCCGCGTCCGAGGGGGTGAGCGTGTCCATAGAGTGCCAGCCTATGGCGCCCGGTGACGACGTACCTCCGGCGCCCGGCCCGTGGCTCGGCGGGGCGGGGGCGCCGGGGCAGCGCCGCCGCCGGCCCGAGGCGCCCGCCGCCGGCCCGGAGGACCGGCCCGACGTGCTCGACCTGGTCGCGCTCGAGGCGCAGGCCCGCGCGGTTCTCTCACCCGCGGTGGCCGACTACTACGCAGGCGGCGCCGAGTCCGAGACCACGCTCCGCGAAGCCCCTGGCGCCTGGCGTGCGTGGCGGCTGCGGCCGCGGGTGCTGCGCGGGGTGGCCGCCGTGGACCTCGGCACGTCCCTGCTGGGCACCGAGGTCGGCATGCCGATCGGGGTCGCCCCCTGGGCCTACCAGGCGATGGCACACCCGGACGGAGAGCGCGGGACGGCGCGCGGCGCGGCGGCAGCGGCTGCGCTGATGACCGTCTCGACGTCCGCGAGCACCGGTCTGGACGACGTCGCGGCCACCAGGCCGCAGGCACCCAAGTGGTTCCAGCTCTACCGGCTGCACTCTCCCGCGCACACCGCCGACCTCGCGCGCCGGGCGGGGCAGGCCGGGTACAAGGCGCTCGTACTCACCGCCGACCTGCCGGTGATGGGCCGGCGGCTGCGCGACCTCGCCCACGACTTCGCTCTGCCGGCCGACCTTCCGCTGGCCAACCACCCGCCCGACCGCTCCGGCACCGCGGCGGACAGCCCGGTCTGGACCTTCGACGACATCGGCCGGTTCGCGGAGCTCTCCGGGCTGCCGGTCGTGGTGAAGGGCGTGCTCCGCGGGGACGACGCCGCACGGTGCGTCGAGGCCGGAGCGGCCGCGGTGTGGGTGTCCGCGCACGGCGGGCGGCAGGCCGATCCGGTGATCGCCAGTGCGCACGCGCTCCCCGAGGTCGTGGCGGCGGTGGCCGACGACGTGGAGGTGTACGCCGACGGCGGCATCCGCTCGGGCTCCGACGTCCTGACCGCCCTGGCACTGGGCGCGACCGCCGTCTTCGTGGGCCGGCCGGCCGTCTGGGGGCTGGCGACCGGAGGGAGCTCCGGCGTGTCGCGGGTGCTGACCGGCCTGGGCGCCGAATTGGCGCACACGATGGCACTGTGCGGCCTGCCCGACGTGCGAAGCGTTCCCCGGGACACGGTGACGCGGGCGTGGACGCCGATGGGGCCTGTCACCTGACCATTTGCACCAGGCGCCCCGGCGGCCCCCTCCACCGCGTGGTTCGCCGATCCCCGCCGTCGGCACTTCTACACTCGTCCGAGTGGACACCGCCGTGACCGACCCCGTCGTGGGCCGGGTCCTCGAAGGGCGTTACCGCCTCGAGGAGCGGCTCGCCCGTGGTGGCATGTCCACGGTGTACGCGGCCACCGATCTGCGGTTGCACCGCACGGTGGCGGTCAAGATCATGGCCGACCACCTGGTCCACGACCCCACCTTCGTCGACCGGTTCACCCGCGAGGCCCGCGCCGCGGCGATGCTCAGCCACCCCAACGTCGTGTCGGTGAGCGACCAGGGCAGCGACCAGGGGCTGGTGTTCCTGGTCATGGAGCTGGTCCGCGGCCGCACGCTGCGCGACCTCCTGCATGCCCGCGGCCGGCTGACCGTCGGTGAGGCGTTCGCCGTCCTCGAGCCGGTGCTGGCCGGGCTGACCGCGGCCCACCGCGCCGGCATCGTGCACCGCGACATCAAGCCGGAGAACGTGCTCATCGGCGTCGACGGCGTCGTGAAGGTCGCCGACTTCGGGCTGGCCCGCGCCGTCGTCGGCACGGGGCAGACCAGCCAGACCGGCGGCGTGCTCATCGGCACGGTCGCCTACCTGTCCCCCGAGCAGCTCGAGCGCGGCCGCGCGGACGCCCGCAGCGACATCTACGCCGCCGGGATCGTGCTGTACGAGATGCTCACCGGCCATCCGCCCTACGGCGGGGACACCCCGCTCGCGGTGGCCTACCAGCACGTCCACCACGACGTCCCCCTGCCGTCGGCCGAGGTGCCCGGCATCGCCTGGCAGGTCGACGAGCTGGTGGCCCGGACGACGCGCCGCGACCCCGCCGGCCGCCCCGTCGACGCCGGCGCCTTCCTCGCCGAGCTCGCCGACCTGCGCAAGGACCTCGGCATCGAGCCGGTGCCGGTGCCGACCGGCCGCAGCACCGCCGGGCCCGGCACTCTGCGGCCGACCAACCGGCCCACCCGCCCGCGGCACCCGAGCGACCCGATGACCGAGGTCCTCGACAACCAGTCCGACCGCGCCGGGCGCACGAGCATGCTCCCCGGCATGGGCGCCGGCCCGACGACGCACGTCGGGGGCCGCCGCCCCGCCCCCGAGCGACCGCGGCCCGGCGTCCCGCAGCACATCCGGCGCCGTCGTGCCCGTCTCGCCTTCGCGCTGGTACTCCTGCTGGCCGTCACGATCGGCGCGATCGGGTGGTGGCTGGGATCTGGCCGCTGGACGACCGTCCCCGAGGTGATCGGCAAGCCGCAGGACTCCGCCATCACCCTGATCGAGGGTGCCGGGCTCTCCGCGGACTGCTGCACGCAGCAGTGGAGCGAGAAGGTGCCCGCCGGCCAGGTGATCTCCACCCAGCCCGGGGCCGGCGAAGCCATCCGGGGCAGCAACGTGCGGCTGATCGTGTCGAAAGGCCCTGAGCGCTTCCGCGTGGATGCGGCGCTGCTGAACCAGCCGGAGAACGCGGTCACGGCGAAGCTCCAGGAGACCCTGCCGGAGATCCAGTTCACCAGCGAGCAGCGGTACTCCAACGAGGTGAAAGCAGGCCTCGTGATCCAGTTCGTCCCCCCGGCCGGAACGGACCTCAAGCGCGGCCAGGTCGTCACCATGCTGGTGAGCAAGGGCCACGAGCCGGTCGCCATCCCGGATGTCACCGGCCAGAAGCTCGAGCAGGCCACGGACAACCTCAAGAAGCTCGGCTTCGCGGTCAACCGGGTACCGGACGGTCGCAGCGCGGCCGTCGGCAAGGGATTGGTCATGGCCACGTCGCCGGCCGCCTCCGCCGGTGCGGTTCCCTTCGGCAGCACGGTGAGCGTCCAGCTCTCGGCCGGTGTGCCTCAGGTCAAGGTGCCCGACGTGACGGGCATGTCGGCTGCGGACGCTGCCGCGGTCCTCACCAAGGCGGGGCTGAAGGTGGAGGCCACCAGGTTCTTCGGTGACAACGTGCGCCAGCAGACGCCGCGGGCCGGGAAGGTCGTCGACACCGGCACCACCGTCCGGATCCTTGTAAGTTTCTGAGTGAGTTTGTGAGTGAGTTTCTGACCGTGCTCTCCCCCGCGGGCGCGCCGCCCATCGGCGCACACATCCAGATCAAGGGCGGCCTGGCGAAGGGCGGCCTCGCCTACACCGACGCCGTCCGTGCCGGGGCGGTGCAGGTGTTCGTCGGCAACCCGCGCGGGTGGAAGCTCACCGACGGCAATCCTGCGCAGGATGCCCTGTTCACCTCCGGTTGCGCCGAGCGTGGGGTGCCCTCGTTCATCCACACGCCGTTCCTGGTCAACGTCGGCTCCCCCACCGAGGCCACCGTCGAGCAGTCGATCGCCTCCATCGCGCACAACCTGGCCCGTGGCGCCCGGCTCGGCTGCCGGGGCGTGGTGGTGCACGCCGGCTCCGCCGTCGGCGAGGACCGGTACGAGGCAGCGCTGCGCCAACTGCACGAGCGGCTGCTGCCGGTGCTCGACGGGCTTCCGGACGACGCCCCGCGGCTGCTGATCGAGCCGACCGCAGGCGGGGGCAAGTCGCTGGCCGCCACCGTCGAGGACCTCGGCCCCTACCTGGCTGCCCTCGACGGGCACCCGCTGGTGGGCGTCTGCTTCGACACCTGCCACGCCTGGGCGGCCGGCCATGACCTGGCCGTGCCGGGCGGGATGACGGCGACCCTGGACGCGCTCCTGGCCACGGTCGGCCCCGGCCGGCTCGGGTTGGTGCACGCCAACGACTCGCTCGACGAGTGCGGCTCCAAGCGCGACCGGCACACCACCATCGGTGCGGGCTCGATCGGGGTCGCGCCGTTCGCCGAGTTGCTGTCCCATCCCTCGATGCCCGGCGTCCCGGTCGTCGTCGAGACCCCCAGCGAGCTCGACGGCTCTCCCTCCGCCGGCCACGCCCGCGACATCGCCCTGCTCTGCTCCTTGCGCGACGCACCCGCAGACGAGGCCCGCCCCGCCGCCTGAGCGCTCCGTGTCGCCCGAGTGCTACGAAGTCGTGGCCATCAGCCGCTGATCACCACGAGTTCGTATCACTCGATCACTGGAAGGGGGAAGGCGTGCGGTTCCAGGTGGTGCCGGCGGCGTACGTGTTCCTGCGACGCAGCGAGGACGGCGCTGACCAGCTGCTGCTCCAGCTGCGAGAGGGCACCGGCTACATGGACGGGCACTGGACTGCCGCGGCCGCCGGTCACGTCGAGGCGGGCGAGTCCGTTCTGGACGCCGCCGTCCGGGAGGCTGCGGAGGAGCTCGGGATCCGGGTCGAACCCGCCGACCTGGTACCGCTGTGTGCGATGCACCGAACCGTGGCTCCGCACGGCCCGATCGACGAACGGGTCGATTTCTTCTTCGAGTGCCGCCGCTGGGCCGGCGAGCCACGAATTCAGGAGGCGGACAAGTCCGCGGATCTGCGGTGGTTCGACCTGACCGCGCTACCCGACCCCGTCGTCCCGCACGAGCACCAGGTGATGGCGACGCTGCGGGACGGCAGCCTCCGGGCGATCGTCACGAACGGCTTCGCCTGAGCTCGTCCGACCCAGCCGAGCGTTGTCCTCCACCGGACATTTCGACGGCTCGAATGGCCTGCCCAGGGACAACGCTCGCCGACGTCGCTACAGCAGTGCAGCCAGCACGTCGGCGGCGCGGTCGACCGCGGCCCGGTCGACGTCGAGATGCGTGACCAGCCGGATCTTCCGCGCACTGACCTGGCTGACCAGCACGCCCTGCGCCTTCGCGGCCTCGGCGATCACCGGCGCGGCGACGTCGTCCAGGACGACCATGTTGGTCTCGACGGACGACGGGTCGACGCCGAGCCGCTTCGCCAGCAGCTGGGCGTGCTCGTGGTCCTCGGCGAGCCGGTCGAGGTGGTGGTCGAGCGCGTACAGCCCGGCCGCGGCGAGGACACCCGCCTGGCGCATCCCGCCGCCGAGCCGTTTGCGCCACAACCGGGCGGTGGCGATCCGCTCCGCCGACGAGACCAGCACCGAGCCGACCGGAGCCCCGAGCCCCTTGGACAGGCAGACGGACGCCGTGTCGGCCAGCCGGCCGTAGGTCGCCAGCTCGGTGCCCGAGGCGACGGCGGCGTTCCAGATCCGCGCGCCATCGAGGTGCACGGCGACTCCGGCCTCGCGCGACCAGTTCCACAGCGACCGCAGCTCGTCGAGCGGCTGCACGATGCCGCCGCCGCGGTTGTGCGTGTTCTCCACGGCGATGGCGGCCGTAGCGGTCAGGTGCCAGTCGTCGCGCGGGCGCACCTGGTCGATCAGCTGCTGCGCGTCGAGCCGGCCCTGTCCCCGCCCCGGCGTGCCGGACACCACCGTGCGGGTCGAGATGCCGAAGATCGCCGCCGCGGCGCCCATCTCGTAGGTGACCACATGCGCGTCGGCGTCGCAGAGCACCTCCTGGCCGGGCTCGCAGACCAGTCGCATGCCGATCTGGTTGCCCATGGTCCCGGAGGGGACGAAGAGCGCCGCCTCGTGGCCGAACATCCCGGCGACCCGCTCCTCGAGCGCGTTGATCGACGGGTCCTCGCCGTAGACGTCGTCCCCGACCTCGGCCTCGGCCATGACGCGGCGCATCGCCGCGGTCGGCCGGGTGACGGTGTCGGACCGCAGGTCGATCATGGCCCCGTCCAGAGGCTCGTCCCGAGCCTGCGAGGGATGAGGAGGACGGGGTCCTTATCCACGCAGCATCTCCGCGACGAGGAAGGCCAGCTCCAGCGACTGCCCGGTGTTCAGTCGCGGATCGCACGCCGTCTCGTAGCGGCTGTTGAGGTCCTCGTCGCTGATCTCCATCGCGCCGCCGAGGCACTCGGTGACGTCCTCACCGGTGAGCTCGACGTGGATGCCGCCCGGCCACGTGCCCAACGCCCGGTGGACGTCGAAGAAGCCCAGCACCTCGTCGACGACGCGGTCGAAGTGGCGGGTCTTGTAGCCGGTGGAGGACTCGTGGGTGTTGCCGTGCATCGGGTCGCACTGCCACACGACCTGGTGCCCGCCGGCGGTCACCTTCTCGACGATCGCGGGAAGGACGTCGCGGATCTTGCCGTTGCCCATCCGGCTGATCAGCGTGAGCCGGCCGGGCACGCCCTCCGGGTCGAGCCGCTCGACCAGCTCGGTGGCCTGCTCGGGCGTCGTCGTCGGGCCGATCTTGACGCCGATGGGGTTGGCGAGCTTCGAGACGAACTCGATGTGCGCACCGTCCATCTGGCGGGTGCGCTCCCCCACCCAGACGAAGTGCGCCGACGACGCGTACGCGCGGCCCTCGTGGACCCGCAGCAGCGCCCGCTCGTAGTCGAGGATCAGCGCCTCGTGGCTGTTGTAGAGCTCCACGCCCCGCAGCGCGTCGGAGTCGATGCCGCAGGCCCTCATGAACGCCAGGGCCCGGTCGATCTCGCGGGCGATGACCTCGTACCGCACGCCGGCCGGGGAGTTCGCGACGAAGTCCTTGTTCCAGTCGTGCACCGCGTGCAGGTCGGCCAGGCCGCCCCGCGCGTACGCCCGGATCATGTTCATCGCGGCCGCCGAGTTGGCGTACGCGCGGACCAGCCGGTACGGGTCCGGGATCCGCTTCTCCAGCACCGGGTCCAGCGCGTTGACCATGTCCCCCCGGTAGGAGGGCAGGCCCAGCGCGTCGGTGTCCGACGAGCGGGGCTTGGCGTACTGCCCGGCGACCCGGCCGACCTTCACCACGGGCACGCTCGCGCCGTAGGTCAGGACGACGGCCATCTGCAGCAGCGTCCGCGTGGTGCTCTGCAGGTGCGGCTCGGTGTTGAGGTCGAAGGTCTCCGCGCAGTCGCCGCCCTGGAGCAGGAACGCCTTTCCCCGCGCCACGTCCGCGAGCTGGGAACGCAGCGCGTCGATCTCGGCGGGCGCCACGATCGGCGGCACCGTGGAGAGGGTCTGCAGAACCGCGTCGAGCGCCGGCCTGTCGGGCCACTGCGGCTGCTGGGCGGCGGGGAGATCCCGCCACCGGTCCAGACCGGGGACCAGCTCAGCAGGTTCGGGGAGACTCACGTACCTGAGGGTACGGCGCGGGCCCCGTCACGCCGAACGCTGTCAGCCGAAGAACACCTCGGCCTCGGCGTACCGCTCCGGCGGGACCAGCTTGAGGGACGCGGTGGCCGACGCCAGCGGCACCCGCACGATGTCGGTTCCGCGCAGCGCCACCATCACCCCGGACTGCCCGTCGTGCACGGCGTCCACCGCGGCCAGGCCGAACCGGGTGGCGAGCACCCGGTCGAACGGCGACGGGGTGCCGCCGCGCTGCACGTGCCCGAGGACGACGGCCCGCGCCTCCCGGCCGGTGCGCTCCTCGATCAGCGACGCGAGCGCCGTCCCGACCCCGCCCAGGCGGACGTGCCCGAAGGCGTCCTTCTCCCCGCCGCTGAGCACCAGGCCGCCGTTCTTGGGCGTGGCGCCCTCGGAGACGACGACGATCGGTGAGAACCCGGAGTCGAACCGGTGCTGGCAGTGCGCGACGACGGCGTCGACGTCGAACGGGTTCTCCGGGATGAGGATGACGTTCGCGCCCCCCGCCATGCCCGCGTGCAGCGCGATCCAGCCGGCGTGCCGCCCCATCACCTCGACGACGAGGGTGCGGTGGTGGCTGTCGCCAGTGGTGTGCAGCCGGTCGATCGCCTCCATGGCGACACCGACGGCGGTGTCGAAGCCGAAGGTGTAGTCGGTGGAGTCCAGGTCGTTGTCGATGGTCTTGGGGACGCCGACCACGCGCACACCGTCGTCCGCCAGCCGGGTGGCGACCCCGAGGGTGTCCTCGCCGCCGATCGGCACGAGCGCGTCGATGCCCAGGCGCTCGAGATTGGCGAGCACCCGGTCGGCGCCACCCTCGATGCCGTAGGGGTTGGTGCGGGAGGTGCCCAGGATCGTGCCGCCCCGCGGCAGGATGCCGCGGACCGCGGACAGGTCCAGCGGCACGGTGTCGGCCTCGAGGACACCCCGCCAGCCGTCGCGGAACCCGACGATCTCGTCCTCGTGCTCGGCGATGCCCTTGCGAACCACTGCCCGGATGACGGCGTTGAGGCCCGGGCAGTCGCCCCCGCCGGTGAGGATGCCGATGCGCATGGTTCGTTCCTCCGGGAAGGGGCTCGGGGGGCGAGCGGTTGCTTCGCGTCATGATGCCGCAGGTGGGAAGCCGGAGCGCCGGAACAGGCCTGATTGCAGTGACCGGGGTTACCGGAGCCCTGGGCGGACGGGTCGCCGCCCGCCTCGCCGCAGCAGGACATGCCCCGATTCGCCTGCTGGTGCGCGACGCATCCCGGGCGCCGCGGGTGCCGGACGCGGAGATCGTCGAGCACCCGGGCGGCTACTCCGACGGACGCGGGCTCGTCGCGGCTCTCCAGGGGGTGCACACCCTCTACCTGGTCTCGGCCGCCGAGGCCGAGGACCGGCTGCAGCAGCACGTCACGGCCGTCGACGCCGCAGCGGCGGCGGGCGTGCAGCGGATCGTCTACACCTCGTTCGTGGGCGCCCGGCCCGATGCGGTCTTCACCCTCGTCCGGCAGCACTGGGCGACCGAGCAGCGCATCGCGGGCACCGGCATCCGGCACACCTTCCTGCGCCACAACATGTACGCCGACTTCGTGCCGTTCTTCGCCACGCCGGAGGACGGCCGCGCGGTCATCGCCGCCCCCGCCGGCAAGGGGCGCACCGGGTTCGTCTCGCGCGACGACCTGGCCGACGTCGCCGTCGCCGTCCTGCTGCGGGACGACGACGAGCTGGACGGGCAGGCGCTCGACGTGACCGGCCCCGAGGCGCTGACGATGGCCGAGGCCGCGGCGGTGCTGACCGAGGTCACCGGCCGGCCGGTCGAGTACCGCGACCAGACGGTCGAGGAGGCATGGGCCACGCGTCGTCCCTCCGGGCATCCGGACTGGGAGATCGAGGGCTGGGTGACCAGCTACCTGGCGATCGCCGCCGGCGAGCTGGCGACCGTGACCGACGTCGTCCCGCGGCTGACCGGGCACCCGGCACTCACCGTCGCCGAGCACCTGCGCCGGCACCCCGAGGACTGGGCGCACCTGCGCAGCTGAGCGGGTTCGCGGCGGGGACGCCGGCTCGGCGCGCAGGAGGGTGCACCGGGGGCTCCTCCGGTGCGAGGCTCGTCGTGTTCCACGGGGGCTTCGTCCCGGAGAGATGACGATCATGACCGTCCCGGCCACGCCACTGGTCGACCCCGCAGTCCTGGCCGACCCGCACCCCTTCCTCACCAGGCTGCGGGAGAGCAGCCCGGTGCTCCAGGTCGACATGCGCATGAACATGCCCGTGTGGATGGTCACCCGGTACGACGACGTCCTGGCGGCGCTGTCGGAGCCGCGGCTGAGCAACGACCCGCACCACGCCGGCGCCCTGACCGAGGCCATGCGGGGCGACTTCCTCAGCCGCAGCATGATCGGCACGGACCCGCCGGAGCACACGCGGCTGCGCCGGCTGGTGTCCAGGGCGTTCACCGCCCGCCGGGTGGAGGGTCTGCGTCCGCGGATCCAGGAGATCACCGACGCGCTGCTCGACCGCATCACTCCCCGGGGCACGGCCGAGCTGGTCGGCGAGTTCGCGCTGCCCCTACCCGTCACCGTGATCGGGGAACTGCTCGGCGTCCCGGAGACCGACCGGAACGTCTTCCGTACCTGGACCGACGAGATGCTGGACCGGCCCTTCGACCTGCACAGCGACATGACCCGCGTGGAGGCGGCCCGCGAGCGGATGCACGGCTACCTCGCCGATCTGCTGGCCGCCAAGCGGACCAAGCCGGCGGACGACCTGCTCACCGACCTGATCCAGGCGACCGACGAGGGTGAACGGCTCGACCCGCAGGAGCTCCTCGCGATGACCTTCCTGCTGCTGATCGCCGGTTACGTGACCACAGTCAGCCTCATCGGCAACGGCACGCTGGCGCTGCTGCGGCACCCGGACCAGCTCGACCGGCTCCACGCCGACCCCGCGCTGGTACCGCAGGCGGTCGAGGAGCTGCTCCGCTTCGACGGCCCGGTCAACCCGGGGATCATGCGCTACGCCCTCGAGGACCTGGAGATCGGCGGAGTGCGGATCGCGCGCGGCGACATGGTGCTGCTCGCCATCGCGGCGGCCGACCGCGACCCCGGCCGCTTCCCGGCCCCGGACGGCCTCGACGTCGGCTCGACAGATCCCGGCCACCTGGCCTTCGGGCACGGCGTGCACTACTGCCTGGGCGCGCCGCTCGCCCGGCTGGAGGGGCAGGTCGCGTTCGCCGCACTGCTGTCCCGGCTGCCGGAGCTGTCCCTCGCCGCCCGGGAGGACGAGCTGCGGTGGACCGGCGGTGGCGTGCTCCGCGGCCTGCGGGAGCTCCCGGTCACCTTCACCCCCACCCCCGCGCGGGCAGGCTGATCGGACTCGTGCCGCCGTCGGGGCGTCACCGCGGCCGGCGGCCCTCCATCGCCTGCCAGCGGGCGAGGTTGTAGCGGGCGTCGACCAGCGCGTCGTGGGTGCCGGACGGCTTCGGCGGCAGCTCCGGTTGGCCGGCGTCGTCCCAGCGCTGACGCAGCTCCCGGGTGAACCGCGGGATGGGCCGCGGGAGCGCCGGCATCGCGCCCCACAGCTGGCACAGCGCGACGTGGTCGTAGGCACCGAACCAGGCCCACAGCTCGATCTCCTCCCCCGGCCCGGTGAGGAAGGCGAGCAGGTCCTCGCGGATCCGCTCGCGACTGCGCCAGGCCTTGTCGGCCGGCGGCGGCAGCTGGTCGAGCACGTTGCGACGCACCCACGGGATCGCCCGGGCGGGGTCGAACTCAGTGCTGACGGCGTAGAACTCACGGCCGGTCTCGTCGACGACGCCGATCGAGACGAGATCGATGGTGGTGCCGTCCTCGATGAACTCGGTGTCGTAGAAGAACCGCCGCATTCCGACCACCGTAGGCGG